>DATFYT010000204.1:0-19325 GCA_035314925.1 Mycobacterium sp. | reverse complement strand
GCCGCGCCGCGACCCCGTCGGCGCGGGCGCTGTGATAGATGGCCACCACGTCGCCGCCGGCGCACAGGCCGCGCTCCCCGGCGCCGCAGAGCACCACCGCGCGGACCGCGGCGTCCTGCTCCCAGCCGGCCAGAACCGCGCCGAGCTCGTCGACCATGCCCTGGTTCAGCGAGTTGATCGCCTTGGGGCGATTGAGCGTCACAAAACCGACACCGTCTTCGACGCGCCTCAAGACCTCGTCGGATTCGTCCGTCACGGGCGTCGTCTCCCCTCGGTGAATGCCACGTGAATCCCTCGTCGATTGCTGGTCACGACCTGACCAGCAATCTAGATCGTTACCCGCACGAGAGCGCTCGCGGGTAAGGTTTATATCGAGTAGGTCCGGCTGCAAACCAAGTAATGGCCCCACCGGGAACACGGCTGGACTACGGTTCGTTGATCAGTTGTTCGCACAGCTCGATTTGACAGCTCCAAGAGAGGATCCGACGGTGCGGGAGACTAGTAACCCGGTATTTCGCTCGCTGCCCAAGCAGCGTGGCGGATACGCGCAGTTCGGGACTGGCGTCGCGGGTGCCGCGACTCAATATGGGCATCAGGCGGACGCCTATGCGCCGTATGTCGACCAGCGGGCAGGCGTTTCCCGCCCGCTGACCATTGACGACGTCGTCACCAAGACCGGGATCACCCTGGCTGTGCTGTCGGCTGTGGCTGTCGTCTCCTACTTCCTGGTGGAGCGCAACGAGGCGCTGGCCGGCCCGTTCACCTTCATCGGTGCCTTGGGCGGCCTAGCCCTGGTGCTGATCGCCACGTTCGGCCGCAAGCAGGACAGCCGGGCGATTGTGCTGACGTATGCGGCGCTGGAGGGGCTGTTCCTTGGAGCCATCTCGTTCCTGCTGGCCCACTTCTCGGTGTCGACCACCAACGCCGGAGTGCTGATCGGACAGGCAATCCTGGGCACCCTCGGCGTTTTCATCGGAATGCTCGTGGTCTACAAAACCGGTGCCATCCGGGTCACCCCGAAGTTCACCCGGATGATCGTCGCCGGCATGTTCGGTGTCGTTGTCCTGATGCTCGGCAACCTGGTGATGGGGATGTTCGGCGTCGGCCACGGCGAGGGCATGGGGCTGCGCAGCGGCGGCCCGCTGGCGATCATCTTCTCGCTCGTTTGCATCGGCCTGGCGGCGTTCAGCTTCCTCATCGACTTCGACGCTGCCGACCAGATGATCCGCGCCGGCGCCCCCGAGAAGGCGGCCTGGGGTATCGCGCTGGGCCTGACCGTGACGCTGGTCTGGCTCTACATCGAGATCCTGCGCCTGCTCAGTTATCTACAGAACGACTAGCGCTTGCAACATCAAAGCCCGGGCACACCGTGCCCGGGCTTTGACGTTGTGAAGCCTGCGGTCAGCTGAGCCGCTCGATCACCATCGCCATGCCCTGGCCGCCGCCGACGCACATGGTCTCCAGGCCGAACGTCTTGTCGTGGGTGGTCAGGTTGTTCAGCAGCGTGGTAGCGATGCGGGCGCCGGTCATCCCGAACGGGTGGCCCAGCGCGATCGCCCCGCCCGACACGTTCAGCTTGTCCTCGGCGATACCCAGCTCGCGGGCCGAGGCGAGTACTTGCACCGCGAAGGCCTCGTTGATCTCGACCAGGTCGATGTCTTTGATCGACAGCTTGGCTCGCTGCAGCGCCTTCTTGCTCGCCTCGATCGGGCCCAGGCCCATGATCTCCGGCGAGAGGCCGCTGACTCCGGTCGACACGATGCGTGCCAGCGGGGTGAGGCCCAGCTCCTTGGCCTTGGTGTCGCTGGTGATCACCAGCGCGGCGGCGCCGTCGTTCAACGGGCAGGCGTTGCCCGCCGTCACGGTGCCGTTGGGCCGGAACACCGGTTTGAGGTCGGAGACCTTCTCGTAGGTGGTGCCGGCGCGTGGGCCGTCGTCGGTGCTGACCGTGGTGCCGTCGGGGAGGGTCACCGGGGTGATCTCGCGCTCGAAGAACCCGCTCTTGATCGCCTCTTCGGCGCGGTTCTGGCTGCGCACGCCCCAGTGGTCCTGGTCTTCCCGGCTGATGCCGGTCATGATCGCGACGTTCTCAGCGGTTTGGCCCATCGCGATGTAGACGTCGGGCAGGTTCCCGTCGGCACGCGGGTCGTGCCATTCGTCGGCTCCCGTCGCAGCTGCGGCCGAACGCTCCTGTGCCTCGTCGAACAGCGGGTTCTTGGTGTCCGGCCAGGAGTCGGAGTTGCCCTTGCCGAACCGCGACACGGTCTCCACGCCGGCAGAGATGAACGCATCGCCCTCGCCCGCCTTGATGGCGTGGAATGCCATCCGTGTGGTCTGCAGCGACGACGAACAGTACCGGTTGACGGTGGTGCCCGGCAGGAAGTCGTAGCCGAGTTCGATGGCGACGACGCGCGCCACGTTGAAGCCGGACTCGCCGCCGGGCAGACCACAACCCAAGATCAGGTCGTCGATTTGGTGCGGGTTCAGCGCGGGCACCTTCTCCAGTGCGGCGCGCACCATCTGCACCGCCAGGTCGTCGGGCCGCATGCTGACCAGCGACCCCTTCATGGCGCGGCCGATCGGCGAGCGGGCGGCTGAGACAATGACGGCTTCGGGCATAACGGCTTCCTCCGGTGGGGTGTGGTCTGGACCCGAATCTAGCCCGGCGACGATGCGGGCCGTGGAGCGGCCCGAGAGGGAGCCGGGCAATCCAATCTAGCCGGGCAATCGGGCCTAGCCGGGGGCAGGTACGACGAGGGGCGCCGGCACGCCGGTGGTGGGCCGGCGCCACAGCCGTGATAGCAGGCGAAGCCTCGAGTAGCCGGGACCGGCCTCGGTGCCGGTTGCCGACGCCAACGCGGGCTCGCCGACCCACTCGCCGAGCCCCTGGCACAACGCCGGCAGCATCTGGCTCGCGGCAAGTGCATATCCGGCGGCTGAGGGATGAAACTGGTCGTCGGACAGCATCAATTCGGGCGCACGCCGAAATTTATCGTTGACCAATGAGGCCAGCGGCACCGGCACGCCGCCGGCCGACCTGACGGCGCCGGCCTGGGCACGGGCGAGCCGCAGACCGCGAGTGCGGACCGTCCACCGCAGCGGCTGCGGGATCGCTTTGACGACGCCGAAATCGGGGCAGGTGGCGACGACGACCACTGCGCCGCTGGCGCACAGCCGCCGGACCGCCGCGCCGAGCCGCCGCGCGGAGGGACTGATGCCGTTGAGCGCGGTGACGTCGTTGGCACCGATCAGGATCACCGCGGCGTCTGGCGGCGGACCGGCCACGAACATCGCGTCGACCTGACCCGACAAGCCCTTCGATGTGGCGCCAACGATCGCCTTGGTGCTCAACCGGATGCGTTTGCCGCTGTGCTCGGCGAGTCCGCGCGCGATCAGCACCCCGGGAACTTCGTCGGCGACGCGACAGCCATACCCGGTCGCCGTCGAATCGCCGAAGATCATCAGGTGCACGGCGACGTCCATGCCGCGCTCCCAGCGCTGCACAGGACCGCCCCCGGGGGCGTAGACGCCGTCAGCCCGCGGCGGAACGTTCCACGATTTCGGGATGACGCTGCGCGCCTTCGCGGCTTGGCCGATCAGCAGGTTGCGCGCGCCCAGATAGGCCGTGCCGGTCGACGCCAGCGCGCCTGCGGCGGCCAGCGCAACCATCGAACCCCGCGGAGCGCGTTGTACCACGCGATCAGTTTATGTTGCCGGTCGCCGGTGTTCTTCGGGGCCGAGGGGCGACACGATCACGGGACGAATCAATTCTGGTATCGAATCAGACTCTTTGATTGTTGAACTTCTTACACGTGTCAAGCTAAGTTTGCGAGGTTGGCTGAGCGCTAGGTCAGATACACCCCTTTGGCTAGCAGTTAAACCTGATGCTCCGCTACTTCGTCGACTGACTACAACGACGTAGGAAGTGTTGAGCATGACCGCACCTAGCAAGGTTTCGGGCGCGCCCCGGAATGCCATTCATGCCCGTGACGCGTTGCGCGCGCGCAAGTTTCCCGTCAGCGATGGCGCACCCGTCGAGGTCGTCGAGAGTGGGCCCAGTCTTCCCGCACTGGCCGCGGCGCTGGCATGCCGTCTGACCATCCGGCCGATTTTGGCCGTGGGCAGCTACATGCCGCACATGCCGTGGCCGTTCGGGCTGCTTGACTTCGCGTCGCGAGTCCTGCTTCCTGCGCCCGGAACCATCCGTGCCACAGTCGAATTGCCGCATGCAACCGCGCAGCTGGTGCGCGCGCCCGGCGTGCTGCCGGCCGACGGGAAGCGACGGGTAGTGCTCTATCTGCACGGCGGCGCGTTCTTGACGTGCGGGGTCAACTCGCACAGCAGGATCGTCAACGCATTGTCGAGGTACGCCGACTCGCCGGTGCTGGTGGTCAATTACCGGCTGATCCCGAAGCATTCGGTCGGCATGGCGCTGGACGACTGTCACGACGCCTACCGGTGGCTGCGGCTGCGTGGATACCAGCCGGAGCAGATCGTGTTGGCCGGCGACTCCGCCGGAGGTTATCTCGCTCTTGCACTGGCGCAACGGCTTCAGCAGGCCCACGAGGAACCGGCTGCACTGGTGGCGATCTCGCCGTTGCTGCAGTTGGCCAAGGAACCCAAGCAGTCGCATCACAACATCAAGACCGATGCGATGTTCCCGTCCAAGGCATTCGACGCGTTGATCGCCCTGGTAGCCAAGGCCGCCGCCAAGCGCGTCGTCGACGGAAAGCCCGAGCAGCTCTATGAGCCGCTCGACCACATCGAGCCCGGGCTACCCCGGACGTTGATCCACGTTTCGGGTTCCGAGGTGCTGTTGCACGACGCGCGTTTGGCGGCCAGCAGGCTGGCGGCGGCAGGGGTGCCGACCGAGGTCCGGGTTTGGCGCGGCCAGATCCACGACTTCCAGCTCGCCGCGCCGATGGTGCCCGAGGCGACGCGCTCGCTGCGGCAGATCGGCGAGTACATTCGCGAAGCCACCGGCTAGTGGCGGTCCGCATCGTCATCGGGCGTGCTCGCGCGCGGCGTCGCGGCACCTGAGACGATGAACGCATGCGTATCGCGCGGCACATCAGTGAACTCATCGGGAATACTCCACTAGTTCAGCTGAACTCGGTCGTGGCGCCGGGATCCGGCCGGGTGGTCGCCAAGGTCGAGTACCTCAACCCGGGCCTGAGCAGCAAGGACCGGATCGCGGTGAAGATGATCGATGCCGCCGAGGCCAGCGGCCAGCTGAAGCCGGGCGGCACCATCGTCGAGCCCACCTCCGGAAACACCGGCGTCGGCTTGGCGTTGGTGGCCCAGTACCGCGGCTATCGGTGTGTGTTCATCTGCCCGGACAAGGTCAGCGAGGACAAGCAGAACGTGCTGCGCGCCTACGGCGCTGAAGTGGTGGTATGCCCGACGGCGGTACCGCCCGATCATCCGGACAGCTATTACAGCGTGTCCGATCGGCTGGTCACCGAAATCGACGGTGCGTGGAAGCCCGACCAGTACTCCAATCCCCAGGGCCCGGCGAGCCACTACGAAACCACCGGTCCGGAGATCTGGGCCGATACCGACGGTCAGGTAACCCATTTCGTTGCCGGTATCGGGACCGGCGGGACGATCACCGGCGCCGGTCGCTACCTCAAGGACGTCTCGGGTGGAGCCGTGCGCGTCATCGGCGCGGACCCGGAAGGTTCGGTGTACTCCGGTGGCAGCGGCCGGCCTTATCTCGTCGAAGGGGTAGGCGAGGACTTCTGGCCGGCGGCCTACGACCCCAACGTTCCCGACGAGATCATCGCGGTGTCCGATTCCGATTCGTTCAACATGACCAGAAGGCTGGCCCGCGAAGAGGCCATGCTTGTCGGTGGCTCGTGCGGGATGGCGGTGGTGGCCGCGCTGAAGGTGGCCGAGCAAGCCGGACCCGACGCGCTGATCGTGGTGCTGCTGCCCGACGGCGGCCGCGGCTACATGTCGAAGATCTTCAACGACGCGTGGATGTCGTCATACGGATTCCTGCGCTCCCGATTGGACGGCTCGATCGAACAGCCGACGGTGGGCGAAGTACTGCGCCGGAAGTCCGGTGCGCTGCCCGACCTGGTGCACACCCACCCGTCGGAGACGGTCCGCGACGCGATCGGCATCTTGCGCGAGTACGGGGTGTCCCAGATGCCCGTCGTCGGCGCCGAGCCGCCGGTGATGGCCGGCGAGGTGGCCGGCAGTGTCTCTGAGCGAGAACTGCTTTCGGCCGTCTTCGAGGGCCGCGCCAACCTGGCCGACGCCGTTGGGATGCACATGAGTCCGCCGCTGCCGATCATTGGCGCCGGCGAACTGGTCGGCTCACTTGCCAAGACGCTCCGCGATTTGGATGCCGTGATGGTCGTCGAGGAGGGCAAACCGGTGGGGGTCATCACCCGATACGACTTGCTGGGATTCCTCTCCGATGGGTGGCGACGCAAGTAGCGGGACGGGCTACAAGCAAATTACTTCGGGTAGCAAACCACTGCGCGCGTGGCGCGGTTGGTGGGCGGCGGCCATGGCGGCGGCGCATCAAACGCCGCCGATTCTTTCCCGGCCGCAGCGTGGCCGTTCCCCGTTCTCCGATAACCTGATGCCGCCCAGTCCAGCAAATTCTGCGCAGAGGGAAAGCCGTCCATGACCGACCAACCGCCCCCGCCGCCGCTCGGTGGTGACTACCCGCCGCCGCCTCCGCCCGCCGGAGGATATGCGCCGCCGCCGCCCGGGCCGGCAATCCGCAGTCTGCCGAACCAGGCCTATACGCCGTGGCGCACCCGGGTCGGTGCCTACCTGATCGACACCCTGCCGTTCGCGCTCATCCTCGGCGCCGGTTGGCTGATTCTGCAGAACTCGGTCGACACCGCCTGTCTGACCGACATCACCCAGTACGACGTCGACCAAATCTGCACGATTGCATACTCCACGCTGGGTATGGCGGTGATGTGGGGCGCGGTGCTGGTCGGGTTGGTCTATTTGGTCTGGAACTACGGCTACCGGCAGGGCACCACCGGATCGAGCATCGGCAAGTCGGTGCTGAAGTTCAAAGTCGTCAGCGAGAACACCGGGCAGCCAATGGGTTTCGGTTCGTCCCTGCTGCGCCAGATCACCCATGTGGTCGACGCCGTCCCCTTCTGCGTCGGCTACCTCTTTCCGCTCTGGACCGCCAAGCGCCAAACGCTGGCCGACAAGATCATGGCGACGGTGTGCCTGCCGCTTGGGCAGGCGGCACCCGAGGGCACATCCGGATACGAATTGCGCTAGCCACCGCTGACTAGGCTGATCGTCGATGAGCGATCACTTTGAAAACGCCGGCCTGGCCACCAAAGCCATCCACGCCGGCTACCGGCCTGATCCGGTGACCGGCGCGGTCAACGCCCCGATCTATGCCAGCAGCACCTTCGCCCAGGACGGCGTCGGCGGTCTGCGCGGCGGATTCGAGTACGCACGCACCGGCAACCCGACCCGGACCGCGCTGGAAACCGCGCTGGCCGCCGTCGAGGACGGTAGGTACGGCCGGGCCTTCGGCTCCGGGATGGCGGCCAGCGACTGTGCGCTGCGGACGGTGCTGCGCCCCGGCGACCATGTGGTTATCCCCGACGACGCCTACGGCGGCACATTCCGGCTGATCGACAAGGTGTTCACCGGATGGGGTGTGCAGCACACTCCGGTCGCGTTGTCCGATCTCGACGCGGTCCGCGCAGCGATCACCCCGCGCACCCGGCTGATCTGGGTCGAGACACCCACCAACCCGCTGCTGTCGATCGTCGATATCGCGGCGATCGTCGAGCTTGGCGCCGAGCATTCCGCGAAAGTATTGGTGGACAACACGTTTGCTTCACCGGCGCTGCAGCAGCCGTTGACCCTCGGCGCCGACATCGTGTTGCACTCGACCACCAAGTACATCGGCGGCCACTCCGACGTCGTCGGCGGAGCCCTGATCACCAACGAGGAGGAGTTGGACGTCGCGTTTGCGTTCCTGCAAAACGGGGCGGGTGCGGTGCCGGGTCCGTTCGATGCCTACCTGACCATGCGCGGCCTTAAAACGCTGGTGCTGCGGATGCAGCGGCACAGCGAAAACGCCGCTGCGGTAGCGGAATTCCTCGCCGGGCAGGCCGCGGTGAGCGCGGTGTTGTACCCGGGTCTGCCCACCCATCCCGGTCATCAGATCGCGGCCCGGCAGATGCGCGGGTTCGGCGGTATGTTGTCGGTCCGCATGCGGGGCGGACGCAGTGCCGCCCAGGCGTTGTGCGCCAAGACCAGGGTGTTCATCCTGGCCGAGTCGCTCGGGGGCGTCGAGTCGTTGATCGAGTATCCCGGCGCGATGACCCATGCGTCCACGGCCGGTTCCGAGTTGGAGGTGCCGGACGATCTGGTCCGGCTGTCGGTCGGCATCGAGGACATCGCCGACCTGATCGCCGATCTCGAACAGGCGCTCAGCTAGCCCCGCTTCGCGGGGCCAGCGCCTGGCGGATGGCCGCGGTGGTCACAGCCAGGTTGACCTCAGCCAGTTCGGGTTCGGACTCGCGCACCCAGGCACCGCTGGCGATATCACCCGCCCGGCTGCGCACCCACACCCAGGCGCGCTCGTTGAGGCTGAGCACCGCGCTCAAGCCGTCGACGGTATGCAGCAGCGAGATCAGTGCCGCCATCGCGGGATCGGGGCTGCTGTTGTCTAACAACACCGACATGAGCGTCGCGCGAATCTCGTCGACCCGTGTCCGATCGAGCAGCGGCCACGCGTAGACCCGCTTGAAGCCTTTGAAGCTATTGCCCTGCAGTCGAACCCGGTGGATGTGACCGTCCCGCTCCAACTGCGACAACACGACGCCGGCGGCCTGGCGGCGCAGTTTTGCGATCGCGGCGGCCGGGCTCATCGGGTTGCGCAGCAACATCTGCAGCGCCGGCGCGACGACGGGATCCGTTGGCTTCGGTCCGATCAGCGCGACCAGCCGTCCGGCTTCCACCGGCTCGCCGTCAACCGCCGGGCGGATCCGGCAGGCATACGCCAAGTCCAGCAGCACCGCGGCCGATAGCACGCGCTCGTGGCTGGTTCGGTCCAAGGCCGGTTGTGCTGACGCGTTGTCGAGCAACAGCAAGCCCAGATCCTCGGCGATACGCGCCATCAACCGATTCGATCTCGCCTTTGTCCCCGACCCGGTGCCTTACTCAGGCGTGGTAGGGCTCCGCGCTGACCAGCGTCACTTTGACGGTGTTGCCGTTGGGCACGGTGTAGCTGCGGGTCTCGCCCTCCTTGGCGTCGATCAGCGCGCCGCCCAATGGTGAGTTCGGCGAGTACACCTCGAGCTTGCCTTCGTGGACGGCCTGCTCGCGGGTGCCGATCAGGAAGGTTTCGGTGTCGGACTTGTCGCCGTCGTAGTAGACCTTGACGACCGACCCGGGCAGTGCCACGCCGGACTGCTTGGGCGCCTCGCCGACCTTCGCGTTGTTGAGCAGGTCCTGCAGCTGGCGGATGCGGGCCTCTTGCTGGCCCTGCTCCTCGCGAGCGGCGTGGTATCCGCCGTTCTCGCGCAGGTCGCCCTCTTCGCGGCGGTCGTTGATTTCCGCGGCGATGACCGGACGGTTCGCGATCAACTGGTCGAGCTCAGCCTTGAGTCGATCGTGTGATTCCTGGGTCAACCAGGTCACCTGAGTAGTTTCCGTCATCTCGTCGTGCTCCTTGTGTCGGTTCCGCGGCATCCGCGTCGTTAGGTTGTCCGTCTTGCCGCCGGGCGGTCCCACCGCGTGTACTGCCGACCCCAGTAGTCGGGTGTACCCCCTGCGCGGCGCACCTGGCCGCTAATGCAGCAATACACGGTCCCAGCCGGAACCGTGCATCCGGACACTTTACCACCGAAGCCGCGGGCTCTGTTCACATTTTCGCAGTTCGGCGTTTGCCGGGGGTTGCCGCGAGTCCGTGCGGTCAGGGCGCGCGCAGATAGCCCGGCACGTCGGCGCCGCACCCGTAGACATCGCCCATCACCGGCGGCTTGCTGGACTTGACGATCGTCGTCACCTGCACGGTTGCATCGGATGCCGGGGGGACCAGCACTTCGCGCCGGCCCGTCTCGCTGCCGTCTTTTGCGCGCACCCGCACAATGCAGTCGACCGGGCGCGACGGGTCGGATCGCCTCACGCTGATCGTTACTGCCACCGTCTGCGGGTCGATCAGCCGATAGCCGGCCAGGGTGCCCTCGACGTCATTGCGACCCAGCCGTTGATAGCCGACGATGGCGACGATGATGCCGGCGACTACACCCAGCGCAGCCAGGGCGACGATGACCCGGCCCCGTGACGGGCGGGGCAGTTGGCGCCGCCCGTAGCGGGCCTGCGGTGGCTGCAGTGGACGTCCGGTCATGTGTCTTGGTGTTAGTGGCGGGTAATCAGGCTTCGGGCCCCGGCCTCCGGGATGAAACTATTAGGACTGGAACTATAGGGCGACAGGCCAGGCCCGGAAAACAAGAGACAGCACGCGGGACAGGGAGCACGTGAGCGAACTGCGGTTGATGGCGGTGCACGCCCACCCGGACGACGAGTCCAGCAAGGGCGCTGCCACCCTCGCCCGTTATGCCGATGAGGGCCACCGCGTGCTGGTGGTGACGTTGACCGGGGGCGAGCGCGGCGACATCCTCAATCCGGCGATGGACCTGCCCGAGGTGCACGGACGCATCGCCGACATCCGCCGCGACGAGATGGCCAAGGCAGCCGAAATCCTCGGCGTCGAACACACCTGGCTGGGCTTCGTCGACTCCGGCCTGCCGAAGGGGGATCCGCCGCCGCCGTTGCCCGAGGGCTGCTTCGCGCTGGCCCCGCTGGAGGTGTCCACCGAGGCGCTGGTGCGGGTGGTGCGCGAGTTCCGCCCGCATGTGATGACGACCTACGACGAGAACGGCGGCTACCCGCACCCCGACCACATCCGCTGCCATCAGGTTTCGGTCGCGGCATACGAAGCCGCCGGTGACTATCGGCGGTTCCCGGACGCCGGCCCGGTGTGGGCGGTGCCCAAGCTGTACTACAACCACGGGTTCCTGCGTCAGCGGATGCAGTTGCTGCAGGAAGAATTCGCCAAGCACGGCCAGCAGGGGCCGTTCGAGAAGTGGCTGGCGCACTGGGATCCCGCGCACGATGTGCACGCCGACCGGGTGACGACCCGGATCGAGTGCTCGGCGTATTTCAGTCAGCGTGACGACGCGCTGCGCGCCCACGCCACCCAGATCGACCCCAAAGGCGATTTCTTCGCAGCGCCGATCGCATGGCAGCAACGGCTGTGGCCGACCGAAGAGTTCGAGCTGGCGCGCTCGCGTGTGCCGGTGCGCCTTCCCGAGACCGATCTGTTGGCCGGAATCGAGGCGGAGCAGTGAACCAGTTCCAACTTGCCGTGATCCGGGTGCTCGCCGACGATGCGCCGCACAACAGCGGACCGGATTTCGGCAAAGCAAGCCCGTTCGGGTTGCTGGTAGTAGTGCTGCTGCTGATCAGCCTGGTGTTCTTGGTGCGATCGATGAACCGGCATCTCAAGAAGCTGCCCGAGTCCTTCGACCCGCAGCATCCCGAACCGGACCAGGCCGTCGACGACGGGACGATCCAGCGGCACCCCGATGACCAATCACCGCATGAGCCCGGCGGCTAACCAGCTCGCGGGGACCGCCAGTCCCTACCTTCGCCAGCACGCCGACAACCCGGTGCATTGGCAGCAATGGTCGCCGGCCGCACTGGCCGAGGCAGCCCAGCGCGATGTACCGATCCTGCTGTCGGTCGGCTACGCCGCCTGCCACTGGTGTCACGTCATGGCCCACGAGTCGTTCGAGGACGACGAGGTGGCCGCCGTGATGAACGCGGGTTTCGTGTGCGTCAAAGTCGACCGCGAAGAGCGGCCCGACATCGACGCGGTCTACATGAACGCCACCGTCGCGCTCACCGGTCAGGGTGGCTGGCCCATGACATGTTTCCTGACGCCAGACGGACGCCCCTTCTACTGCGGCACCTACTATCCGAAAGTTGCTTTCCTGCAACTGCTTTCGGCGGTGGGCTCAACGTGGCGTGACCGTCGTGACGAGGTCGAACAGGCCTCCGATCACATCGCAAACGAATTGCAGTCGATGGCTGGGATACCCGGAGGGCAACCCTCCAGTGGCCCGGAGGTGGCCGCGTCGCTGTGCGACGACGCGGTGGCGGCGGTGCTGCGCGACGAGGACACGGTGCACGGTGGTTTCGGCGGCGTACCGAAATTCCCGCCGTCAGCGTTGCTCGAGGCGCTGCTACGGCACGGTGAGCGAACCGGTTCATCGCAGGCGCTGGATGCGGTTCGCCGTACCGCCACCGCGATGGCCCGCGGCGGAATCTACGACCAACTGGCCGGCGGGTTCGCCCGCTACAGCGTCGACAACGCTTGGGTGGTACCGCATTTCGAGAAGATGCTTTACGACAATGCGTTACTGCTGCGTGTCTACGCACACTGGGCCCGTCGTACCGGAGATCAGTTAGCCCGGCGGGTCGCCGGCGAGACCGCACGTTTCCTGCTCGACGAGCTGAGCGAAGCCGACATGTTCACCTCGTCGCTGGACGCTGACGCCGCCGGCCGGGAGGGTTCGACCTACGTGTGGACGCCCGGCCAATTGACCGAAGTGCTCGGAGGCGACGACGGGCATTGGGCCGCTTCGGTTTTTGAGGTTACCGAGGCGGGAACCTTCGAAGGCGGCGCATCGGTGCTGCAGTTGCCGATCGACCCGGGCAACCCTGGCCGCTTCGCGCGTATGCGGACCGCGCTGCTGGCCGCCCGGCTCACCCGGCCGCAGCCGGGTCGCGACGACAAGGTCGTCAGCGCCTGGAACGGACTGGCCATCACTGCGCTGGCCGAGGCCAGCGTCGCGCTGGCCGCGCCCGAGTTGGCCGACGCCGCCACTCGCTGCGCGACGGCGCTGGTCGGGCTGCACCTGGTGGACGGCCGGCTGCGCCGGGCCAGCCTGGGCGGGCGGGTCGGTGAGAGCGCCGCGATCCTGGAAGACCACGCCATGTTGGCCACCGGGCTGCTGACGCTCTACCAGTTGACCACCGACGAAGCCTGGCTGACGACGGCCACCGACCTGCTCGATATGGCGTTGGCGCACTTCGCCGATCGCGATCGGCCCGGCCGCTGGTTCGACAGCGCCGACGATGCCGAGCAACTGCTGTTGCGGCCCACCGACCCGATGGACGGCGCGACGCCGTCGGGCGCATCCTCGATCGCAGAAGCACTGCTGACGGCGGCGCATCTGGTCGGTGCGGGGCGGGCTGACCGCTACCGGCAGGCGGCGGCTGACACGCTGCAGGCACACTCCCCGCTGCTGGCCCGCGCACCACGCTCGGCCGGGCATTGGCTGGCGGTCGCCGAATCCGCGGTGCGCGGGCCGTTGCAGATCGCGGTGGCCTGCGACCCGCCGGCATCGACGCTGCTGGCCGACGCGCGCCGACTCGCGCCCGGCGGGGCGATCGTCGTCGGCGGTGAAGTGGGCTCGTCGGAGCTGCTGGTCGACCGCAATCGGGTGGCCGGTGCTGATGCGGCCTACGTGTGCCGCGGGCGGGTCTGCGACTTGCCGGTCACCACGGCCGAGGACTTGGCCGCGGCGCTCGCCCGGTGACGATGCGGGCCGTGAAACGGCCCGAGGAGGAGGCGGGCAGTCAGCCTTGCGCCCGACGACGATGCGGGCCGTTTCACGGCCCGAGGTGGGGGCACCTCCCGCTTGCGGGGGCAAGTCGGGCATTAAGCCTGTGCGCCACGGTAGCGTTGCGAGTCATGCCGAGCCCTGAGCAGATCGCCGACACCGTCAATCGCTATATCAGCCTGGTCGCCAAGGGCAGCGCTGACGATCTGGTCGAGCTGTTCGCCGATGACGCCACCGTCGAGGACCCGGTCGGCGGCGAGGTACACATCGGCCGGCAGGCGATCCATGGCTTCTACTCGGCAGTCGACAACGTGGAACGCGAATGCGAGCTGGTGACGCTGCGGGTGGCCGGTCATGAGGCGGCTTTCCACTTCCGGTTGACCGTGATCGCGGGCGACAGCCGGATGCTGATCGAGCCGATCGACGTGATGGCGTTCGGTGACGACGGCAAGGTGACGGCGATGAAGGCCTACTGGTCGGCCGACAACGTCACGCAGCTTTAGCGCTAAAAGACCGCGAACCAAATCGCGATGTAGTGGCAGATCGCGGCCACCGCGGTGCACGCGTGAAAGAACTCGTGGTAGCCGAATGTCTTGGGCCACGGATCGGGCCAGCGCAGCGCATACAGGATGCCGCCGATGCTGTACAGCGCCCCGCCCACGGCCAACAGCACCATCGCGGCAACCCCGGCGTTGTGCAGGATCATCGCGATGTAGAACGCGGACACCCAGCCGAGGATCAGATACAGCGGAACACCGACCCAACGCGGCGCGGTCGGCCAGCACGTCTTGAGCAACACCCCGGCGAGCGCACCGCCCCAGACGATCCACAGCATCAGCGTCCCCGCGTCGTGCGGCATCGCCAGCAGGGCGAACGGCGTGTAGGTGCCGGCGATCAGCACGAAAATCATCGAATGGTCGAGCCGCTTCATCCGGATGCGGGCCTTCGCCGACTTCCAGGTGACCCGGTGGTAGATGGCGCTGACGGTGAACATCCCCACCACGGCGCCGGTGTAGATCAAGGTCGCCAGACCGGCTTTGAGTCCAGCCAGCGGCCAGGACACCGATATCAGTGACGCGCCGGCGGCGACCGCGACGATGGCCGACACCAAATGGATCCAGCCCCGTGCCCTCGGCTTGGTCAGCACCTCGGCAGCAGACTGCAGGACCTGACCGGCGACTTCCTCGACGGTGTCGGCCGGCCGGGCGCCGGCGTCGGTGGCCACGTCGGACTCGCGGGTCATTCCTCGCTGATCCCTCCCTGAACACTTCCTGCCTTTGCGGCCGGATCGCTGGTGAGCGCTGCCGTCAACAGTAATCTGGTTCCCTGTGGAGATCATTCCGCCTCGCCTCAAGGAACCGCTCTACCGGCTCTACGAGTTGCGGCTGCGGCAGGGTCTGGCCGCATCCAAGCCCGCGCTGCCGCGCCACATCGCAGTGCTGTGCGACGGCAACCGGCGGTGGGCGCGCGATGCCGGATACGACGACGTCAGTTACGGCTATCGAATGGGCGCGGCCAAGATCGCCGAGATGCTGCGCTGGTGTCAAGAGGCCGGCATCGAAATGGCAACGGTCTATTTGCTTTCCACCGAAAACCTGCGCCGCGATCCCGCTGAGTTGGCTGCGCTCATCGAGATCATCACCGACGTCGTCGAGGAGATCTGCGCGCCGGCCAATCGTTGGAGTGTGCGCACGGTCGGGGATTTGGAGCTGATCGGCGAGGAGCCCGCGCGACGACTGCGTGGCGCCGTCGAGCGCACCGCAGCCACCGCAAACTCGGGCTTTCACGTCAACGTCGCGGTCGGCTACGGCGGGCGGCAGGAGATCGCCGACGCCGTCCGCGCACTGTTGAGCAAGGAGATTGCCAACGGGGCCGGCGCCGAGGAACTCGTCGACGCCGTCACCGTCGACGCGATCTCGGAGAACCTCTACACCTCCGGGCAGCCGGATCCCGACCTGGTCATCCGAACGTCGGGGGAGCAGCGGCTGTCCGGGTTCCTGCTGTGGCAAAGCGCCTACTCGGAGATGTGGTTCACCGAAGCGCACTGGCCCGCGTTCCGCCGGGTTGACTTCCTGCGCGCGTTGCGCGATTACAGCCTGCGCCACCGCCGTTACGGCATGTAGCGCCCGGCGCCCTGCGACGATGCGGGCCGTCCAGCGGCCCGAGGTGGGGGCACCACCCAGCCGCGAAGCGGCGAGGGGGAGAGCAGGGCAATTGGTCCACGCCACGTGTCACACTTGGACTATGGCTGCGCTATCGGCGTTAGTGTTTTCGCTGAGTTGGTGGCTGGGGTTGTATCTGTTGGCCCGTAACCCGCGCAAGCCGGTGCTCGCGTTGGCGGCGGTGGGCCTGTGCAGCTTTGCGACGGCTGTCGCGCTGGATGCGGTGCGGCTGGTCACGCACTCCGCGCTGCTCGCCCACGTCGAGATCTATCTCGTTGCCGTTCCCGGCGTGGCGTGGTTCGCGGTGATCCTCGAGCTGGGACGGCCGTGCGACAGCGAGCGGGCACGCACCGGCGAGCTGTTGCTGGTCGGCGGTGTCGCCGCGCTGACTCTGGTCGGCGCAACGCTGGCCGGCAGCGTCGACGGGCCGTTGCGGCTCGGCCATGTGGTGATGTGCGTGGTGATCTCGGTGTCCACGCTGGGCGCGATGGTCGCCGCGCTGCGGCGCCGGGCGCAGAAGATCCCGGTGGTCGGGCTGTTGATCACCGCGACGTTGTTCTTCGCGCTGGCCAACGCGATCCTGATCATTCCGCTGGGTGTGGTGCCCAGCTGGCTGGCGTTGGCGTCGACGGGCTGCGACGTGCTGGGGCTGGGTGTGGCGGTGGCGCTGTGGGACGCGTTTGACGAGGGTCAGGCGCTGCGGGCCGACATGCTGCGGTCCTTCACCGGCACCGGCGCGGTGGTGGCGCTGCTCGGCGCCCAGATGCTGGTTGCCATCGAGTTGACCCGCCGGCAGAGCACCGCGCAGATCGCGCTCACGGTGCTGCTGTTCACCAGTCTGGCGATCGCGGCCTCGGTGCAGGTGCTGGCCGACCCGCTGGCCGGGCTGCTGGACCGGCTGGTGTTCTCGCGAGCGCCGATGCTGCGTGCCCACCGGGAGACGTTGCGGCGCACGCAATCCGCGCTGCCGCTGCGGCTGGCCGATCCGCTCGACGATTTCGACGACGACACGTTCGCCCGGCTGACCCGCCGCGCGCTGGGTCACTACGGTGACCTGTCCAAGCTGGTCGCCAACCCGCTGACCGCGCTGCCCGCCATCGACGAGCGGCTGGCGGCCCGGGGGGCCCCGGATCAGCCGCTGGAGCGCGCTATCGAGCTCAAGGCTCTGCTGGCCGACCGCATCGCTGCGCTCAAACCGCGCGACTGCGGCGACTTCGGCACCACCGAGCAGTGGCGCTACTACAACTCGCTGTATTTCCCGTACGTCGTCGGCGTGCGCGCCTACGCGCAGAACGCGACCGCTGCCGGCCTGGACCCGACCGCCCGGCAGGCCTGGCAGTGGTTCGTCACCGAGGTGCCGCAGCGTTCGCTGCACAACTGGCAGAACGCGGCGGCCCGACTCATCGCCGCCGATCTGCGCGGCCGGGTAGCCGTCTCCAGTTAGCCGAATCGTTTCAGTTAGCTCGGCTAGCCAAGGAATACGTGGCTTCGATCACTGGGTTGACCTGCGCATGGCACTGCTTGGCAGTGCCACGCGTCGATCTGGCAGTCCCAGAACGGCACGCTCAGAGGTGTTCCACCCCATACGCAAGGAGTGCTCGACATGACTGCTGTTACCGGACTGGCCCCCCGACCCCTCGCCGACTCCACCGACTCCTTGTTGCGTTTCGCCATGCGGCTCGACGCAACGCTGACGGGGTTCGTCGGCCTGATGATCGCCGTGGCCGCTGATCCACTCTCGTCGCTCACCGGGCTGAGCTCGATCGCCGAGTACGGCATCGGCGCGTTCTTCGTGCTCTACGGGCTGGTGGTGTTCGCCCTCGCGGCAGCACTCGACCTGCACCGCGCCGGGATCGGCGTCGTTATCGCCAACGCGGTCCTCACCGTGGCCGCGGTCGTCGTGGCCGCCGCGGACGCGCTGCCGCTGACCCAGACGGGCATCGCTGCGACGCTGGCCGGCGGTGTCGGCACCGCTCTGATCGGCTACTTGCAATACCTCGGAGTGCGCCGACTGCGGGCGTGACTCCCATCCCCGCCGATGCGGGGCGCCGCCGTCAGAGGTTGCGGTGTGCGCCTCCGCATCGGCTTGTTTTCAGTGGGCTAACTCATGCGGCAATTTCACCACCCGCGCGCGCATGGCGTCGGCGACATAAACGTTGCCTTCCGCATCCACGGCCACAGCCTCCGGGGAATTGAGTCCGCTGAACGGCAGCGCGGTCTGTCGGGCGGATCCCGCAGGCAGCTTCAGCACCTGGCCGCTGTTGGAATCGCTGACAAAGACGCTGCCGTTGTGTCCTACCGCGACGCCGTAGGGCTGGTTCAGGCCGGTGAACGGCAGCACGGTCTGGTCGGTAGATCCGGCGGTCAACTCCAGCACCCGGTTGTCATAGATTTGGGTGTCAGTGACGTAGACGTCGCCGGCGGCGTCGACCGCCACACCTTGCGGGAAGTCGAGCCCGGTGAAGGGCAGCACGGTCTGGCTGCTCGAGCCCGCTGGAAGTTTCACTACTTGGTGTCTGTGGCGGTCGGCGACGTAGACGTTGCCGACCGCATCGACCGTCACCGCCCGTGGGTCTGCGAGGTCGGTGAACGGCAGTTCGGCCTGGCTGGTCGACCCGGCTGCCAGCTTCACCACCTTGCCTACGGCGGGGTAGCCGTCGGTGAAGTAGCTGACATACACCGTGCCCTTGTCGTCCACCGCCACACCGGTCAAATTTTGCAAGCCGGTGAACGGCAGCACGGTCTGGCTGTTCGACCCCGCCGCCAGCTTCAGCACCCGGCGGTTGCCGGCATCGGTGAGGTAGACGTCGCCCTCGGCGTCGACCGCCACGCCCGTTGGATCTTTGAGGTCGGTGAACGGCAACACGGTTTGTTTGGAGTAGTGGAGCGCGGTCAGCGGGGAGTTCGGTGATCTGACAAGTTGGAGGACGCCCGTGACCCCGGCGATGACGACGATCATGGCGCCGACGACGGCGATTGTGATCATCGTTCGGTGGCTGCGTCGGCGCGGTGGCGTAGGTAGCGGATGTGGCTGATGCGCGAACCGCCAACCGGCCGCGGGGTTACTGCTTGCACGCTCTTCCACTGCACCCCCTCGACATCGGGAACACCGTCACCGGCATACTAGCCGCGCAAGGAGTCGTCAATCAGAATTCATTGCGGCGCAGGTGCAGCAGAAATCTATAGCTTGCGCAGCCGCAGCCGGTTGATGGAATGGTCGGCGTCTTTGCGCAAGACCAGGGTGGCCCTGGGCCGGGTCGGCAAGATGTTCTCGATTAGGTTCGGCCGGTTGATCGAACGCCAGATGTCGCGGGCCGCGACGACGGCCTGCTGATCGGTCAGGCCCGCGTAGTGGTGGAAGTGCGAGGCCGGGTTGGCGAATGCGGTCGAGCGCATCGCCAGAAACCGAGAGACGTACCACTGCTCGATGTCCTCGATTCGCGCGTCGACGTACAGCGAGAAGTCGAACAGGTCGGACACCATCAGGGTGGGGCCGGTCTGCAAAACGTTGAGGCCCTCCAGG
>DATFYT010000203.1:0-29007 GCA_035314925.1 Mycobacterium sp. | reverse complement strand
ACTGTTAGCGGCTTTCTTCATGCGCTTGATCAGCCGGTGGACGAAGTATGAACCGTTTTCGATGCTGACCGCCTTGAGTTTCGGATGGCGGGTGAACACGCCGTGCACGATCATCGAGGCCATTGTGTCGTGGATAGCCCGATCGTCGGTGAGTATCTGCTCCAACGGCTCCGACCCGCCGAACCCCTCGAAAGTCGATCTCCCACCCCACATTCCGGCTATCTGCAGGTAGCCGCTGTCACTCAAGTGGAAGCCCACCGGAACGCCCGCCTCGGCCAGCGCGGCCCACACCGGATCATGGAGGGGATCGCCCAACGACCGCGGCTTGACCACACCGGGCACCGGCGCAGGCCGCACCAGTATCAGCTTCGCGCCGCGCCCCAACACGAACTCCACCTCTTCGAGAGCCTTGGCCGGATCGGCCAGCGAAATTATCGGCGCGGCGATAACACGGTGGTCGGGCCGGTCGAAACCCCAGTCCTCGTCCAGCCACAGGTTGAACGCATGGAGCGATGCCATCGTCGCGTCGACGTCGTGCTTGAGCGCTTCCTCGACGCCGCACGCAAACGTCGGCAACATGAACACCGTCTCGATGCCCTGGGTGTCCATCACCGTGATACGGGCATCACGGTTCTGGTACTCGGGGTGCTGCGCGAGCCGCTCGACCTTCATCAGCGACGCCGGGTCGACGCCTTCGGGAATCTGACCGCGGAACAACAGATCCAGGCAGCCCGGCTCAATGATCGGGTCGAATGTGGGGTTAGGGACGAAGCGGTTGACCCGATCGCCGATGATCGCCTGGGTGTGCCTGCCGTCGCTGAAAATCTGCACGCCACGTCGGCGGAACTTCTTGTCCAGGTGCCGGGTGAACGCGTCCAGCGGTTCGTAGTAGTGATTGTCGACGTCGATCGCCTTATAGCCCAAGTTCCCCATGGTCGTCCTTTCCGGTACCTCAAGAGTCAGTCGTGGCGATTGTCGACGCGCTCAGCCCGGGAAAGCTCGGCGCTCGCTTGTCGAGGAAGCTGGTGATCCCTTCGATGACATCGGGACGTTGCAGCGACTCGTGCAGCAAGGCTTCGGCCCGTGAACTTGCGTGCACTACCTCCCGCATGGCATCACCGTAGGTCTGCCGCTTGATGATGGCCATGGATGCCGGCGAGCAGTGTTGAGCGATGTCTTCGGCGTACTCCGTGGCGCGCTTCATCAGCTGTTCGGGCGGGACCACCTCTTTGACCAGTCCCAGGTCTGCCGCTTCGTCGGCGAGGAAGGTACGGCCGCTCAACAACAGATCAAGTGCGACGCCCCACCCCGTCAGCCGCGGAAGTATCCAGGAGACACCGTATTCCGCGATCAATCCGCGACGCGAGAATGATGCGGCGAACTTGGCTCCGGCGGCGGCGAACCGCACGTCGCACATCAGCGCCTGCGTCAGACCGATACCGACACAGGATCCGTTGATGGCCGCGACGACCGGCTTGCACAGCGTGGTCAAGTGATAGGGCTGCCGGTCCCCGACGAGGCTGGCCAGCTTGCCCTCGTCGGTCTTCTCAATCGACTGAGCGACGCTCCCCATCGAGCCGAGCTGGGCGCCCGCGCAGAACGCCTTGCCGCGACCGGTCAGCACGATCACCCGGACGGCGGGATCCTCCTCGGCCCGGTCCAATCCCGCGTAGAACGCGGTGGCGATGTCGCCGCCCCAGGTGTTGAGCCGATCCGGCCGGTTCAACGTCAGCACCGCGACACCGCTCGCGGTCACCTCATAGATCACGGCCTCGTCCTGGGTGGGTTCGGCGACGACGTCGTCGGCGGTACTCATCGACCGTCCTCCCTGAACTCAGGCGGCAACTTCAGCGAAGTTTGTATCCATACTGTATACCTATCGGTACAGCATTCCGCAACTGCCGTCGTTCGCCGTGCAATGCCCCGCGAACAGCCAAAATTCACTGCCCGACATGTGATGTCACCGCCATCCGCGTCGCCGGCGAGGCATCGACAAGTCCGATGCGCCGATAGGCGTTTTCGATCTGAGCCTTGGCCTCCGGCGGCAACTCTGCTTGCGGCGGTCGGGAATGCGGATAGGCACCGATCGGCAGGCCGAGTACCGACGCGGCGTACTTGAACGCGCCACCCCAATGGGTGAAGTAATCGGCCCGGCCCGGATAGCAAGTAAACCACGATCCGAGGTCGACCTCGAGCTGATCGAGACCCGATTCACGGCCGTAATCCATCGCCTCGATGAGCTTGTCGTTGCACACCAGGTCCCAATATTCGGAGAGCAGCGGCCGCTGCGGGGTCTCGAACAAATACCCGGCGGTGCCCAGCTGGGCCGGGCAGACGATCCCGTGGCGCAGCCACCCGGCGCGGTACACGGTCTTTTCGCACTCCCAGATCACCAGGTCGGGCGCCAACTCATGTAGCAGACGGCTGTTCGCCGGGCGAAAGGCGCCCTCCTTGGTCGCGCAGACCGCGGGGACCTCATCACAGATCCGCGCGCCCTCGGCCGCCGTCAGCACGTATCCCGAGGAGGGTGAATTGAACATGCCCAGTGCGATATCGGTGCGCTGACCGATGTATTTGAAGAACCGCAGCACGCCTTCGCCGCCGTGCGCCTCCATCATCGGGGTCTGGATGTAGGCAATGTCGGCGCCGGCCTGCTGGGCATGCAGGGTGAGATCTAGGCAGTCTTTGGCCGACATGGCGGCGGTGCACGCCTGCACCACGATATTCGGGTTGACGGCCCTGGCTTCCTCGATCGCGACGTCCAACAAGCGCTTTCGCTCGTCGAGCGTCAGCGACCAGAACTCGGCGAGGCCGCTGGTACACCACAGCATCGGGTGCCCGAGATCGCCGACACAGTAACGAACCAACGTCCGGTACGCGTCCCAGTCGATGTGGTCACCGTCGGTGCCGCAGAACGGGGTGTACAGGGAATCGCCGATTCCCCGCAAAGCGCTGCGCGCCCAAGCGCGTGCCTCGCGTGCCGTGGCCATCATCGACTCCTTCCCAGTCAGCGACGGTCAGGTGAAGTCCGAACCGCCGTCGACGTTGATGTTCGCTCCGGTCATGTAAGAGTTGCGGCGCGACGCCAAAAATGCCACCACTGAACCCATTTCGTCGGGCAGCCCGGCCCGTGGCAGATGGGCCGGATGCCCGAAGTGCTTGGCAATGGCGTCCATCAGCTGATAGGGGTCGCCACCGTCGACCCCGACCGACGTGGCCCAGCCGACCAGGGACTCGGACGCGATGCTGCCCGGGGAGACCACGTTGACCAGAATTTCGTCCTTGGCCAGCAACAGCGACAAGTTTTTGGAAATGCTCGTCAGCGCCGCTTTGGCCGCGGTGTACGCGGGCAGTATGACGCTTTGGCGCTGCGTGGAATGCGCCGAGAAGTTGACGATGCGCGCCCACGCCGCCTGCCGAAGGAGCGGAAGGGCCGAACGCACGCAGCGCACCATACCCATGACGCCGTCGTCGAAGGCCTGGCCCCATTGCTCGTCGGTGAGGTCTTCGAAGCTGCCGACCACACCCGGGCCGACGGCGTTGATCAGCACATTGAGTTCGCCGTTCCACCGGTCGCGAAGCTCGGCGAACACACGGTTGACTTGATCGTCGTCGCGAATGTCGGCTACCACGCCGAGGGCGTCGGGGCTGCCACGATTGGTTAGGTCTTCGGTCGCACGGTCGAGGTCAGTTCGTGACCGGGTGACGATCGCGATCCGGGCGCCGTCGTCTGCCAGGCAGCGCGCGGCGGCCAGTCCCATGCCGCGGCCACCGCCGACGACGGCCGCGGTGGCGTTTGTCAGCCCTAAATCCATGGCAAATGCCCGGTGATCCTTCGCTTGCCGCCGTGCGTATCAAAAAGCCTACGATAGGTATTACAGTAGCAGATGGCGATGGCGACACGGCTGCGTAATCGCAGATCACCGGGCAAGTCCCGGTAGATTTGACTCGGTCGGTCGCGAGACCGGAACGGCATGCGCAACATTGATCTTGATGGAGGTGGCCGCTGTGGCCAAGCAAGCAACCGCCGAGAAGCGTCAGCGACGCGAACGCGGGTCCATCAATCCCGATGACATCATCAGCGGCGCGTTCGAACTCGCCGAGCAAGTATCGATCGACAACTTGAGCATGCCGCTGCTCGGCAAGCATCTCGGCGTGGGGGTCACCAGCATCTACTGGTACTTCCGCAAGAAGGACGATCTGCTCAACGCGATGACCGACCGCGCGTTGCGCAAGTATGTGTTCGCCACTCCGTACGTCGAGGCCAGCGACTGGCGTGAGACGCTGCGCAATCACGCTCGCTCGATGCGGACAACGTTCATGGGCAACCCGATACTGTGCGATCTGATTTTAATCAGGTCGGCGCTGAGCCCCAGAGCGGCTCGACTGGGCGTTCAGGAGATCGAGAAGGCGATCGCCGGCCTGGTCGAGGCGGGACTGTCGCCGGAAGAAGCCTTCGACACCTACTCGGCGGTGACAGTTCACGTCCGAGGTTCGGTGGTGCTGCATCGACTGCAGGAGAAGAACCAGGCGACGGAGAACGGGGCACGCACGATCGAGGACGCGATGGTGATCGATCCCGAATCCACACCCCTGCTCGCCCAGATGACCACCAAGGGCCATCACATCGGCGCCCCCGACGACAACAACTTCGAATACGGCCTGGACTGCATCCTCGACCGCGCAACTCAGCTGATTGAGCAGGGATCGAAGTCGACTGGCCGGCAACGCAAGTCGACACCGCCGTCACGCAAGTCACCCTCTTCCGGAGGGCGAGCCAAGTCTCGCTAGTCAGGCTCCGGCACGTCGAAATGCTCATCGCGCAGACGGAACGCTTCTTTAGTGCCGTGTTGCGCTCGGGTCTTGACGAAGTTGAACTCCCCCGGCGCGAATTGCAGGTTAGTGCCATACGCGTGGAACAGGTAGCTGGCCACTTCCTCACCCTGGTAGGCCTGGCTCTGCTCGACGAGCCGAAAAGCTTCTTTGGCGATCACGACGCCATCGGCCGGCATTTTCGCGGCCTTTTCCGCCCAGTACCGGGCCCGGGCCGCCACCATGCCGGGATCGCAAGTGTCAGTGAAGATTCCCAGGTGCTCGATGGCGCCGGCCTCGATGATGTCGCCGGTCAACAAGAGGCGCCGTGCCAGCACTGGCCCCAGCCGGTGGAAGAACATGTGCAGGCTGCCCAGTGCCGGCCCGAGGAACCGGGTGGCCGGCATGCCGATCTTGGTGTCACGCGCGATTACCGAAATGTCCGCCATTAAAGCGATTTCGAACCCGCCGCCGAGCGCGTAACCGCTGATCTCCCCCACGGTGACCTTGGGGAAGCCCATCAGGTTGTGGTAAAAGCCGAACGACTTACGGTCCACCGTGAGTCGGCGGCGCTGACTGGGACGGCTTTTCGCCTCTGGGCCGCCTCGCTCGCCGTACCAACCGTAGGCGTTGTTCATGTCCGCCCCGGTGCTGAAAACTCCTTCCGCTCCACGCAACAACACCACGGTGAGATCGTCGTCTTCGGCCACCTGGTCCAGACACCGGGCGACGGCATCCCGCATAGCCGCGTCGTAGGAGTTTCGCTGTTTGGGGTTGTTCAACGTGATGGTGGCGATTCGCTTTTCGGGATCGACGTCGAAGAGAACGCGATCATCTGCAGAATCCGAGACGGTCATGCGCCGGAATCCTTTCTGCTCTGCGGCTGGCCGTTCGATCGGAAGTGCGAGTCCAGTCGCAGAACGATATCCGACATCAGTTTCGCCTCAATGGTTTTGTCGGTGCCAAAGGTGAGCGTTTTCCTCCGAGCCGCGGCGAGGTGATCCTGCGTCAGCCGCACCGCCCGGGCCGGATTGCCATCGCTGATGGCGTCGAGTAGGCGTTGATGGTCGCGCAGTGCGGCTCGCCTGGTCTTGTCCACCATCGGTGCCGGTTCGGCTGGGTCACTGGAGTCACTCCACACCGACGACTCGTGCGCCGACCAGATCAGCTCCAGCGAGCCAATCAGCAGGATCATCGATTCGTTGCCGCATCGCGAGACCAGCGTTTCGTGAAATCGTCGGGCATTTGGCACGTACTGCGAGATGTCATCGAATTGGGCTGTCTGAGCATCGATTTCGTGCTGTAGATAGGGCACGACTTCGGTCATTCGGTCGTCACGTGCAGCGCACATCCCTGCGCAGACCGGTTCGAGATGCATCAGTGCCTCGCTGACGTCCACCGGCGTCGCGGACCTCGCCTGCAGAACCATGCTGATCATCTGCGCGGTCCGCTCGGGCGTCGGCCGGTGTACGACCGCCCCACCGACATTGCCGCGACGCACCGATATCAGCCCGTCGGTCTCCAGAATGTGGATTGCCTCCCGCAAAGCCGGTGGGCTCACGCCGAATTCACCGAACAGACTTTCCTGCGAAGGCAGAACATCGCCCTCTTTCAGGCGACCGGACAAGATGTCGTCGCGCAACTTCGAAGCGACGATCTCCGCGACGCGTGGTTGACGAAAGCGCTGCGACACCACGTCAGGTCTTCTCGGCTCGCCGCTTGCCGAATCGAAACCCGGTCAGCTTGTCCGGTGTCTGCGCCAGCGTATTGACCTCACCGATGCAGAGCACCTCGTCATCGAGCAGCAACCGGGCCGTCGACGTGATGCCCCGCTCTACCTCGGACCGGGTGATGTCGAAACGCAGGTCGGTGAATACGGGCGTTGGCCGGCGGAAAGCGACGTTCAGTGAGCGGGTCTTGCCGGAGAGACCCACAAGGCAGTTCTGGTGCTGGATGACACAGTCGAAGAACACCGCGAGGAAACCTCCGTGCACCAATCCCGGTGGGCCCTCGTAGACCAGCGGGAAGGTGGCTTGGCCGAACGCGGTCTCGGCGTCGAGGTGATCGAAGCGGTATTCCGGAAAGCACGGGTTGAAGGCGCCGATATCGGTCGCGTGATCGAGATAGACGCGTCGGCTGCCGTCTTCATCGGAGCCGATCCGCGGCGCGCTGTCGGGCGGAACCGCCGCGCTCAGCTCGTGTTCCCAATCGCTGATCTGCGCGACGATCGCGTCCACCGTCGGGTGAGCATGTTCCAACGACAACAGCAGCGAGCCGAGTCGGCGAATGGCGCCGGCGGCCGCGACGGTCTGCGGCAGTGGCGCTTCGCCGAATCGCGATCCGGGGCGCGCGGGAACAGCCCCGGTCTGTTGTTCGCCCATAGGCCCTCTTCCCGATGCAGCTGTTCCGTCGCCGGGCTTTCCTTGCTAAGTTATACAGTGCAGCAATCGTATAGCCTACTGTAGCGGCAACCATATCGGCGGGGAAGGGCGGATTCGACGGTGAGTCAAGACCTGGACTCCACGGCGGCCGATGGCTCGCTCATCACGAGCCGGGACGGTGACGTGCTGCGGCTCACGCTCGATCGGCCGTCGCATCGTAATTCGCTGAGCCATAGCATGATCGACACGTTCGTCGCCGCACTGACCGACGCAGCCACCGACGACACGCTGCGGGCCGTCCACATCCGCGGGGCGGGCGAAGACTTCTGCGCTGGGGCCGACTGGACCGCCACCAACAGCGGCGGCGACCGCCGCCCCCGCACCGGCGACCTCGTCCGCCGAATTCCGCATACCGCTCATCGCGTGATCGAATTGGTGCACAGCATCCACTTGCCGGTGGTCTGCAGCGTGCGCGGATTCGCCGTCGGCCTCGGGTGCAACCTGGCACTGGCCGCCGACTTCACCGTGGCCGCCACCGACGCGGTGTTCTGGGAGCCGTTCGCGGCGCGTGGCTTCAGCCCGGATTCGGGTGCCACCTGGCTACTCCCCCGGCTGATAGGGCTGACCCGGGCAAAGCAGATGCTGCTGCTCGGCGACAAAGTCAGCGCAGCAGATGCCGCGGATTGGGGTCTGATCCACCAAGCGGTCAGCCCCGCAGAGCTCGATGACAGCTGCCAGCAATTGCTGGCACGACTGGCGGCGGGACCCACCGTGGCGCTCGGCCTGGCCAAGCACGCTATCAACTACGGCCAACACGCAACGCTGACCCAGTCGATGACGCAGGAACTCTTCGACCTCGAACTGTCCTGCCGGACCAAAGATTTCAAAGAGGGGCTGGCAGCATTCCGCGAACGACGCCCACCACAGTTCCGTGGCCGATGACTCTCAAAGACGAGGAACGCTGATGTCTGCTAGCTCTGCACGGTCATACGACACCATCAAGTATGAAGTCTCTCGCCACAAGGCCACGATCACCCTGAACCGGCCCGACGCCCTCAACGCGCTCAGCCCGCACATGATCACCGAGCTGCGCGACGCTTACAGCGAGGCCGAAAACGACGACGCGGTATGGATTCTCATCGTCACCGCCACCGGACGGGCATTCTGCACCGGCGCAGACGTCAAGGCGATTCCCGGCGACGGCAAGGTGATCAACGAGGCACCGTATTTGTCAACCTACGAGCAGTGGGAGGCGCCACAGGAAGGCACCCCGCCGTTCCGGACGATGGCCAAGCCGGTGCTCGCCGCGATCAACGGGATCTGTTGTGGGGCCGGACTGGACTGGGTGACCACCGGAGACATTGTCATCGCGTCCGACAAAGCAACGTTTTTCGACCCGCATGTCAGTATCGGCCTAGTGGCCGCCCGTGAGGTGGTCCGGGTGGCCCGGGTACTACCGCGCTCGATTGCGCTGCGGATGGCTTTGATGGGCAAGCATGAGCGGATGAGCGCCCAACGCGCATACGAGCTCGGCCTGATCAGCGAGATCGTCGAACACGACCAACTGTTGGAACGTGCCCACGAGATCGCCGACATCGTCAACTCCAATGCGCCGCTTGCCGTCCGGGGCACCCGGCTGGCCATTCTCAAGGGCCTCGACCTGCCGCTGCACGAAGCCGAGATGCTGGCCGAAGCGTTCCGCGAACGCAACCTGCACACTGAGGATTCCCTCGAGGGCCCCAAGGCCTTCGTCGAAAAGCGACCACCGGAGTGGCAGTGCCGATGAGCTTTGAGACCATCCAGCTCGACGTGGACGGCGCCGACCGGGTCGCCACCATCACGTTGAACCGGCCCGACCAACTGAATGCCTTCAACCGGACGATGTGCGACGAGATGGCCCGGGCCTGGCGGATCGTCAAGGCGGACGACTCGGTCAATGCTGTGGTGCTGCGCGCGGCTGGTAGCCGCGCATTCAGCGCCGGCCTCGACATCAAGACGCCCTACGGTCAGCCCGAAAATATTTGGAATCACGAGGATCCCGGCGAGGCGCTCAGCCCGAAGTGGCAGAAGATGTGGAAGCCGGTGGTATGCGCGGTGCAGGGAATGTGCACCGCGGGCGCGTTCTATTTCATCAACGAGTCCGATGTGGTCATCTGCTCAGCCGATGCGACGTTTTTCGATTCCCACGTGTCGGCGGGGCTGGTCTGTGCGCTGGAGCCGATCGGGCTGATGCGCAAGATCGGCCTCGGTGAAGCACTACGGATCGCGCTGATGGGTAACGACGAACGGGTCAGCGCCGACACCGCTCTGCGGATCGGGTTGGTATCCGAAGTGGTTTCCCCCGAACGGTTGTGGGCCCGCGCGCACGAGATCGCGACGACGATCGCGGCCAAGCCGCCGTCGGCCATCCAGGGCACCGTCAAGGCGATCTGGGAATCACTGGACAAGCCCTACCGGGCGGCGCTCGATCAGGGGCTGATCTACACCCGGCTGGGAAATCCGATCGGGATCGCCGAGCTGGCGGCACGCGATAACGAGCCCGCGCCGGATCCGAGGATCCGCTGATGACGCATCCGCTCAGTCGGCGCATCGCCGATGTCCTCGCATTGCAGCCTGATGCGGCCGCCCTGGAGTATGACGGTCAATGGGTGTCCTGGGGCGGGCTCGGCGAAATGGCCGACCGGATCGGTTGTCTCGTAGGTGGTGGCAACAGACAACCCCAGATAGGAATCCTGCTGCGCAATCGCCCGGCCCAGGTGGCCACGCTGCTCGGCGTGCTCCGATGCGGCGCAACAGTAGCTGTGATCAACCCGGCCCGCGGCGATGAGCGCACCAAAGCCGACGTCGACCGGTTAAGGCTGCCGCTGATCATCGGCGAGCCCGACGACCTGGCGATGCTCGGCAAGCCTTCAGCCACGACAGTGGTGTCGATTTCCGATCTCGCCGCCGAACCGAAAGTGGTTGTCGCCGACGAGGACCGCACCGATCACGACGTGCGGCCCGGCGTCGCGGTGCGGATGTTGACCAGCGGAACGACCGGACCGCCCAAACGGGTGGACCTCACCTACGACATGCTGGCGCACAGTGTGCTGGGTCCGGCGGGTGAGCGGCCGCCGGCGCCCACGGAGCTGCGTCGCGGTGTGGCGATCGTCAACTCACCGCTGGTGCATATCGGCGGGGTGTTCCGGATCCTGCAATGTGTCGCCGAGGCGCGGCCCTTCGTGTTGCTGGAGCGATTCGAGCTCGACCGTTGGGCCGAAGCCGTGCGTACCCATCGGCCGCGCGCGGTGTCGCTGGTACCGGCCGCGCTGCGGATGGTGCTGCATTCCGGCCTGCGTCGGGAGGATCTGGCAAGCATCCGTGCCGTCACTTCCGGGACCGCACCACTGTCGGCGGAGGACGCCGACGCATTCACCGAGAAATACGGCATCCCTGTCCTGACATCCTATGCGGCAACGGAATTCGGCGGTGGTGTCGCCAGCTGGACGTTGCCCGACCACCAGAAGTATTGGCGGGTCAAACGCGGCAGCGTGGGACGCGCCAACCCCGGGGCACAACTGCGGGTGGTCGATAACGACGGCGCCCCGCTCGGACCCGACGAGGTCGGGCTGCTCGAGGTCAAACCGGGACAGCTCGGGGCCTCGGCGACGTGGATGCGCACCACCGACCTGGCACGCATCGATGCCGACGGCTTCCTGTGGATCATCGGTCGAGCCGATCAGGCGATCATCCGCGGCGGCTTCAAAGTGATGCCGGACGACGTCCGCGCCGCGTTGGAGAGCCATTCCGCGGTCGCCGGTGCTGCGGTGGTCGGGCGGCGCGACGACCGCCTCGGGGAGACACCGGTCGCGATGGTCGAACTGCGAGAGCCGGCATCTGCCGATGCCGGTGCGCTCGCCGACTTTCTGCGAACACGGTTGGCGCGCTATGAGATTCCCACCGACATCGCCATCGTCGCTGAACTCCCGAGAACACCGTCAGGCAAGCCCGATCTGAGCGCGGTGCGGCGCTTCTTCGCCGATAGCCTTTCCGCCGCCCAGGGTGACCATGCCGAGTGAATCGCCAACCGTTGGCGAAATCCTGCGCGAGCAGGCGCACAGCAGAGGTGATCACCCGCTGCTGGTGTGCGACGCCGAGCGCATCAGTTACGCCGAAGCCGACCGTCGCTCCGTGCAGTTGGCTCGCGGGCTCGTCGCCCTCGGCGCCGGCAAAGGCAGCCACGTCGGATTGCTTTACCCCAACGGCGCCGCGTTTGCGGTCGGCATGCTGGCCGCGGCGCGAATCGGCGCCGTCGTCGTCCCGTTTTCCACCTTCGCGACCACACGAGAGCTTGGCGAACAACTGGTCGGCAGCGACACCCAGATTCTCCTTGCCACCTCGTCCTACCGCTCCCACGACTTCGTGCAGCAGCTCGCCGACGTGCTGACCGGACCCGACCTCGACGGAGACGCTGCGCTATTCGACCCTGCCGCACCGCAATTGCGGCACGTCATCTTCGACGTCGAGCGCCTGCATCAACTCGCCGACACCGTCGATGAGCGGCGATTGACGGCGATGGAAGACGATGTCGACGGCTCGGATCCGCTGACGATCGTTTACACGTCGGGCACGACCAGCACCCCCAAGGGCGTGGTGCACACTCACGCTGCGCTACTCAACCACCAGCGAAATCTCAATGCAGTCCGGCGCCTGACCGCCGCGGACAAGCTGTTCTGCAACTCACCGTTCTTCTGGATCGGAGGACTCGGGTTTGCGTTGCTTGCCACCTTGCTCGCCGGATCGACGCTGGTGTGCTCTGACGCCCCACATGCCGGCCAGACGCTCGATCTGATCGAGGCCGAAAGACCCACCGTCACCAACGGTTTCGCTGCCGGGATCGCGCACCTGGCCCGGCACCCGAGTTTCGGCAGCCGCGACCTGTCGTCAATGCGACGTGGCAACTTGTATCCGATCATGGCGCCCGAGGTGCGGCCGGCCGATCCGGAGTTGCGGCACAACATGCTCGGATTGACCGAAGCCGGCAGCGTGATCCTGATCAGCGGCGACGACAGCGACCAACCGGAACATCGACGTGGGTCGTTCGGCAAGCCCGCGCCGGGCGTGGAAACCAAGATCGTTGATCCTGACACCGGGGCACTGGCCGAGGACGGCACACTTGGTGAGCTGTGCATCCGCGGGCCCTGCCTGATGCAGCGCTATTACAAACGCAGTCGGGAGGAATGTTTCGACGCCGACGGCTGGTTCCACACCGGGGACCTGGTGGCCACCGATCGCGATGAGTTCGTCTACTTCATCCGCCGTCAAGGTTCGATGATCAAGACGGCAGGCGCGAACGTGTCGCCCGCCGAAGTGGAGCAGGCGATCGCCAAGGTCACCGGCGGCGCCGTGGCACATGTGCTTGGCATTCCGGATGCCGAGCGAGGCGAGATCGTCGCTGCCGTCGTCGCGCTGGACGACGGCGCACACTTCGACGAAACCACACTCCGGCGCGAGCTCACGGCGGAGCTCTCGGCGTACAAGATCCCGAAACGGTTCGCGGCCATACCGGCGGCGGAGGTTCCGCTATTGGCCAGCGGCAAAGTCGATATGCGGCAATTGAAGCGGCTTTTCGATGCCTGAAACGATCGACCGAGTGGTGAGGCTCCGCGCCGCCAAGCATGGGGCCAAACCGATGGTCATCGACCAGATGTCGCGCGTTAGCTATAACGAACTTGACTCAACCACAAAGGGTTTGGCGGCAGCTCTCATCGAAGCCGGCATCGTCAAAGGCACCCGGGTGGGCCTGATCATGCCCAACGGTGTCCGCTGGGTGCAGATCGCGATCGCAGTCACGCGGATCGGTGCGGTGCTGGTTCCATTGAGCACGCTGTTGCAGCCACGGGAACTGGCGGCGCAATTACAGACCGCATCGGTGCAGTTCCTGATCAGCGTGGAGGAATTCCGCGGCCACCGATATCTGGACAACGTGCAACGCGAGCTGCTTCCGGCGTTGCGCGAGGTTTGGACCGCCGACCGGATGTTGCAAAACGTCGCAGGCGACGCGGCCCGCCCTATCGTCGACGCGCTGGCAGCGACGGTTACACCCAGCGACCCGATGGTCGTCATGTTCACGTCCGGCAGCAGCGGCACACCCAAGGGCGTCATGCACTCGCACGGGAATGCGCTGGGCGCCGTCGCATCCGGATTGACCAGCCGCTGCATCGATTCCGAAACCCGCCTGTACCTACCGATGCCTTTTTTCTGGGTGGGCGGCTTCGGCAGCGGTGTACTCTCCGCGTTGCTAGCCGGTGCCACCCTGGTGACCGAAGACATTCCTCAACCCGACACCACGCTACGCTTGCTGGAGCGGGAACGGGTAACGCTCTTTCGCGGCTGGCCCGATCAGGCCGAAGCCCTGGCGCGTCATCCGTCCCGCACCGAAGTGGATTTGTCGGCGCTGCGTCCCGGCAGTCTGGATGCGCTGCTACCGCCGGAGCACCGCGGGCAGCCCGGTGCCCGAGCCATGCTGTTCGGCATGACCGAGGCTTTCGGCCCTTATTGCGGCTACCCCGCCGACACCGATATGCCGCGTTCCGCCTGGGGAAGCTGCGGCAAGCCATTCCCCGGGATGGAGGTCCGGATCACCGACCCCGACACCGGAGAGCCGGTTCCGGCGGGAACCATTGGGATGATGGAGCTTCGGGGACCGCACACCCTACGCGGGATATGCCGGCGCAGCCGCGAGGACCTGTTCACCGCCGATGGCTTTTATCCAACGGGTGATCTCAGCCGGCTCGATAACGACGGCTTTTTGTTCTACCACGGGCGATCTGACGACATGTTCAAAGTCAGCGGTGCCACCGTCTATCCCACCGAGGTCGAGCAGGCGCTGCGGGACATCGACGGCGTCGAAAGCGCATTCGTCACCAATGTGACCGGCGCACAGGGCGATCACGTGGGTGCGGTGGTAGTGTGCGACACGGCCGCGAACAGCGCCGAGCAGCTGCGCACGGCTGCCCGCAAGCTGCTCAGCTCTTTCAAGGTGCCGACGATCTGGCTGTTGGTCGATTCCGATGAGACGATTCCGCGTGGTTCGACCGGCAAGGTCGATGTCCGGCGGCTGCGCGAGTTACTGGCCGGCGAGGCGTCACGAGCCCAGCGCTTTGGTGAGTAGCGCGGTGAGACGCTTCTGCTCCGCAGCGCTCAAGTGACCGGTCAACGGCTTGATCCGGTCCGCGATGGCCGCGGTTACCTCGGGCACCAGACGGCGGGCCCGCTTGGTGAGACTGACCCGCACCGAACGGCCGTCGTGAGGATCGGCGGTCCGGACGACCAGCCCACGCTGGGCCGCGCGGTCGATGAGTCCGCTGATGGTCGAGCGCTCCAGGCCGGTAAAAGTCGCCAGGTCGGCCATCGTCGGCTCACGATCGCGCAGGATACCCAACATCCGTAGTTGCGTGAGAGATAGGTCGTGTTCGGCCGCAACCTCCGTGAGCGCCGCCATCAGCGCAAAAGAAATCTGCACCAACGCATCTCGTAGGTCATCGATGTGATCGTCGCCTGAGCCGACCTCTGACATCATACGAGCGACTATACCGAATATACTTCGTATTGCCAACTAGATTAATTCATACTACCATCTATTTTCGATGCCGCAGAGTAGGTAGGAAGGCCGTGATGAAAGCTGCAGTTGTGAGTGTGTTCGATGAGCCACCGCGCTACGGAGACTTCCCCGACCCGGTCGCCGCACGCGGTGATGAACTGGTAGTCGACGTCGTCGCCGCCGCACTACATCCGCGTGTGCGTTCCCAGGCGAATGGGTCCCACTACACCAGCACCGGAGAGCTTCCGCTGGTGCCCGGTATCGACGCGGTCGTCCGCGACGCGAAAGGCAAGCTCTACTACGCCCTTCTGGACGACACCACGCTGGGCACGATGGCTCAGCGCACGATCATCGAAAAAGACCGCAGCGTCGCGTTGCCCAAAGACGCCGACCCGGTGACGGTGGCGGCCGCGATCAACCCGGTGATGTCCTCCTGGGTGGCGCTGCGGCACCGCATCCACTTCAAGCGCGGATCGAGTGTGCTGATCCTCGGTGCAACCGGCAGCGCCGGACGCATGGCGATACAGGTCGCCAGACGGTTTGGCGCCAACGAGGTCATCGGTGCCGGCCGCGATCCCCAGCGGCTCGAGGAACTCACGGCGCTCGGCGCCGACCGGGTGCTCACCCTCGACCAACTCGACCAGGCCGGCGATGTCGACGTCGTCATCGACTACGTGTGGGGCGAACCCACCGCCAAAGGCATGGTCGACCTCATCACGCATCGACGTGACCGCGGCAAAGAGCTCACCTGGATCCAGATCGGCTCGATGGCCGGACCGAGCGCCGAGATCCCCTCCGCCGTACTACGATCCAGCCGCACACAGATCGTCGGCAGCGGTATCGGCTCGGTGGAAGGTCGGGACTTTCGCGCAGAAATCGCCGAGATTGCCAAGGCCATCATCAAGGGGGCGTTCGACGTCCGCACTCAAACGATCCCGCTGAGCGACGTCGCCACCGCATGGACACAACCGCTCGACGGCGACAAACGCATCGTCTTTTTGCCGTGACTAACCGTCACCCGAATCGACCACGCCATGCTCGACGAGGTGGTTGATCAGCGGCGCTGCGCCGGCAGCCAGGTGCTCCGACATCGCTCTGCGGGCCAGCTCGCTGTCGTGTTTGGCCAGCGCCGTCAACACCCGGCGATGGTCTTTGATCGACTGTTGCGGCCAGCCGGCGATCGTGGGAAACACGGATTCCGGTGCATAACGGGTGATTTGCGACATCAACTGAGCGAGCTTCGGCGACTCGGCGGCGACGTTGATGGCCCGGTGAAACTCGTGATTGAGACGAACCGTTCGCTCGTTGTCGCCACCGGCATAGGCGTCCTCCAGCTCGGCCTGGATCTGCTTGAGCTCGCGCAGCTGGTCGTCGTCAATGTTGACCGCCGCCCGCGCGGCGAGCTCGCCGCCGACGTGTGCCTGGACATTGGCCACGTCAGTCAGGTCCCGTCCGGTCACCGGCAGCACCACGAACCCGCGGCGCGGCTGCTGAGCAAGCAGCCCTTCGGCACGGAGTTCGAACAACGCCTCCCGCACCGGCGTGACGCTAATCCCTAACTCCGCGGCCAACTGGTCGAGGCGGACGTATTCACCCGCCGAGTAGGTGCCGTCGAAGATCCGCTTGCGGACATAGCGCGCAACGTCTTCCGACAGCTGCGGTCGCGCGGCGAAATCCGGGACGCTCACGGTCAAATCCGATACTCGGCGAGCAGCCGCTTGCTGATGATTGATTTCTGTATCTCGCTGGTCCCCTCGCCGATGAGTAGAAACGGGGCGTCGCGCATCAGCCGCTCGATTTCGTACTCCTTGGAATACCCGTAGCCACCGTGGATGCGGAAGCTCTGTTGGGTGACCTCTGAGCAGAATTCGCTGGCGAGATATTTGGCCATGCCCGCGGCGACGTCGTTACGCTCGCCGGAATCCTTCAGCCGTGCCGCATTGACCATCATCAGGTGCGCAGCCTCGACTTTGGTTGCCATTTCAGCGATTTGGAATGCGATCGCCTGGTGTTCGGCGATCGGCCTGCCGAAGGTATGGCGCTGCTGGGCGTAGCGCACGGCGAGCTCGAACGCACGTACCGCCACCCCGACGGCTCTGGCCGAGACGTTGACCCGTCCGACCTCGATACCGTCCATCATCTGATAGAAACCCTGTCCGGGGGTGCCACCCAGGACGTCGTCGGCGCTGGCGACGTATCCGTCGAAGATGAGCTCGGTGGTGTCAATGCCCTTGTAGCCCAGCTTGTCGATCTTGCCCGGGATGAGCAGACCGGGTGCCACCTCGCCGAATCCGGTCGGCTTCTCGATGAGGAACGCGGTCAGATTCCGGTGCGGTGATTCCGCGCCCTCATCGGTGCGAACCAACGCCGCCACCAGAGTGGAGCTGCCGCCATTGGTCACCCACATCTTCTGGCCGTTGATGGTGTAACTACCGTCGTTGTTGAGTGTGGCGCGGGTACGGATCGCGGCGACGTCCGAACCCAACTCCGGCTCGGACATCGAGAACGCACCGCGAACCTCTCCGGTTGCCATGCGCGGCAACAGCCGCTGCTTCTGCGCGTCGGTGCCATGCTGACGCAGCATGTAGGCGACGATGAAGTGGGTATTGAGCACTCCCGAGATGCTCATCCAGCCGCGGGCCAATTCTTCGATGCACAACGCGTAGGTCAGCAGTGACTCACCCACGCCGCCGTATTCCTGGGGGATCATCAGGCCGAATAGACCCATCTCCTGCATCTGATCGACAATGGCTTGCGGATACGTGTCGGTGCGTTCGAGCTCCGGCGCGTTGGGAATGACTTCCTTCTCGACGAATTGCCTTACCGTGGCGATGATCTCGCTTTGGAATTCGGTGAGGCCGATCGTCTCGGCAAGTTTGGTCATGCGGCGCCTATCTCCTTAGTCAGCAGGCGATCGTTTTTGCATTGGTCAGTCGCGCGACGTCGGCTGTGCTCAAGCCCAGCCGCGCGGTGAGCAGGTCGGCGGTATCGCCACCGAGTCTGGGCGCGGCTTCGCTTGCGAGATAGCCATCGTCGAAGACGGTCGGCATCGCCGGCGCGAGATAGTCGCCGAGCCCGTCTTGGTGCAGCGGCGAAAACAGCGGATTCGCGGTAACCCGTTCGTCTTCAGCGACTTGCGCGAAAGTCCGGTAACGCTCGAACAATACGCTGGTGGCAGACAGCGCCTCGGTGATCTCCTCGGCGGTGTGGTCGGCGAACCAGATCGCGAACAGACCGCTGAGCACGTCGCGGTATCGGTAGCGCTCGCCCTCGTCGCTGAAGTCGGCGCCGAGCGACGCGGCCAGCGCTGAGACGGCTGCGTCGGTCCCCGATACCTCGATGAGATCCTGAAAGTGTCGTCGTGTCAGCGTGACAACCATGAACGCGGCACCGTCGCGGCTGGTGAAATCCTGACCGTACTGGCCGTAGATCGCGTTGCCCAGGCGTTGACGTTCGGTGCCGTTCACCTGAGGCTCGGTCAACCATCCCAAGTTACCCGCGGTGGCCAGCGCGACATCTTCCAGCGCGATGCTGACTTTGGCGCCGACTCCGGACTGATCGCGGCGACGCACCGCGGCGACGACCGCGAGCGCGGCGTAGAGGCCGCAGCACACATCCCAGGCCGGCAGCACGTGATTGATCGGACCGGCCTGGCTCGCCGGCCCAGTGACCAACGGAAATCCGGTCGCCGCGTTGACCGTATAGTCCACCCCGGTGGAACCGTCATGGCGGCCGAGTAGCTGGACGTGTATCACGTCGGCGCGCATCGCGGCGAGCTTGTCAAATGACAACCAGGACAAGCCTGCGGTGTTGGTCACCACGACACCGTCGCCCTCCACGATCAGCCGCTGCACCAGCTCCTGCCCTTCGGGTGACCGCAAATCGATGGTGGCAGACAGCTTTCCCTTGTTCAGGCCGGTCCAGTAAATCGACGTCCCGCTTGCGGCCAGTGGCCAGCGACGAAGGTCGGATGCGCCGCCGATAGGGTCGACGCGTATCACGTCCGCGCCCAGTTGGCTCAACGTCAAGCCACACAACGGCGCCGCGACGAAGCTGGAGACTTCGACGACGGTGAGGTCGGCCAACGGCAGGTTCACTGGGACCCGACCCTTTCGAAGACCGCGGCAAGGCCTTGTCCCCCGCCGATGCACATCGTTTCCAGCCCGTAGCGCGCGTCCCGCCGATTGAGCTCGCGGGCCAGCGTGGCCAGCATCCGACCGCCGGTCGCGCCGACCGGATGACCCAGCGATATACCCGAGCCGTGCACGTTGGTCCGCTCCCGATCGTCGACGCCAAAGTGCCACTCCCGCATGACCGCAAGAGCCTGAGCGGCGAATGCCTCGTTGAGCTCGATAAGGTCGATGTCGCTCAACTGCAGTCCCGCTTTGGCCAGCGCGACCTCGGTGGCCGGTACCGGGCCGATGCCCATCACGTTGGGCGGCACGGCTGCAACACCCCACGACACCAACCGCACCAGTGGCGTCAGACCGAGTTCGCCGGCCTTCTCCGGCGTCGTCACCAAACACATGGACGCTGCATCGTTCTGTCCGCTGGCGTTTCCCGCCGTCACCGTTGCGTCTGGATCATGTTCCAGCAGAACGGGTTTAAGCTTGCTCAGCGATTCGACCGTGGTGTCGGCGCGCGGGTGCTCGTCGGTGTCGATCAGCTCCTCGCTCCGGCGGCTGCGCACCGTAACCGGAATGATTTCTTCGGCCAGGATGCCGTCCTTCTGCGCGGCCACCGCCCGCTGATGCGACGCCACCGCTAGTTCGTCCTGCTCTTGCCGCGAGATGCTGTACTGGCGTCGCAGGTTTTCCGCGGTCTCCAACATCCCGCCGGGAACTGGGTAGAGACGGCCACCGGCTGTGCTGCGTCCGCGGGCCAGCCCGTCGTGCACCCGCACACCGCCACGGGCACCGCCCCAGCGCATATCGGTGGAGTAGAAGGCGACGTTGCTCATGCTTTCCGCACCGCCGGCGACGACGACGTCGCAGTCCCCCGCGCTGACCTGCAGACAAGCCTGAATAACCGCCTGTAGACCCGATCCGCAGCGGCGGTCGACCTGCATGCCGGGCACCGTGACCGGTAGGCCGGCATCGAGTGCGACCACGCGCCCGATCGCAGGCGCCTCGCTGCTCGGGTAGCAATGCCCGAGGATGACATCCTGCACCGATTCGCGTGGGATGCCGGTCCGTTCGAGCAGCCCGGTGAGAGCCGCAACGCCGAGGTCGACGGCGGTTTGCGACTTGAACATCCCGCCGTAGCGGCCGATCGGCGTCCGAACCGGTTCGCAGATCACGGCTTCGCGCGTGCTCATAGGTGCCTTCCGCCGGTCACCTCGAGGACGGCTCCGGTCATGTATGACGACAGATCGCTCGCGAGGAACAGTGCGACCTTAGCGACCTCTTCGGGCTCGCCGGCTCGTCCCATCGGTATCTCGGCCAGCTTCTCATCCCAGATCCGTTGCGGCATGGCCTCTGTCATCGCCGACCTGATCAGCCCGGGCTGGATCGCGTTGACCCGAACGCCGAGGTGGGCGAGTTCCTTGGCAGCCGCCTTGGTCATGCCGACGATCCCGGCCTTGGCCGCCGAATAGTTGGTCTGGCCGACCATGCCGACTTTCCCGGAGATCGACGACATGTTCACGATCGCGCCGCGCTTGTTCTCTCGCATGATCGCCGCGGCCTTGCGGAGCCCATTCCAGGTCCCCTTCAGATGCACGGCGATGACCTGATCGAACTGCTCTTCGGTCATCTTTCGCATCGTCGCGTCGCGGGTGATGCCGGCGTTGTTGACCATGATGTCCAGCCCGCCGAACCGGTCGACGGCAGCGGCGACCAGCGCGTCGACGTCGTCAGCGGAAGTCACATCGCAACGCACCGACGCGGCCCTGTCCGCACCACCGAGCTGCTTCGCGGCGACCTCGGTCGCCTCGAGATTCACGTCACCGAGCACGACCCGTGCCCCTTCGGCAACGAACCGCTGCGCGATGGCGAAACCCAATCCTTGAGCGCCACCGGTGATGACTGCGGTCTGACCGGTCAACAACGACACCCTGATCACCGTCCTCTGTCTGGACCCCGAACCCGGGACATCATCGCACATCATATTTCATATATGATCGTGCCAGTTAGCCGCCATCCCATTGCCCGAAAGGAGCGTTGATTCAATGTCTCCTGCGGTCGTCGACGACGACGACTTCCAGCAGATCCTCGCGCAGACCCGGCAGTTCGTTCGTACTGTCGTCGTCCCGCGGGAGCAGGAAATTCTGGCCACCGACCGGGTGCCCGATGATCTGCGGAACCAGGCCAAGGACATGGGCTTGTTCGGCTACGCCATCCCCCAGGAATGGGGCGGACTCGGGCTCGACATCACCCAGGACGTCGAGCTGGCGATGGAGTTGGGCTACACCTCGCTGGCGCTTCGGTCGATGTTCGGCACCAACAACGGCATCGCCGGTCAAGTCCTCGTCGGATTCGGTACCGACGAGCAGAAGGCCGACTGGCTGGAGGGGCTGGCGACCGGAAAAGTCGCCTCGTTCGCGCTGACCGAGCCTGGGGCGGGGTCAAACCCGGCGGGGTTGCGTACCAAGGCCGTTCGTGACGGCGCGGACGGCGATTGGGTCATTTCCGGCGAGAAGCGGTTCATCACTAATGCACCGGTCGCGGACCTGTTCGTCGTCTTCGCCCGGACCCGTCCCGCCGACGACGCCGGACCGGGCATCGCGGTATTCCTGGTTCCCGCGGACGCGGCGGGTGTGGAGGTCGGGACCAAGGACGCCAAGATGGGACAGGAAGGCGCCTGGACCGCCGACGTCCGCTTCACCGATGTGCGCGTCCCGCCCGGCGCGCTGGTGGGCGGCAGTGAGGACATCGGCTATCGAGCAGCGATGACCTCCCTGGCACGGGGCCGGATCCACATCGCCGCGGTAGCCGTGGGCGCCGCGCAGCGGGCGCTCGACGAATCCGTGGCGTACGCGGCCACCGCCACGCAGGGCGGTACCCCGATCGGGAACTTCCAGCTCGTGCAGGCGATGCTGGCCGACCAGCAGACCGGGGTGATGGCCGGCCGCGCCCTGGTCCGTGACGCGGCCAGGCTGTGGATCACTGACCAGGACCGGCGAATCGCGCCGTCGGCGGCCAAGGTGTTCTGCACCGAAATGGCCGGTAAGGTTGCCGATCTCGCCGTGCAGATTCACGGCGGCAGTGGATACATGCGCGAGGTGCCGGTGGAACGCATCTATCGTGACGTCCGGCTGTTGCGGCTCTACGAGGGCACCAGCGAGATTCAACGGCTGATCATCGGTTCCAACCTGGTCAAGGCGGCGCAGCGCAAGCAGTGACGTATTATCGTTCGCGTTACAGTGACGTTTACGATATGGAGCGCACATGAGCGGTCGGCTGGCTGGCAAGGTGGCATTCATCACCGGAGCGGCACGCGGCCAGGGCCGCGCCCACGCCGTCCGGATGGCTCGCGAGGGCGCCGACATCATCGCCGTCGATGTCGCCGGCAAGCTGCCGTCCTGCGTGCCCTACGACTCGGCAACTCCGGAGGACCTCGCCGAAACCGCTCGGCTCGTCGAAGCAGCCGACCGTCGAATTGTGGCGTCAGCGATCGACATTCGTGACTTCGACGAGCTGTGTGGGGCGGTGGACGACGCGGTCGCCGCGCTGGGGCGGTTGGACATCATCGTCGCCAACGCCGGCATCTCGGCGCCGCAGGTCTGGAACGAGATCACTCCCGAATCGTTTCGGGACGTGATGGACGTCAACGTGACGGGAACGTGGAACACGGTGATGGCCGGGGCCCAGAAGATCATCGACGGCGGTCGCGGCGGGTCCGTCATTTTGATCAGCTCGGCAGCCGGCATCAAGATGCAGCCGTTCATGGTGCACTACACCGCCAGCAAGCACGCCGTGACCGGGATGGCCCGCGCGTTCGCCGCCGAGCTGGGCAGGCATTCGATCCGGGTCAACAGCGTGCACCCCGGTCCCGTCAACTCCGCGATGGGAAGCGGCGACATGGTCGCCGCGGTAGCCAAAGCCACCGAAACCTATCCGCAGCTAGCGAATGTGCTCACGCCGTTTTTGCCGAATTGGGTGGCCGAGCCCGAAGACATCGCCGACGCGGTGTGCTGGCTGGCCAGCGACGAATCCCGAAACGTCACCGCCGCGGCGATCTCCGTCGACCAGGGCTCCACGCAATACTGATTCCCGTCACGAGATGAGGTCAAGCGTGCCGAGGTCGCGGATGGCCTGGCAGCCGCGGGCCAACATGGTGAGCACCATGTCGTCTCCGCGGTCGGTGGCGGTGGCGAACGCGAAGCCCAAAGCCGAGATCAGCAGCGCCTGCGGCATGCCGAGTCGGTAGTCGCGCCAGCAGGTTTCGCGGTCGTAGCCGGTCACTCCGTAGTCGCAGAGCGCTCGATGGTACTCGTCGACAAGGTCCTGCTCGATCGCCGACCGCAGTTCAGGCTCGAGGCTGGTCGCGGTGAAGTAGGCGAGATCCCTTGCGGGCAGCCCTACACCGAGCGTCTGCCAATCCACTACAGTGACCCTGCTGGCGTCCGGATAGAACAGCATGTTATCGAGGCGGTAGTCGCCGTGCAGTAAGGCGAATCGATCCCGCTCGGCAAGCAGCCACGGGGCTACCAAACCCATTGCGGCGGCGAAGGTATCGCGGTCAGCAGCGCTCATCCGGTCCCCGAGTTTGTCCAGGGTGATCTCCAGACTCATCCGCGCAACTTCGCCGAGACCCTGGGCTGACGCTTCGTCGGGTCGGGCGAAGGCGATCCCCGGGAAATCCAGCCACACCGGATCACACCAGCTGGGCCCGTGCAGGCCGGCCAACGCCGTGACTGCCAGCCGCGCCTGCTGCTCGCCACAGCCAGCGATCTGGTCGCCCTGCGCCGCGGGCGCCTGATCGGCGAGCAGCAGGGCGTAGTCAAGAGCGTCGTCGCTGATCTCGCAGTAAAAGCATTCCGGTATCGGCACCCGCACCCGATCGGCGACGGAGGCGTAGAAGGCGCACTCACTGCGATAGCCGATCGTCACTCGGTCGCGAACAGTGTCGTCGCGAGCGGGCAGTTTGATCACAAAGGTGTCGGGCAAGCGACGCGCATTGCCTGCGTACTTCGCCGACACCCGATACGTCGCACCGGTCTGTCCCGTACCGATGGCGGTCACGTCGACTTCGGATACCTGCACTGGGTCTGCGTCCCGGCTCACCGCGGCTGAAAGCCACTCGGGAGTGATGTCTTCTGGATACCGAGGAATGGACATCGCAGTACTCGCCCACGTCTTACGTTCAAGACTCATTGCCGATCCACGCCTCCGGTGACATCAGTTCTCGGACGATCACGCCCGACCGATCCGACAACTGTAGGCCACACGGCATGAACCTCAGCCGCAGGTGATCGGAATAAAGACGAACTTCCTCCCACGCGGGCGCTGCGCTGTGATATGGCTCGTATGTCACTGCCGGCCGACAGCAGCGACACAATGCGACGGGCGGTACCTGCTGGTGAAGCGGCTCAACGGCATGGACGCGCTGCTGCTCTACAGCGAGACACCCAACCTGCATACCCATACGTTGAAGGTCGCGGTCGTCGACACCGCCCAATACCCCGGTGAGTTCAGTTACGAGCTGTTCCGTCGCACATTCGGCGAACGGCTACCTCTGCTCGACCCGTTGCGCTACCAGCTCGTCGACACTCCTTGGCGGCTGCATCACCCGATGTGGCTCGAGAATTGCGACGTCGACCTTGACTACCACCTTAGGCGAGTGGACGTACCGGCTCCCGGCGGGCGACGGGAGCTCGACGAGGTCATCGGCCAGGTGGCCAGCACCCCGCTGGACCGGCGCCGTCCGCTGTGGGAGTTCTACTTCGCCGAAGGGATGGCAGATCAGAAGTTCGCACTCATCGGGAAGGTCCATCACGCTTTGGCCGACGGGGTGGCATCGGCGAATCTGCTTGCCCGCGCGATGGATCCGGCAAAATCCGCACAGGTCGTCACCGCAAGCGCCGGCAACCGCGTGCCGCCCGGGAGTGCCGAACTACTGCGGGCAGCTCGGCGAGACCACACACAGCAAATCGCAGCGCTGCCAGGAGTGATAAAAGACGCAGCTTCGGGATTCTGGCGTATGCGGCAGCGCTCGCGGCAACGCACTGCGCAACCAGACCTGGCCGGCCCCTTGCAGGCGCCGCCGACGTTCATCAACCACGTGGTGTCGCCGGCGAGAAGATTTGCGACGGCGACATTCTCCATCGCCCAGGTGAAAGAGACCGCTAAGCGTCTGCAGATCACCCTCAATGTCGTCGTGCTCGCGATCGCGGCGGGAGCATTGCGGGAGCTGTTGCTTCGTTACGACGGCAGGGCCGATCGTCCGCTCGTCGCGTCAATCCTGGCCAGCACGAACAAATCACCGAACCGAATCACCGGCAACGAGCTGAGCGGAATGGCCGTGTCGATCCCGGTGCATATTGACGATCCGGCGGAGCGAGTCCGACTGACCTCGCTGGCCAGCGCGATCGCGAAGGAAAACTACGAACTGCTCGGCCCCGAGACGTACGGCAGGTTGGTCGATTATCTACCGACCATCGCGGCTCCCCCGGCGTTTCGGTGGTTGTCGAAGCGGAGCGGCCGCAACAGGCTCTTCAATCTTCCGATCTCCAACGTGCCAGGCCCCCGCGAGCGCGGCAGCTTCGGCGGCGCGCCGGTGAGTGAGATCTATTCGGCCGGCCCGCTGCCACCCGGATGTGGCATCAACATCACGGTGTGGAGCTACGTCGACCAACTCAACGTATCGGTGATTGCCGATGATCGCACGCTCGGCGACACCCACGAGGTTACCGATGCGATGTTTCACTCATTCGCTGAAATCCGCAGAGCATCAGGGCTTTCCGAGGAATTGATCGAGGTTCGCTCAGCGATGCCCCGAGCTAGCGCCGTCTAACCAAGCACTGGGAGCCGTCGCTGCCGGGCCAACCGGTCAAGGGCGGTCTGCATCACCGATCGAACATGAGCATCGACCTGCTCGACGTCAGGGTTCTCGCCGAACTGCGCAAAAAGGTCGATCGGTTTCAACACCTGCGTGACGATTTTCGTTGGCAGCGGGACGTTTATCGGGACGAGCATGCTGAGCCCGAACGGGAAGCCTATGGTCAACGGCAGGATGTCGGAGCGCAGCCGACCCAGGCCGAGTCGTTTTGCCAGCCAGGTTCCCCGATTCAGAAACAACTGGCTCTCTTGACCGCCGATCGACACCGTCGGCACGATCGGCACTTTGGCGTCGATCGCGGTCCTGACATAGCCCACGCGACCGTTGAAGTCGATGACGTTCTGGGCCAGGGTCGGCCGGTAGGCGTCGTAAACCCCGCCGGGAAAGTTCAAGACGACGCCGCCCGACCGCAGCGCCGCGGCGGCGTTCTTTGTGCCGGCGTGGATGAGACCGACACGGGTCACCCAGTCAGACAACGGTCCCAGGAAAAGCCCGTCATGGCCGAGGGTGTAGAGCGGGCGCTGGTAGCCCAACGCGTTGTAGTAGCCCGAGGCGAAGATGAGCACATCGGGGGTGAGCATTCCGCCAGAATGGTTGGAAACCACCAGTGCCCCACCCGTGCGGGGGAATGATTCCAAGCCACGCACCTCGGCCCGAAACCAACGATTGGCCAGCGGCGTTGCCGCATCGATCAATCGTCTGGTGAGGTCGGGGTCCCAGCCAGCAGAATCGTCGCTGCCAATCTCGTCTGCTGTCATATACAGTTGCAATCTAGAGCTGAACAAAAATTAGGTCAAGTTCAAGGGGTCTTACAGTCGTTGCCGCAACAGTGACAATCCTGGCCCGTCCAGCATGTGGAGTAGGGCGGCGCGGCCGCAGACGCTCATCATCAAGGCGGCGACCGGCCCGCTGATCTCGGCTCCCTCCCGCCACGTCCGGTTGACGTCGGTCGCCGAAAGTCGGATTCGACGAAGCCTCCCCAACGGCAAGAAACCAATCGGCCAGCGGCCGCTGAGAAAATCCAACGCCAGCGCCGTCAGCTGCGCGTCGGGCTCGAACGGGAGACCGAGCGGAATCCTGATATCACCGCTATGCACCAAGATGTCGGCGAGCGGGCCGAGCGGCCCGAACACCGGTGAGCTGATCGGCCGGTCGGCGTGTTGACGGATACTGGCGACGATCTCGGCCGTCGGCGCCGGCGCCCGACGCCGCGCCAGCTCACCAATTCCGCGGCCCAGGCTTCCCCGCCGAATCGCCATCTGAAGAAACCCGGACATGCCATCGTCCACCGTGCTCACCACGTGCGCGGCCACGGTCTTGACGTCCCAACCTAGGCACAAGCTCGGCGTTGCCAGCTGCGCTTCGTCGAGGTCGTTGAGCAAGCTCGCAAGCTGACGTCGCTCTTCCGCGACAGCGGCAAAGACAAATTGCTGGTCGACGCTGCCCACTGCCCATCACCTTTTGATTGGTTTGCCGTAAGTCGAAGCCACTGCTACCACTCCCGAGCCAGTGCTACTGGGGCGTGACGATCACTACTGTAGTGCGGACCATATATTTGGTTCAACACTTGATCGCACGCAACTAGTCAGTCTCACCTAAACGGTCATCGGACGGTGTCCAAACGCGGGTGGACTCGGAGCGGCCCCGTAGCACGGTGTCGCCATGTGACGCCCAGTGCCCGCGCTCGGCCGCATCGGCTCGATCTATCGCAGCTGCTGAACACGCGATCCGCCGGTCCACCGCTTTTGCGAAGTCGGCCAGCCGCGCGGCCTCGTTGACCGCATCGCCGACGACGGTGTACTCATAGCGGTTTTCGGCGCCGATGTTCCCGGCGAACACCGGCCCCGCTGAAACGCCTATCCCGAAGTCGACCACGGGTAGTCGGCGCAGTTGGCTGCGCAGGCTGCGGGCGGTGGCCAACGCCGCCGATGCCGCGTCGTCTGCGGGCAGCGGTGCCCCAAAGATCGCCAGCGCGGCGTCTCCCTGGAACTTGTTGATTAAGCCATTCCGCTCGTCGACTGCGCCGACGACGATCTGGAAAAAGTCGTTGAGTACTTCGGCGACCTCTTGCGGCGACCGGCTGGCCGCCAACGTCGTCGAGCCGACCAAGTCGATGAAAAGGATTGCCGCTTCTCGTACATCGCCGGACAGCGAAGTGCCCTCTTCGATGGCGCGGCTGGCCACATCCGCCCCGACGTGACGGCCGAACAGATCTCGTAGTCGGTCACGTTCGGCGATCCCGGCGACCATCCGATTGAATCCGCTTTGCAGACGCCCGATTTCAGAGCGCTCGTAGACTCCGACGAAGGTGTCGATTCGGCCCTGTTCGACCTGCGCCATCGCGTCGACGACCTCTCGCACCGGGTCCGAAATCGACCGCGACGTCAGGATCATCGTGGGCAGTCCCAGTAGCACCGCGGCAAGCGTGACCACCAGGATGGGCATCTCCACCGACGCCGTCTTCTGGATGATCCAACCGTTCGAACGAATGACGATCAAAGCCACGATCGCCACGCACGGCAGCCCACAGCCCATCAACCACATGCCCACAAGTCGAGTAAGCACGCGTGGGGCTATCACGACACCTTCAGAGCCTTGCGTCGCCGCGACCAGAATCGGGCGAAGGGAGGGCTGGGTGAGCAGAAGGCTCAGGCCGGACGCCGCACTGCCGCCGAATACGACCGCGAGCAGGGTTGCGACTGCAAGCGTCAGACCGCCATCAAGGTTTAGCGCGAGGAAAATCACGCCGCTTGCGGCCCACGTTGCCGCCAGGATCAGCGACTGGCGCCTGACGAGTCTGGTCACTGCCCGTCGTTGACGCGGATTGGGTTGGTCGCCGCGGACAAACCACCGCAGCACCGGAGCGAGAATCGTGGCCCCGCCTACCGCGACGCCGATGGCTCCCAGCACAACAAGGACCGCCGCAGTGATCATGTTTTTCGCACCGAAGTAGGCATATGCTCCGATGGCCGTTTGGCCGTGTAGCGGTATCACGATCGCAGCGGCGTCGCCGACCGCCAGCAGGTGGGCGCCCGCGAGGCCGGCCGCGTAGCGCATTGACAACCTGCGCGCGCTCGTTCGCCGCGCTTGCTCGGTTGCGCTGGCCGAACCATTACTGCCGCCGTGATGCGCACGCCAACGCGCCTTGGTCACGGAAACAAGGTAGCCGAGCGCCGCCGCCGATTGCGCTATGCGCGCGGCGTCGCTACCCGGCGGGATACCCCACGGACT
>DATFYT010000202.1:0-16395 GCA_035314925.1 Mycobacterium sp. | reverse complement strand
CTTGCCGTGGTCAACGTGACCGATGGTCCCGATGTTGACGTGCGGCTTCGTCCGCTCGAACTTCGCCTTCGCCACTTCTGTGTCCTCCTGGACTTGTTGGTGCTTGTTAAAGCAGTGTTGTTATTTCAGTTGTGCCGCGGTCGTGACCGGGCAAGATTACTCCCCGTCGCGATTCACTCGCCTGTCGCCTTCGCTTCTGACGATTGCTCGGCTCCGGCCTCGTGAGCTGACGCTCACTCGCCCGTCGCCTTCGCGATGATCTCCTTCGACACGTTCGCCGGCACTTCGGCGTAGGAGTCGAAGACCATGGAGTAGTTCGCCCGGCCCTGACTCTTCGACCGCAGGTCGCCGACGTAGCCGAACATCTCCGACAGCGGCACATGCGCCTTGACCACGCGCGCACCGCTGCGCTCTTCCATGGCCTGGATCTGGCCACGGCGGGAGTTCAGGTCGCCGATCACGTCGCCCATGTAGTCCTCGGGCGTGGTGACCTCGACGGCCATGATCGGTTCCAGGATCACCGGCTGCGCTTGCGCCGCAGCCTTTTTCAGCACCTGCGAACCGGCGATCTTGAACGCCATTTCCGACGAGTCGACCTCGTGGAACGCACCGTCGAGCAAGGTGACCTTCACGTTCACCAGTGGGTAGCCGGCCAGCACGCCGTACTGCATGGCGTCCTGGGCGCCGGCGTCCACCGACGGGATGTATTCACGCGGGATGCGCCCACCGGTGACTTTGCTCTCGAATTCGTAGGTCGCGCCGTCCTCACTGGTGAACGGCTCCAGGCTGATCAGCACCTTGGCGAACTGGCCCGAACCGCCGGTCTGCTTCTTGTGCGTGAACTCGACCTTTTCCACCGTGCGCTTGATGGTCTCCTTATAGGCGACCTGGGGCTTACCGACGTTGGCCTCGACCTTGAACTCGCGGCGCATGCGGTCCACCAGGATGTCCAGATGTAGCTCGCCCATCCCACCGATCACGGTCTGGCCGGTCTCCGCGTCTTGGTGGACCTTGAAAGTCGGGTCCTCTTCGGCGAGCTTCTGGATCGACAGGCTCAACTTCTCCTGGTCGCTCTTGGTCTTGGGCTCGATCGCGACCTCGATCACCGGGTCGGGGAACGTCATCGACTCCAGCACGATCTGGTGGTTGGGGTCGCTCAAGGTGTCGCCGGTGGTGGTGTCCTTCAGCCCGATCACCGCGTAGATGTGACCCGCCGAGGCGGTCTCCACCGGGTTCTCCTTGTTGGAGTGCATCTGGAACAGCTTGCCCAGCCGCTCCTTCTTGCCTTTGGTGGAGTTGATGACCTGGCTACCGGAGTCGACCTTGCCCGAGTAGACGCGGACGTAGGTCAGCTTGCCGAAGAACGGGTGGGTGGCGACCTTGAACGCCAGCGCCGAGAACGGCTCGTCGGTCGACGGGTTGCGCGTGATCAGCTCGTCTTCTTTGCCGGGCACGTGGCCTTCGGCAGGCGGCACGTCCAGCGGCGAGGGCAGGTAGTCGATGACCGCGTCCAGCATCGGCTGGACGCCCTTGTTCTTGAAGGCGCTGCCGCACAGCACCGGGTAGGCCTCCGAGTTGATGGTCAGCTTGCGGATCGCACCCTTGATCTCGTCGACGCTGAGCTCTTCGCCGCCGAAGTACTTCTCCAGCAGCGCCTCGTCGGTCTCGGCGACGGCCTCGAGCAGCTTGGTGCGGTACTCCTCGGCCTTCTCCTGCATGTCGGCCGGGATCTCGATGGTGTCGTAGGTCTCGCCCAGCTTCGTCTCGCCGCGCCACACCTTCGCGTTCATCTCGACCAGGTCGACGATGCCTTCGAAGTCGCCCTCGGAGCCCACCGGAAGCTGGATCGGGATGGCGTTGGCGCCCAGGCGCTCCTCCATCGTCCTCACGGAGAAGTAGAAGTCGGCGCCGACCTTGTCCATCTTGTTGACGAAGCAGATCCGCGGGACGTCGTATTTGTCGGCCTGCCGCCACACCTGCTCGGACTGCGGCTCCACACCTTCCTTGCCGTCGAAAACCGCGACGGCGCCGTCGAGCACACGCAGGCTGCGCTCCACCTCGACGGTGAAGTCGACGTGCCCGGGGGTGTCGATGATGTTGATCTGGTTGTCTTTCCAGAAGCAGGTGGTCGCCGCGGAGGTGATGGTGATCCCGCGCTCCTGCTCCTGCTCCATCCAGTCCATGGTGGCGGCGCCGTCGTGCACCTCACCGATCTTGTAGCTGATACCGGTGTAGTACAGGATGCGCTCGGTCGTCGTCGTCTTTCCGGCGTCGATGTGCGCCATGATGCCGATGTTGCGGACCTTGGTGAGGTCGGTCAGCACGTCCTTCTGTGCCACAGAAGTCTTCCCACTCTTTCGGTTGCTTGTTCGTCGCTGTCAGTTGCGCCCGGCCACTTTGCCGATGTCGCCGCCCCGGCTCCGCGCGCGGCGCCTCATCTACCAGCGATAATGCGCAAAGGCGCGGTTTGCCTCGGCCATCTTGTGGGTGTCCTCACGTCGCTTGACGGCGGCCCCGAGGCCGTTGCTGGCATCCATGATCTCGTTTGCCAGGCGCTCGATCATCGTCTTTTCCCGACGCTGCCGGGAGAAGCTGACCAGCCACCGCAAGGCGAGCGTGGTCGACCGCTCCGGCCGCACCTCGACGGGCACCTGGTAGGTGGCACCACCCACTCGGCGGCTGCGCACCTCCAGGGCCGGCTTGACGTTGTCCAGGGCCCGCTTCAGCGTGATCACCGGATCGGTGCCGGTCTTCTCGCGGGCCTGTTCGAGCGCTGCATACACAATGCGCTCGGCCAGGGATTTCTTCCCCTGCATCAAAACTTTGTTCACCAGCTGGGTGACCAGCTGCGACCCGTATACCGGGTCGTTGACCAGTGGACGCTTCGGCGCGGGGCCCTTGCGCGGCATCAGCTCTTCTCCTTCTTGGCGCCGTAACGGCTGCGAGCCTGCTTGCGGTTCTTGACACCCTGGGTGTCCAGCGAGCCGCGGATGATCTTGTAACGCACGCCCGGCAGGTCCTTCACTCGGCCACCACGCACCAGGACCATCGAGTGCTCCTGAAGGTTGTGGCCCTCGCCGGGGATGTACGCCGTGACCTCAACCTGACTGGTCAGCTTGACGCGCGCCACCTTCCGAAGCGCCGAGTTCGGCTTCTTCGGAGTCGTGGTGTACACGCGAGTGCACACGCCACGGCGCTGCGGGCTGCCCTTGAGGGCCGCGGTCTTGACCTTGGCGACCTTGTCGCGGCGCCCCTTGCGGACCAGCTGCTGAATGGTTGGCATCTACCGGCTTCCTATGTTTGACGTTCGATTCTCGGTGGTTCAAGTCTCTGTACTGCAGTTATGCCCCGTCGCAGTCCCCCGCGGCCGGGTGTGTCGCATGCGCTCGCCGCTAAACTTTGTTCGTTGCGGCGTGGACATGCGAATTGGCCCGGCGCGCGCGTCTTAAGTGAAGCGCCTTAAGCCGCCAGGCACGAGCTACAACAATACCCGTCGCCGGTCGGGCAGGTCAAAGCGGCGGTATTGGTCTCCGGTGCCGCGTTACCGGGGCTTATGTTGCGGTGGCTTCGCTGCGGAGTTCCATGCCCGCCGCCAGCCGCAACACCATGTCCGAGAACACCGTGTCGGTGTCGACGATGTCATCCATCACACCGGTCATCTCCAGCAGCACGAAGCCGTGCATCGCCGACCAGAATTCCAGCGCCGCATAGAAGGCTGCGTCGCCGTCAAGACCGTAGGACGCCAACACCGCGATCACCGGAGCCGCCGCGCCCCTGGTGGCGGCCGCGTATTCGGGATCCTCGCCGCCGAGCGGCATCCGAGTGAATGCCGAATATCGCCCCGGGTGGTGATGCGCGTAACTACGGTAGGCGCAGGCCATGACCAACACGGCATCGTCGCGGGCCCGTCCGTCGGCGACGCGGTTCAGCATGGTGATGATGTCGTCGATCACCCGCATTCGCACCGTGCGGCGCAGATCTTCCAGGCTGTCGACGTGGTTATACAACGACGGCCCTTTGGTCCCGAGCTGCGTCGCCAGCGCATTGATCGTTAACGCGTCCCAGCCCTCCCGATCCAGGAAGGTGAGTGCGGCGTTGACGACGATGTCGCGGCTCAGTCTGGCCGGACGGGCCGCAGACTTTGACCCGCCGCCCGACCGACCGGCCGATGTGTCCGGCTCAGCTGGCATGGCGATTCGCCCCTCGGGTTGCACTGCTCGGGTTAGCCACCACCGCCTGGTGATGGCTGACACGCTAAGAACTCTAGTCTGCCCACAAGGGCCAGTGGTGGTAACGGCCCGAGGTGGCGTATCGCCCACGTACGCTCTCCTCGAGCAGGTCGCGCGCCATGGCGAGAGGAGCCCACCGTGAATTGGACACTCCCATGTCGAGTCTTGGCCGCCTGCGCGATAGCCATCCCATTCACCTCGGCCGCCGGCGCGCCGACCGGGCACGCCAAAAACGGCGACACCCATGTCACCGGCGAGGGTCTCGAGCAGACGATCGACTGCAACGGCGCCACGCTGCTGGTCGACGGGACACGGAACGTCGTCAACGCGCTGGGCACCTGCTGGGCGGCGACGGTGATGGGCTCGGGTCACACCGTCGTCGCCGACAACGTCATCCACGACATCACCGTCTACGGCTATAACGAGTCGGTGTTCTACAAGAACGGCCAGCCGGTTGTCTGGGACCGCGGCCGCGAACTCGGCATGACCAACCGCATCAGCCAGGTTGGAAGTTGAGGCGAAAAATGCGCTACACCACCGGCTCGTCCCGACCGGTGGCCGGGGCGCTGGCGCTTTCTGCCGTTGTGGTGTTCGGGATGGCCGGCTGCGGCGGCAAGAACAACAACGCGGCCCCTTCTACAACCGGGCCCGCCTCCCCCAGTTCGACGAGCTCGACGCCCTCGACGACTAGCACGGGTGCGCAATTCGACATCGGCAATACGATCAACTACTCATCGCTCGGTACCACAACCACTCTCGATTGCGGCGACGGGAAGTCGCTGAATGTGGGCGGCTCCAACAACACACTGACCGTCAACGGCACCTGCGGAACGGTGAGCATCGGCGGCGCGGACAACAAGCTCACCATCGACAAGATCGACAAACATCTCAACGTTGTCGGCTTCAACAACACGATCACCTACAAAGACGGCAACCCCAAGGTCGAGAACCTCGGCTCCGGCAACACCATCAACAAGGCCAGCTAGTCCCCTTCGGCCGAGCCTTCGCCTGGCATCATGGGTGATGCTCGCCAAAAGAGAAGGGTTGCAATGCCGTTCGATATCCTCATCAACGGTGGCGGTATCGCCGGGCCGAGCCTGGCCTTTTGGCTCACCAGACAGGGCCATACCGTGACGATCATCGAACAGGCCCGCCAACTGCGCACCGGCGGGCAGGCCGTCGATTTCCGAGGCCCGTCGGTGGTGGTGCTCGAGAAGATGGGCCTGCTGGCTCAGGTGCAAGCGGGTGCTACGCGGATGGGGCCGCTTGTGCTCGTCGACGACCGGGGCAAAGAAGTCGGTCGGTTACCCGCCGAAGTCATCAGCGGCGAGCTGGAGATTCACTGGGGCGACCTCGCCCGCATCCTGCACGACGCCGTGCGCGACGCCAATTATCGCTTCGGCGTTCGTGTTACGGCACTCGACGACGACGGCCAACGGGTCGACGTGACCTTCAGCGACGCGTCGACGGGCAGCTACGACCTCGTCATAGGGGCGGACGGGCTGCACTCTGGCACGCGCAGGTTGGTGTTCGGCCCCGAAGACCAGTACGTCACGCAGCTCGGCCAGTGTTTCGGATTCTTCGACATCGAAAACAGTCTGCGGCTCGACCATTGCGGCATGGCGTGCATCGATGCCGATCGAACCGCGGCGCTACAGGGCATCGACCCCGACACGCCGGCGCGAGCGAGCTTCTTTCTCACCGACCCCCACCTGGTTTTCGACTACCGCGATACCGAAGGCAACAAGCGGCTGTTCGCCGAGCGGTATGCGGGAATGGGGTGGGAGGTTCCCAACTTGCTCGAAGGCCTCGCGGTGGCTCCGGAGGTCTACTTCGATTCGATCGCCCAAGTCCGCCTCGACTCATACTCACGCGGACGGGTGTGCCTGACCGGCGACGCGGCCTGGTGCGCCTCGCCCCGTTCGGGCATGGGCACCACCCTGGCGATTGTGGGCGCGTACGTGCTGGGTCACGAATTACAAGCGGCGGGTGAGGATTACGCAGCAGCGTTCACCCGATATCAGCGACTACTCGCGCCGTATGTCGCGCGGTGTCAGAAGCTCGCCATCGGCACCCTGAGAACCGAACGTTTCTCCTCGGGCCGGCTCGCCAAGCTACGCAACGTCGCTCTCCGACTACTGCGCATCCCGGGCGTCAGCAAGCTGGTCGCCAAGCAGTCGCTGGCGGTCGCGCGATCCTTCACCTTGCCGAGCTACTGAACCCTTACACCGCGGCTGCGCCGTGGCGGCCGGCGCCGCCTGCGAAACGGCCCGCACCTTCCATCGCTTCGGCGGCCACCCGAGAGATGCTGGCGAATTCGTAGTCAAGAGCGTCCGATTCGTTTATCCCCCACTGGTGCAGCGCCGACAGTCGGTCCGATCGCATGCACTGCTGAGGCAGCGCGGCGAGGTCGGCGGCCAGCTGCTCGGCGGCTTCGCGGGCCTGTCCTTCGGGCACAACGCGATTGGCCAGCCCGATCGCTAACGCTTCGGCGGCATCGACCGCGCGGCCGGTGAGAATCATGTCCATCGCCCGGCTCTGCCCGATCAGCCGGGGCAGCCTGATGGTGCCGCCGTCGATCAATGGCACACCCCATCGGCGGCAGAACACGCCGAACACCGCGGTCTCTTCGGCCACCCGCAGGTCGCACCACAACGCGAGCTCCAAGCCGCCGGCGACGGCGTAGCCACTGACCGCGGCGATCACCGGTTTTGACAACGCCATTCGCGTCGGCCCCATCGGGCCGGGTCCGGTCCGGTGCACCGCGTTGGCTTCCGGCGTACCGAAGGCCTTCAAATCGGCTCCGGCACAGAAGGTTCCGTTGTCGCCACACAACACCGCCACGGAAGCGGTGTCGTCACGATCGAACTCCTCGAACGCCGAGAACAAAGCGGCCGCCGTCGGGCCGTTGACGGCGTTGCGGGCCTCCGGACGGTTCAGGATCACCGTGGTCACCGGGCCATTGCGTTCTACGCGTACCGGATCGCTCATGTCGCCTCCACTAATCGGATACCGTCGCGCCGCCCGATCAGTTCGGCGGCGAAGTCGTTGTAGGCGGCGCGCAGTCCAGCGCCCGGCCAGTCGGCGGGCAGCAATTCCGCCGGCAGCACAGGGTCAGTCAACAGGTGGCGGACGATCGCAGCGGCGACCAAGAACCGAGCGGGAACATCGGTTGCATCCGATATTTCGGCAAGCAACCCCTGCCCGATGCGGGCCCACGACGGCAGATCCCACAGCTGGCCGGCCAGCTCGTCTGGCGCCTCATCGCGGGCCTGCACGATCCGCACCCGCGCACGCAGCCGCGCGTCCAGGTCGAGTTCGAGGTTGTCCGGGCGCATCCACACCCCCTCGCGCAGTTCCCCGAAACGCTTGTTGTGCAGCGTCGTTCGCAGCGCCGCACGGGTCCTGGGTTCGGTGCCGACACTGGTGACAATCAAAGTGGTCCAGGATCCGTGCCAGGCTCGCAGCTGTGGCCGCATCGCGTCGTCCTGCCTACGCTGTCGAGCGAGCAGCCGCTCGGAGAGCCGGTAGCCGTCGGCGGACCGGATCAAGTCGCCGGAGCTGACCATCCGGGTCAACGCAACCCGCAACGTGGTTTCCTTGATGCCGAAGTCGTTGGTAAGCCTTATCAATTCAGCCGCGCTGGCCCACGCCGGATGGGCGCCGAGCAGCACGCTGAGCACCACCGACCGGGCGGTCATACGAGCCAGCGATTTCGGCATGCTGTTGAGCCGTCAGACCTGGGACGCTCGGCGTCCGTGGTCCCCGAACGGTTCGTCGCGATGACGCACCGCATCGCGGAAGCCATGCTCGACGGCGTCGGCGACGAACGCATGCCCCTCGGGGGTGTGCCGGGCGATACCGTCGAAGACGGTGCTGACCATTCTGCTGGTGGCCACGCCCTGTTGCAGCAGCGCCGCATTGAGAGCGAGTTTGACCATGATCAGCTGATTGACCGGCACCGCGGCGATCCGCTCGACCAGACGCTCGGTGCGCTCGTCGAGGTCTTCAGGGTCGGGCGCCTCGACCACCAGACCCCACTCGGCGGCTTGCGCTCCGGTGATGCAATCTCCGGTCAGCAGAAGGCGTTTGGCACGCTGATCGCCCAGCCGGTGGGCCCACATCCCGGCGGCCGGCACCCCCCAGACCCGGGTTGGCGGGTAGCCGATCTTCGCGTCGGACGCAGCGATCACCTGGTCGGCGTGCAGGGCGATGTCGGTGCCGCCGGCCACACAGTAGCCATGGATCTTGACCACCGTCGGCTTGTCGGCGTGCAAAAGGCTGGAAAAGCCGCGCACGAAGCGGCTCATCATCTGGTAGTCGATCATCGGGTCCCACGGCTGATCCGGTAAGTGATTGACCGCCTGGGTCTTTCCGTCCAGCACGGTCCCGTGGTACGCGCCGGTGCCGCCCGCCGAGCCGGTGCGATCGGCGTAGGCGCTCAGGTCGAAACCCGCGCAGAAGCCCTCACCCCGGCCGGATATCAAGATGACATGCACGCCTGGATCCAGATCGGCCCGCTCGACCAGAGCCGACAACTCCAGCGGGGTGTCGGCGATGATCGCGTTGCCCTTCTCGGGCCGATTGAAGGTAATGCGCGCAACCCGGTCGGTGACCTCATAGGTCATCGTCTTCAGGTTGTCGAAGTCGACCGGTCTGATCGCGTGAGTCATACTGGGGCTCAGCCCTTTACCAGGGCTCGCTCCAGGATCGGCGCGACATCCAGCCCGCTGGGCATGGTTCCGAACGCGCCGCCCCACTGCCCGTCGAGGCGGGTGGCCAAGAACGCCTCGGCAACCGCGGGATGTCCGTGCCGCACCAGCAGCGAGCCCTGCAACGCCAGGCAGACGTCCTCGGCGACTTTGCGGGCCCGGTAGGCGATGGTGTCCAGGTCGCCGAGCTGCGAGCGCAGCCGATCGATATGGCCGTCCAAACGCGGATCCTGCCCGGCGCCTTTGGCCAGCTCGCCGAACAGCACCTCGACGCACTCCGGGCGAGTTGCCATGGCGCGCAAAGTATCCAGTGCGCTGACATTGCCGGAACCTTCCCAGATCCCCATCAGCGGCGCCTCACGGTACAGCCGCGGCATACCGGAATCCTCGACATAGCCGTTGCCGCCCAGACACTCCAGCGCCTCGGCGGCGTGTGGCGTGGCGCGCTTGCACACCCAGTACTTGCTGGCCGCCAGACCGATCCGGCGCAGCAGTGCTTCGGTCTGATCGCCACGGATGGCGTTGTCGGTGGCGCCGGCCATCCGCATCGCCACCATGGTGGCAGCCTCGGCCTCAACTGCCAGGTCCGCCAACACATTACGCATCAGCGGTTGGTCAATCAGATAAGAGCCGAAAGCCTTGCGGTGCTGTGCGTGGTGAACGGCGAAGGTCAGGCCGGTACGCATGGTGGTGGCGCTGCCCAGCGCGCAGTCCAGCCGGGTCAGGTTGACCATCTCGATGATGGTCGGGACGCCGCGGCCCTCCTCGCCGACCAGCCATGCGGTGGCGCCGTCGTACTCGACCTCGCTGGATGCGTTGGCGTGGTTGCCGAGTTTGTCCTTGAGCCGCTGCAGCAGCATCCGGTTGCGGGTGCCGTCGGGCAGCACCCGCGGCAAGAAGAAACAGGAGAGGCCGCCCGGCGCCTGCGCGAGCACCAGGAACATGTCGCACATCGGCGCCGAGGTAAACCACTTGTGACCGGTCAGGGAGTAGGTGCCGTTGGCGTTGCGGGTGGCCTCCGTGGTGCCGGCGCGGACATCGGAGCCACCCTGCTTTTCGGTCATCGACATGCCGGCGGTGATCCCGGACTTCATCGTCGCCACCTTGAGCTCCGGGTCGTAGTGCCGGCTGGTCAGCAACGGCTCGTAGCTGGCGGCGAGCTCCGGGTTGAAGCGCAACGCCGGAACGACGGCGTAGGTCATCGAAATCGGGCACATGTGGGCGGCTTCGGCGGTCCACACGCCGGTCTTGGCCGCGCGGACCACGTGTGCACCCGGCCGGTCGTCGGCCCACGGCGCGGCGTGCAGGCCGTGTTCGATCGCGGTGCGCATCAGCTCGTGGTAGGCGGGGTCGTACTCGACCTCGTCGACGCGGTGGCCGTAGCGATCGCGGGTGTGCAGTACGGGCCGGTTGCGGTCGGCCAACTGGCCCCACCGCTGCGCCTGCGCCGAGCCGGAGATCGCACCGACCGCGGTCACCTCATCGAGGCCCCACTGCCCGCCTTCGCGGATCAGCGCCTCGATGAGCACCGGCGAGGATGCCGGGTTGTGCTCCTCCAGCGGCGGGACCTGGTTGGTGACGACATGAGTATCTGACATGCCGCCAATATTACATTTTTTCTACAACCGCACAAGACCTGTAATACTCAATGGGGATGCGCGGCGAAGAATTGCCACAGCTTTGCGGTGGCGAAATCGGGCCAGTGGTGGCCGCCGCCGTCGACGGTGACCAGCACCACGCTGCGGTTATCGGGGCAACCCGCGGTCGACGTGGTCACCGAACCGCTGGTCGTTTCGACCGGAGTGTGGCATTGATCGACCTTGCGCCAGAACGCATTCGACTCCGGTACCGGTGGGCCGTTGATGTGGGCGAAGCCGCGGCCGGGGCCGCCACCGTAAGGAACCAGCGGATCCTTGGTGCCATGGATCGTCATGACCGACAGCGGATGCGGTGACCGGCAGGGGTCCAACTGTGTGCCGGAAACCGGGCCGATAGCGCCAAAGATGCTGGTGTCACACGCCAGTGTGTACGACATCATGCCGCCGTTGCTCATGCCGGTGGCGTAGACGCGGGAGGCGTCGATGCTGACGTTGCGTTTGATGTCGGCGACGGCCGCGGTGATGAAGCCGACGTCGTCGATGCCTTGCTTGGCAGGCCGGCCGCAGCAGCCACCCCCGTTGACGTTCCAGGCCCGATTGAGGCCGTCCGGGTAGGCGACGACGAACTTGGATGAGTCCGCCAATTCATCCCAGCCGTAGGACCTTTCGGCCTGCGCGTCGGTTCCGAAACCGCCGTGCAGCATGACAACCAGCGGGGCGGATGCGGGCAGTCCCGTGGGTTTGTGCAGCCGATAGGTGCGGTCGTGCCCGCCGACGCTGAGCGTGTGCACGCTGGTGCCCTCGACGAATGCCGACGGCTTGCCCGTGTCCCGGCCGGCGCAGCCCGCGATTACCAGGACAACGCCGAGAACTGCGACGAGCCGCGCGACCATGGCATCCGTTTCTTCAGCTCAGCCGCTCACGCAGGAAGGCGATGTCGTCTTTGCGGCCCTCGTCGGCCGTCTCGCAGATCACCGGCGCACCCGCCGCTCGAACCACCGCCACCAGCAGCTCGGGATCGATCTGTCCGGTGCCGAAGTTGGCGTGCCGGTCGCGGCCCGAGCCCGCCGAATCCTTGGAGTCGTTGCAGTGCACCAGGTCGATCCGGCCGGTGATGCCTTTGATGCGGTCGACGGCGTCGACTAGCGCCTCGCCCGCCGCCCAGGCGTGGCAGGTGTCCAGGCAAAAGCCAATCCCTTTGTCGCCGACCTGGTCCCAGAGCCGTCCGATGGTGTCGAAGTGGCGGGCCATGGCGTGATCGCCGCCCGCGGTGTTCTCCAGGTAGACGGGAACTTCGGTCTCCAGTTGGTCGAGCGCCTTGCGCCAGCGCTGGAAACCCTCGTCGAGGTCGCTGTCCTCGGTGACGTGGCCGCCATGCACAATCACCGCCGCCGCGCCGATGTCGGCCGCCGCGTTGCAGGTGTCCTGCAGGATCTTGCGCGACGGGATCCGCACCCGGTTGTTCGCCGACGCAACGTTGATCAGATAGGGCGCGTGCACGTAGATCGGCAGCGCCGCGGCTTTGAGCGCTGCGGCGTCGTCGCGCGGCTTGGGCGCCTTCCAGCTCTGCGGGTTGCCGAGGAAAATCTGGACCACATCGGCGTTTTCGGCCGCGGCTGCGGCCAGCGGATCCTGCGGACTGACATGTGAACCGATAAGCACGTCGGCCAGTCTAGTGAGAGAGCCGGACAGACTCACCAATTCTCAGCAGTCACAAGAACGGGCGCATGCGCCGTTGTGCCCGCCTCGCAGCGACAACCCAAGAACCCGGAAGCCCTGCCGCTACCGATTGTCGCTCTGAGGCGGGCAAAACCCACCCCGACTTCCCGCGCCCCGACTTCCCGGGTGACTTGTGAGACGGATGGGGATCACGGGCACGAAAAAGCCCCGGGCAAAAACCCGGGGCTTTTTCGATTGTCGAACTACCGGTAGTCGGAGTAGCCGTAGTCGTCCAGCGGAACCGCAGCACCGGTGGCCTGGCCGAAGTCCGGGCTGTAGTACTGATCCTCGTAGGACGGGATCGTGTACGCCGCGGCGCGGGCCTCCTCGGTCGGCTGAACCTGGATGTTGCGGTAGCGGTTGATGCCGGTACCGGCCGGGATCAGCTTTCCGATGATCACGTTCTCCTTCAGACCCTGCAGCTTGTCGCTGCGGCAGTTGATCGCCGCATCGGTCAGCACGCGCGTGGTCTCCTGGAACGACGCCGCGCTCAGCCACGAGTCGGTGGCCAGCGACGCCTTGGTGATACCCATCAGCACGGGGCGGCCGGCCGCGGGCTCGCCGCTTTCGGCCACCACCCGACGGTTCGCCGCCTCGAAGTCCGCACGGTCGATCAGCGAGCCGGGCAGGAACTCCGTCGAACCCGAGTCGATGATGGTCACCCGGCGCAGCATCTGCCGGACGATCACCTCGATGTGCTTGTCGTGGATCGACACACCCTGCGCCCGGTAGACCTCCTGGACCTCCTTGGTCAGGTGGATCTGCACCTCGCGGGGGCCCTGCACGCGCAGCACCTCGTGCGGGTCGGCGGAGCCTTCCATCAGCTGCTGGCCCACCTCGACGTGGTCGCCGTCGGCCAGCAGCCGCTCGGAACCGTCCTCGTGCTTGAACACCCGCAGGCGTTGCCGCTTTGAGAGCTTGTCGTAGACCACTTCCTCGCTACCGTCGTCGGGGACGATGGTGATCTTGTAGAAGCGCTCGCCCTCCTCCAGACGCACCCGTCCGGTGAGGTCGGCGATCGGCGCCTTACCGCGCGGCACCCGGGCCTCGAACAGCTCCTGCACGCGGGGCAAACCACCGGTGATGTCCTCACCGACACCACCCTGGTGGAAGGTGCGCATGGTCAGCTGCGTGCCGGGCTCGCCGATGGACTGGGCGGCCACGATACCGACGGCCTCACCGATGTCGACCAGTTTGCCGGTGGCCATCGAGCGCCCGTAGCAGGTCGCGCACACGCCGGTGCCGGTGGTGCAGGTCAGCACCGAACGCACCTTCACCTGCGTGATACCGGCCGCCAGCAGCGCGTCGATCTCCGGGTCGCCGAGGTCATGCCCGCGCGCGACGACGACGTTGCCCTTCTCGTCCGCCGCATCGGTACCCAATGTGCGTGCGTAGGCCGAGGTTTCGATGAACGGGTCGCGGATCAGCGTGCCGTCGGGCTGACGCTCGGCCAGCTCGACGACGATGCCGCGCTCGGTGCCGCAGTCGCGCTCGCGGACGATGACGTCCTGCGACACGTCGACCAGACGACGGGTCAGGTAACCCGAGTCGGCGGTACGCAACGCGGTGTCCGCCAACCCCTTCCGCGCGCCGTGGGTGTTGATGAAGTACTCCAGCACCGTCAGGCCTTCACGGAACGACGACTTGATCGGCCGCGGGATGAACTCACCCTTCGGGTTGGTCACCAGACCCTTCATGCCGGCCAGCGTCCGGGTCTGGGTGAAGTTACCAGTGGCACCGGAGTCGACGATCGTGATGATCGGGTTGTCGGGCGGGTAGTGCTCCCGCAGAGCCTCACCCACCTCGTCGGTCGCTTCCTTCCAGATTTCCACCAGCGCCTCGTTGCGCTCGCCGTGGTTCAAAGCACCACGCTGGAACTGCTTTTCGACCTTGTCGGCGCGCTCCTCATAGGCGTCGAGGATCTCCTGCTTGCCCGGCGGCACCAGCACGTCAGCCATCGACACGGTGACACCCGAGCGAGTGGCCCAGTGGAAACCGGCGTCCTTGAGCTTGTCGACGGTCTGGGCGACCACGATCATCGGGTAGCGCTCGGCGAGATCGTTGATGATCGCCGCCTGCACCTTTTTGTGCATCTGCTTGTTGACGAACGGGTACCCGACCGGCAGCAGCTCGTTGAACAGCACCCGACCCAGTGTGGTGTCGGCAATCCAGGAATCACCGGGCTGCCAACCGTTTTGGCCGAACAGCTCAGTCTCCTGCTCGACCGCCGGGCGCAGCTGGGTCAGCCGCACCTTGATCTTGGCGCGCACGCTCAACACACCGCGGTCCATCGCCATGATCGCTTCGGCCGGCGAGGCGTACACCCCCGACTCCGGACGGTCCTTGGCGGCGGGCCGGTATTCGCCCGTGTCGCCGGGGATCTCGGTGGTCAGGTAGTAAAGCCCGGTCACCATGTCCAGTCGCGGCATGGCCAGCGGACGACCCGAAGCCGGCGACAGGATGTTGTTGCTCGACAGCATCAGGATGCGGGCCTCGGCCTGCGCCTCCGCGCTCAGCGGCAGGTGCACGGCCATCTGGTCACCGTCGAAGTCGGCGTTGAACGCCTCACACACCAACGGGTGCAGCTGAATGGCCTTGCCTTCCACCAGCATCGGCTCGAAGGCCTGGATGCCCAGCCGGTGCAGGGTAGGTGCGCGGTTCAGCAGCACCGGGTGCTCGGCGATGACCTCCTCGAGCACATCCCACACCTGCGGACGCTGACGCTCCACCATCCGCTTGGCGCTCTTGATGTTCTGCGCGTGGTTCAGGTCAACGAGCCGCTTCATCACGAACGGCTTGAACAGCTCGAGTGCCATCAGCTTGGGCAGACCGCACTGGTGCAGCTTGAGCTGCGGGCCGACCACGATGACCGAACGGCCCGAGTAGTCGACGCGCTTACCGAGCAGGTTCTGCCGGAACCGGCCCTGCTTGCCCTTCAGCAGATCGCTGAGCGACTTCAGCGGACGGTTGCCCGGTCCGGTGACCGGACGGCCGCGACGGCCGTTGTCGAACAGCGCATCGACGGACTCCTGCAGCATCCGCTTCTCGTTGTTGACGATGATCTCGGGCGCGCCGAGGTCGATCAGCCTCTTGAGCCGGTTGTTGCGGTTGATCACCCGGCGGTACAGGTCGTTGAGGTCGCTGGTGGCGAACCGGCCACCGTCGAGCTGCACCATCGGACGCAGCTCCGGCGGGATCACCGGGACGGCGTCGAGCACCATGCCCATCGGCGAGTTGGACGACTGCTGGAACGCAGCGACCACCTTGAGTCGCTTCAAAGCGCGAAGCTTCTTCTGCCCCTTGCCGTTTCGGATGACATCACGCAGCGTCTCGGCCTCGGCCTCGATGTCGAAGTTCTCGATGAGCTTCTGAATCGACTCCGCGCCCATGGCACCGGTGAAGTACTCGCCGTAGCGGTCGATGAGTTCCCGGTAGAGGTTCTCGTCGACGATCAGTTGCTTGGGAGCCAGCTTGGTGAAGGTGGTCCAGATTTCGTCGAGCCGGTCCAGCTCGCGCTGTGCCCGGTCGCGGAGCTGGCGCATCTCACGCTCGCCACCGTCGCGAACCTTGCGCCGCGCATCGGCTTTCGCGCCTTCGGCCTCCAGCTCGGCCAGGTCGGCCTCGAGCTTCTGGGCCCGTGCCTCCAGGTCGGCGTCGCGATGGTCCTCGACCGCTTTGCGCTCGACGACCATCTCGGCCTCGAGCGTGGACAGCTCGTTGTGCCGCATCTCGTCGTCGACGGCAGTGATGACGTACGCGGCGAAGTAGATGATCTTCTCGAGATCCTTCGGCGCCAGGTCCAGCAAGTAGCCCAAACGCGAAGGCACGCCCTTGAAGTACCAGATGTGCGTGACCGGGGCGGCCAGCTCGATGTGGCCCATGCGCTCGCGACGCACCTTGGCACGAGTCACCTCGACACCACAGCGCTCACAGATGATGCCCTTGAAGCGCACCCGCTTGTACTTGCCGCAGTAGCACTCCCAGTCGCGAGTGGGACCGAAGATCTTCTCGCAGAACAGGCCGTCCTTCTCTGGCTTGAGCGTGCGGTAGTTGATCGTCTCCGGCTTCTTGACCTCACCGAAAGACCAGTTACGGATGTCCTCCGCGGTGGCCAGGCCAATGCGGAGTTCATCGAAG
>DATFYT010000201.1:0-5354 GCA_035314925.1 Mycobacterium sp. | reverse complement strand
CAGCTCGCCGTCGACTCAGGCCTGGACTGGGTGAGCCTGCGGCCCGCGGTGTTCGCGTCGAACTTCGTCGGCATGTGGTCGGCGCAGATTCGCGCCGGTGACGTCGTCGGCGGACCCTACGCCGCGGCGTCGGCCGCACCGATCGTCGAGACCGATATCGCAGCGGTGGCCGCGCAGGCATTGCTGACCGATGAGTTTGTTGGACAGCATATCCCGCTGACCGGCCCGCAGGCGTTCACCAATTCCGAGCTGGTGGAGATCATCGGCACCGTGCTGGGTCGCCCGCTGCGCTACCTCGAGGTGCCACCGGATGTGGTGCGGCAGCGCTTCATCGGCCTGGGTCTGGGTGCCGAATTCGCCGACGCCTATACAGCGATGCTCGCGGAGACGGTCGATAAACCGGCCCTCGTTACCCGCGAAGTGGAGAAGATCACCGGCCGCCCGGCGACCACCTTCGCCCAGTGGGTTTCTGACCATCGCAACCTGTTCACGAAATAGCAAAGGAGGCAAGACATGTCTGATCCCCGCCCACCGCGTTACCTCAAGCCGATGAACAAGGTGATGATGGCCGTGCAGAAGCTCGGCATACCGACCGGGCCTGCCATGGTGTTGACGGTGCCCGGACGCAAGTCGGGTCAACCGCGCAGCACGCCGATGACGCCGTTCGAATTCGACGGGGGCCTCTTTGTGGTTGCCGGTTTTCCCGGCGCGGACTGGGCCGCCAACGCCCGGGCCGCGGGCACCGGCACGCTCAGCCGGGGCCGCCGCTCCCGGCGGGTGAAGATCGTCGAACTCACGGCAGCACAAGCGCGCCCGATACTTCGAGCTTTCCCGGTGCAGGTCCCGGTCGGTGTGGCGTTCGCCAAGCGTTCCGGCATGGTCGTCGACGGCACCTCCGACGAATTCGAGGCGCTGGCAGGGCGCCTCGCGGTGTTCCGGTTCGACCAAGTCACGTCGGGATAGTGCGGTGGGACTGGATGATAACCATGAACGTCCAGGCCAGACACCACGCGATACCGTGCCCGGAACGCCGCCGCGCCGATGGAACGTGGCCTGCTGATTGACGTCCGTGACCTGTTCGCGTAGCGCGGCAACGGTTTCTACCCCCGCGTAGTCCGTCATTGCTTCCAGTGCCTGTGTTGTCTGCTTGCCCATCTGGCCCATAGCGCTGCCGCCAGGCAAAGAGTCTGTCTCGCGCTGCTGGACACTGAAACTGGACTCTTGTTAATGTCGCAGCGTGATTGTCGAGTCGGGGCGACCCGGCCCTGAATGCGCCCGTAAGGGCGGGCGTTGCACCGCGTGAGCCGCCCGGGCAAGAGCAATCGCGACCCTGTCGGCGGTGAGGGCGCCACCGCACCATTGCCACCACAGGATTCCGGGCAGCAAACGGACTCCGCAGCGCCGAGGCCGTTGTTGTCGAAAGCATCCGAGGCACACCCGGGCGTCCAGCGCGATAGCGCGCCCGCCCAGCCTAGCTGGGCGGCGCCTCCGGCGGCGGCCTCGACCATGCACCGACAGCACGGCGTACATGTGCCGGCAAATCCCAACCGGCCTCCGACAGGGGACCCGCAGCCATCGCAGGCCAATCGGCCGCCGGCCGCGAGACCGCCGTTTTCCATCACCCCAGCACCACCAGCGACGGCCCGTGCCGGGCAAGCGTCCCCAACAACGGCCGAAGCCGCCTCGTGGGAGCTGACAACCGAAGAGCTGCGCGCAGCCGAGGTGATTACCGAGCACAAGGTGCCGCCGGCCAAAGGGTGGCGAAAATGGTTGCGGGTGACGACTTTCGGCTTGGTCACGATGGAGCAATCGCCCGACGAACGCCGGTTTCGCCTGCTCAACGCCATCGTCAACAGCCCTCTGCTCGGCTCGTATTCGGTGGTGGTGCTCGGCGGCAAGGGTGGGGTGGGCAAGACCACCACCGCGATCGGTATCGGTTCGATGTTCGCGTCGGTCCGCAAGGACAAAGTGGTGGCCATCGACGGCAACCCCGACATCGGGGCCAATCTGGCTGAGCGGATCGACCCGACAGCGGCCTCCTCCTACCGCGAGGTGTTGGCCGACGACCGGATCGAGCGCTACGCCGATATGCGCTCGCACGTCGGACAAAGCCCTGTCAGCGGGCTCGACGTGCTGGCCGCCAACCGTCAGGTCAGCGAACGGAAACTGCTCGATCCCAAGACCTACCATGCCGCGTACGAACGTCTGCAGCGGTTTTACTCAGTCTTCGTTACCGACGCCGGCACCAACGTCGAGCATCCGGTGATGAAGGGCCTGCTTGCCAAGGCGGAGTCGATCATCGTGGTCGCCTCCACCTCCCGCGACAGCGCCCAAGCGGCGGGCAAGGTGATGGACTGGCTGCGCGAGTCAGGCCACCACGAGCTGCTCACACGCTCGGTCGTGGTACTCAACGACGTGACCGGACGCAGCGACCGCAAACTGATCGCCACCCTAGTGAAGACGTTTGCTCGGCGTGTTGGCGGCGACCGGGTATTCGTGTTGCCCTACGACCGGCACATCGCGGCGGCGGGGGTTGTCGACATCGACCAGCTGCGCCCGGCGACACGGCGACAGTTCCTGGAGATCGCCGCCGCGGTGGCGACGAACTTCCCGGCGACGCCAAAGCCGCAATGACCGCCGACCACGGGAGCGACGCGGGCCCTATCGACGTGAGCTTTTCTGTCCTGCCGACGTCAAATTCCGTCCTTCGCGGCGTTCGTCAAGATCGGCGATGCCTAAGTTGCTGAGGTGCACGATTGGGCGACGCCGGATCGCATAGCGGTGCGTCGGTTCGCCACGGGCATGAACTGAGACGTCACCAAGCAAACTAGCCAGGTCGCGCAATGGCCTCAGGGACTCCAGCTGACCGGCGGCGCCGCGCGCTGGACGCGTTCGGGCATTCACCCGGCGGCCGGCTCAAAACAGCCGGCGCCCACAAACCCTCAGAATCCGCGTGGGCAGCCTTCAGCCTATTTCCGAAATTCAACAGCCACTTTCGCGGTACGGATCCTGCGGGGCGCAATCACCGCCACGGTCTCGAGCGCGTTTACAGTAGCAAGCGATGTCGCTATTCTCGGCCCTTGCCAATCAGTATTGATAGCGGGGCCTGTTGCGGCGTCGCCGCATAGCTGAATCGAGGGAATTATGGCCGAAGCTCCGGCCCAAGGTGACACGCAAATTATCGTCAGTCTGGCCCAGGCGGCGATGGCGGTGCACTCGTCGGCGATCGATGCATTGCCCGCACCAGAAGACCCACGGTTTCACGATCGCGCCGAGGGTCTTTTGTCCGGTCTGCGCAAACTTCAAATCGCGCTGACCGACGCGGCTCGCACAGATAGAAGTACGTTATCGGTCATCGTGGCGTTGGGCGAAGTCCGTAGCCGCTATAACGACCTGATGGTCGTCGCGGCCGGAGCGCCGGACGCCACATTAGGTCAGCAGCTGTACGTCGCCTGCACACGCGCGTACCTATCCGCCGACGAGGTAGCGGTCAGCGCGGGTCTGCGGAAAGATCTGCTCGACGGCCTCGAAGCCGGTCAAACACCCACGAAGGACGAGGCCAGAAAGATCAAGGACCTTATCGCGGCGCTAGGCAACCGCGCCAACTTCGGCGCGGCGGAATCCGCCGGCCGGCCAGTTCCCGCTTTCAACGCCGCTAACGACACCGAAGGCTGGGATGAGGAATCGATAGCCGAACCCGTCAGCGGCTAACACGCGTAAAAGTCGCCCCTGCGGCAGACGTTGATGGGAGCCATCACAGGTGAACTGCGGCTATTCCGTGACATCCCCCGTGGCGCGGGTTCCCGGTAGAAGGAGGCCGCAGGCATGCGCGTGAGATCGCCAACGACTCGACGGCGGGCTATCGACGCAGTCTGACACCGTTTGGCGGATTCGGTGGGTGCTTATGGGCGATGGCGCGTGTGTCGGGCCTGGGGTCCGGAAGCATTCTGTTCGGCGGCGATCAAGTCGGCCAGCCGTTCGAGTGCCCCGGCGACCGTGCGTAACGCCTGCGCGAGGGAGGCCGGCTCCGGCGTTGCGTGCGGGTGGCCGGCCCCGCCGCCATACGGGCGGTCAGCAGCCAGGGGCGCGGCAGGCGTCGGGGTCGCCGGGTCCACTGGCACGCGACCTAGGCGTGGGCCAGGCTCGGGCCGATCGGGGCGAGGACCCTGATTGTGCGGTTCGGCGTGGCCGCCGAGGCGAAAACCCCACTCGTCCCAGCGAAACCAGCCGCGCCATCGGCCGGTGTCGTAGGCAAGCCCTTGATGGGCGCCTGGGTGACCATAGCTCAGCGTGCAGCGACATTTCGGTGGCACCTTATGACCGCCAGCGGCGACCCGCAGCGACCGCCGCAGCGGCTCATGAAGTATCACGCTTGCCGGGCATGTGGCGCCGCGGGTGGCCCGGCGACTGTGGTTGATTCCGGCATCAACCCGGCGCGGGTAGTCCACCGACCATTTCCTTCGCCCGGGGGTGCGCTAGCTCCATCAGTGAGCATGCCCGACCACGCGGCCAAACACCGCCATTTCGGGCCCATGTCGCCGCCAGACAATACCGCGATTCGCTCGTGCGGTTCGCCGCATCGGCGAGGATGAGCAATACCGGATAGCGGGAGCGGCGATCAGTTCGGCCGCGGCCCACGCCGCACCTGAGCCCGGTCAGGGCGATACGCTCGACACCTACGGGCGCGCCAAGCGCGCCGCCGGCATCTACCGCTACTACCGGGATTTCGCGGCGGGCCGTGCGGCACCACGCACACCCAACGCGTCGACACCACCAACGCCGACCGCACCCGCGGCTACAACCGCGCCGAACACCTGCACCAGCACGCGAAAACCGAAGCGGGCGAACCAATCAGCAAAACTCCGCTATAACCTATCCGGCGTGTCCCAGAGACCTACAGACCTCCAACGTGGCCCCCACCTGGAGAATGCGGCACTCGGCCCACCACTTTCCAAGCCATCACAGACCCTCATTCACGTTCAGGCCAGCAAATCTGCCTTCAGCACCGGACATTTTCATCCACGTTGTCGTCCGATCCCTAGTGCGCTGCGTGCCGCTCACAGCTGGATCGGCACATGCTTTTCCGCGCACGCAGCCACGACGGCCGCGACGATGTCCTGGGTGCGCAGAGTCTCCAGATCTTCCACAGTCACCGAGCCTTTGTCCGTGCGATGCTGAGCAGCGACGCGAGAATCGCGCAACCGCTCGGCGCGCTCGACGACGTTGCGAGCGAAACGGCCGTTCTGCATCACGTTGATTCCGTGGCTGCCGTCCGGCGCCAGATATGCGCGCAACGTCTTACACGCAATGTTCAGCGCCTCGCGGGCGGCGGGCTCGATCACCGTCGCGCGCGG
>DATFYT010000200.1:0-5634 GCA_035314925.1 Mycobacterium sp. | reverse complement strand
GCAACCATGGAAAACGGTGTGGTTTGGCTGATTTCGCGGACCGTGACGCCTCCGCCGAGACCGACCAACGGCTGTTGGGCGAGATGAGTATCGCCCGGGCGGGCCGCTTGCTGCCGCTGATCCCGATGTCCCATGGCGGGGTCGGCCGCCCACGGCAGGATGACCACTGTCGCGACGACGGCAGTGAACAGCATCGTCGGTCCGGGACGGCGGGGCGGCACCACCCGATGTTACGTATGTGTCTAGTGTTGCAGATGATTCGACACGCTACGCAAGTGAACTATGTTAATGAACGCACGGCACGGCACCGCAGAGATTGGGCGGCGCTGGTCGCGGGTCCCACTTCTGCGGTGCCGTTTCGGGTGGCAAGTCCTTCAGCCGGGCTCCGATCAGGGTGTCGGCAGTGGCGGCGCCGGTACCGGAGGCACCGGTACCGCACCGGGCGCTGCCGCAGCGGCCCCTGCGCCGCTCATAGCCTGCTTCAGCCCCGGCATCACCAGGCCCTTGAGCAGGTCGATGGCCTGACCGGCGCCCAGCTGGTTGGCCGCGCTCATCATGTCGCTGACCAGCCCGCCGCTACTTCCGCCCGACGGCGCAGCGCCGAGTGACGGATCGCCGAGGATCGGGTAGGTGCCGCCGGCGCCCGGGTCCAGGCCGACCGGGTCGCTGATCGGAAATTCGCTCGGATTCGGCAGAGCACCGGAAGTGGCCGACGACGGACCGAATGCGGTCGGGCTGGTCAGCCCTGGCGTCAGGCCGCCCGGACTGGTCAATCCGGGGGTGGTCAGCGAGGGATCTGTCAGACCCGGTGTTGCGCCCGGGGTGAGGCCCGGCGTCGTGCCCGGGGTGAGGCCCGGACTGGTCAGACCCGGCGTCGCGCCCGGCGTCAGACCCGGAGTCGTGCCCGGGGTGAGGCCCGGACTGGTCAGACCCGGTGAGGTCAGACCCGGTGAGGTCAAGCCGGGGCTGGTCAGGCCAGGGCTGGTCAGGCCAGGGCTAGTCAGCCCGGGGCTAGTCAGCCCGGGGCTAGTCAGCCCGGGGCTGGTGAGGCCTGGTGAGGTCAGTCCGGGGGAGGCCAGCGACGGATCGGTCAGACCCGGCGAGGTCAGGCCCGGCGAGGCAAGCCCGGGGCTGGTGGCACCGGTCAGGCTCGGCACCGGCGGCAGGTTGACCCCGAATTGCGACAAACCCTGCGACAGCGCAGACATCAACTCGCCAGGCAGGTCGCCCACTCCGGCGGCCTGGACGAACTCACGATGTTGGGGCGCGGGCTTGGTGTCGGTCAGCAGGCCGCTGACGGCTACATAAGCAAATGGACTCGCGACCGCCAGAGCGGCGACTGCGCTCGTGGCTGTCGAAAGCCTGCGTCGACGTCGGTTCGGCACGGAAGTCTCCTCAATCTGGACTATTGCGATCTCGGTCTCCTGCGCGGTCAGCGCGCGCAAGGTGCCTTGAAGAGTGCTACTTCGGGCACGTGATTGATGGTACTGACGTGATTGGTGTGACTAGAGTGGCGAGATCGAATCGTGAGCCAATCGCGACCTTCGTCACCAAAAAGCACTCGATCGTGGGCCGTGGCGCTGGTATCCACGCCGGCGGCGAACGCTGTGAACAGAACACCCCGGCCGAACGCCGCGGCCAAGCGGGTTCTGGTCGCGCGGTCGGATACCCTAGGCAACCGATGACCACTCGTTTCGACCTCTTCGTTGTCGGCTCCGGATTTTTCGGCCTGACGATCGCCGAGCGCGTGGCCAGCCAGCTCGACAAGCGCGTGCTCGTCGTCGAAAAGCGCCCGCATATCGGCGGAAACGCCTACTCCGAGGCTGAGCCGCAGACCGGCATCGAAGTGCACAAATACGGCGCACACCTCTTCCACACCTCCAACAAGCGAGTGTGGGATTACGTGCGGCAGTTCACCGACTTCACCGGCTACCAGCATCGGGTCTTCGCGATGCATGACGGGCAGTCTTATCAATTCCCGATGGGACTCGGACTGGTGTCCCAGTTCTTCGGCCGCTACTTCAGCCCCGAGCAGGCGCGTGAGCTGATCGCCGAGCAGGCCGCCGAGATCGACACCGGCGACGCCCAGAATCTCGAAGAGAAGGCCATCTCGCTGATCGGCCGTCCGCTCTATGAGGCCTTCGTCAAGGGTTACACCGCCAAACAGTGGCAGACCGACCCCAAGGAGTTGCCCGCGGCCAACATCACCCGGCTGCCGGTGCGCTACACCTTCGACAACCGCTACTTCAACGACACGTACGAGGGTCTGCCGGTCAACGGCTACACGGCCTGGCTGCAGAACATGGCCGCCGACGACCGCATCGAGGTCAGGCTGGACACTGACTGGTTCGACGTGCGCGACGAGCTGCGCGCCGCCAGTCCGGACGCTCCAGTCATCTACACCGGCCCGCTGGACCGCTACTTCGATTTCGCGGACGGCCACTTGGGCTGGCGCACTTTGGATTTCGAGGTCGAGGTGCTGCCGATCGGGGACTTCCAGGGCACCCCTGTGATGAATTACAACGACCTCGACGTGCCGTTCACCCGCATTCACGAGTTCCGCCATTTTCACCCCGAGCGGGATTACCCGACGGACAAGACGGTGATCATGCGGGAGTACTCCCGATTCGCCGACCATGACGACGAGCCCTACTACCCGATCAACACCGAGGCCGACCGCACGGTGCTGGCCGACTACCGGGCCAGGGCCAAAGATGAAACCGCCTCGGCGAAGGTGCTTTTCGGCGGGCGGCTCGGCACCTACCAGTATCTCGACATGCACATGGCCATCGCCAGTGCACTGAACATGTACGACAACGTTCTGGCGCCGCACCTGTGTGACGGTGCACCGCTGGACGAGAACAACAGAGGAACCATCCGCGGATGACTAAAACCACCGGCGACGACGCAGCCAGGGCCACCGCCAATGCGGGTGCCCCGACCCCCGAATCCGGAAAAGCCGTGAGCCTGCTGGCGCGCGTCATTCTGCCGCGTCCCGGCGAGCCACTCGATGTGCGCAAGCTCTACCTGGAGGAGTCGACGACCAACTCCCGTCGCGGACATGCGATCAACCGCACGTCACTGCAGATCGGTGCCGAGTCCGAGGTGTCGTTCGCCACCTATTTCAATGCTTTCCCGGCCAGTTACTGGCGGCGGTGGACGACGTGCACGTCGGTGGTGCTGCGAGCCGAGCTGACCGGATCCGGCCGCGTGGACGTCTACCGGACCAAGGCGACCGGTGCGAGAATCTTCGTCGAAGGACGCGAATTCGCCAGCGCCGGTGAGCAACCGGTGACGGTCGAGCTCCAGGTGGCACTGGCACCATTTGAAGACGGCGGGTGGATCTGGTTCGACATCACCACCGACAGCAAGGTCACGCTGGGTAGCGCCGGCTGGTACTCCGACAAGCCGGCACCGGGCGTCGCGAACGTCGCCGTCGGCATCCCGACCTTCAACCGGCCGAATGACTGTGTCAACGCACTGCGTGACCTCACCTCAGACCCATTGGTGGACAAGGTTATCGGTGCAGTGATTGTGCCTGACCAGGGCACGTCGAAGGTGCGCGATCACCCCGATTTCGCCGCCGCCGCCGCGCCGCTTGGCGATCGACTCTCCATTCACAACCAACCCAACCTCGGCGGCTCCGGCGGATACAGCCGGGTGATGTACGAGGCGCTGAAAAACACTGACTGCCAGCAGATCCTGTTCATGGATGACGATATCCAGCTGGAGCCCGACACCATTCTGCGCATTCTCGCGATGCACCGCTTCGCCAAGAAACCGATGCTGGTGGGCGGCCAAATGCTCAACCTGCAGGAGCCGTCGCATCTGCACATCATGGGCGAGATGGTCGACCGGGCGAACTTCATGTGGACCGCAGCGCCATACACCGAATACGACCACGACTTCGCCGAATACCGGTTGAGCGACAACAACCCTCGCAGCGAGCTGCTGCACCGGCGCATCGACGTCGACTACAACGGCTGGTGGACATGCATGATCCCGCGCCATGTCGCCGAGGAGCTCGGCCAGCCGTTACCGCTGTTCATCAAATGGGACGACGCCGATTACGGGTTGCGCGCCGCCGAGCACGGTTATCCCACCGCCACGCTGCCCGGTGCGGCGATCTGGCACATGGCGTGGAGCGACAAGGATGACGCGATCGACTGGCAGGCGTATTTCCACCTGCGCAACCGGCTGGTGGTCGCGGCCATGCACTGGGACGGCGACGTGTCCGGACTGGTCCGCAGCCATCTCAAGGCGACGCTCAAACACCTTTCCTGCCTTGAGTATTCGACGGTAGCCATTCAGAACAGGGCGATCGACGACTTCCTCGCCGGCCCCGAGCACATCTTCTCGATACTGGAATCCGCTCTGCCAGAAGTACATCGGATGCGCAAGCAGTACCCGGATGCGGTGGTGTTGCCGTCGTCCGACGAGTTGCCGGTGCCGTCGCGGCGGAACTACGAGATGAAACCGCCGGTGAACCCGTTGACAATCGGGTACCGGCTGGCCCGCGGGACGCTGCATCAGCTCAGGCGGGAAGACCCGACGCATCATCGGCGCCCCCAGCTCAACGTGCCGACCCAAGACGCCCGGTGGTTCCGGCTGTCCACGCTGGACGGCGCCACCGTCACGACGGCCGACGGCCGTGGCGCTGTCTACCGGCAGCGCGACCGGGCCAAGATGTTCGCGTTGCTGTGGCAGTCGCTGCGGCGTCAGCGGCAACTGCTGAGCCGGTTCGACGAGATGCGCCGCGCCTACCGCGAGGCACTGCCGGTGCTGTCCAGCAAGGAGAAATGGGAGACGGTGTTGTTGCCGGCCCACGACAACGTGTCCGGCAATGGCCGACATCGCGGCTGACTCGGCGCCGCCACGCGGCGAAGTGGCCGTACTGGTAGCGATTCAATCGGCGTTGGCCGGGCGCCCCGGGATACTGGCGGCGGCGCGGGCCTTGTCGTATTTCGGCGAGCACAGCCTCGGCTGGCTCGCGGTATCGGCGATCGGTGCGATTCTGCAGCCGGCACGGCGCCGCGCCTGGCTGGTGGCCGGCGCCGGGGCGTTCACCGCGCACGCGGCCGCTGTGCTGATCAAGCGAGTGGTGCGGCGTCTGCGGCCGCATCATCCGGCGGTCGCGGTCAATGTCGGCACACCGAGCAGCCTGAGCTTCCCGTCGGCGCACGCCACCTCGACGACGGCGGCGTCCATCCTGCTGGCCCGGGCTACGGGTTTGCCGCTGCCTGTCATGCTGGTGCCGCCGATGGCGCTCTCGCGAGTGCTGCTCGGCGTGCACTATCCCAGCGACGTGGCCACCGGCGTGGCGGTCGGCGCCGCTGTCGCGGCCGTCGCCGCCCGGGTCGATGGCCGGATCACAGGTGGAGCGAGCAAATGACTGAGGACATCGAGGACAAGGTGCCGGTGACCGGGCCGCCCGCGAACCTGATCGTCGGCGTGATCAAGGCGATGCGCCCGCGGCAATGGGTTAAGAACGTCTTGGTGTTGGCGGCGCCGCTGGCCGCGCTCGGCACCAGCGTCCACTACGACTACGTCAAGGTGCTGGGCCAGGTCGCCGTCGCGTTCGTGGTGTTCTGCCTGGCGGCCTCGTCGGTCTATCTGATCAACGACGTTCGAGAC
>DATFYT010000199.1:0-18614 GCA_035314925.1 Mycobacterium sp. | reverse complement strand
TGATCGCCTCTCCGCTGCAGCGGGCGCAGGAAACCGCCGCGCCCATCGCGGCCCGTCACGACCTGCCGGTGGGCACCGACCCCGACCTGATCGAGTCGGCAAACTTCTTCGAGGGCAAGCGGTTAGGCCCGGGCGACGGCGCCTGGCGCGACCCGCGATTCTGGTGGCAGCTGCGCAACCCGTTCACCCCGTCGTGGGGTGAGCCGTACAAGCAGATCGCGGCCCGGATGACGACCGCGGTGGACAAGGCCCGCGCACGGGCCGCCGGCCACGAGGCGGTGTGCGTCAGCCACCAGCTCCCGGTGTGGACGGAAAGGCTTGCGCTGACCGGCAAACGGCTTTGGCACGACCCGCGGCGCCGCCAGTGCGCGGTCGGCTCGGTGACGTCGCTGGTGTACGACGGTGACCGGTTGGTTGACGTGCTGTACAGCGAGCCGGCGGGCAGTTGACCGTGCGGCGGCTGGTGTTCGTCGCGACCGCGGTAGCAGGCCTGCTGGCCGGCTGCTCCAGCGGCGACGACGCAGTCGCGCAGGGCGGCACCTTCGAATTCGTCGCTCCCGGCGGCAAAACCGACATCTACTACGACCCGCCCGACCACCGCGGCCGACCTGGATCGGTCTCCGGCTCCGACCTGTTGGACCCGTCGCGCACCCTGTCGGTCGATGATCCCGCCGGCCCCTTCGCCGGCAAGGTCGTCGTCATCAATGTCTGGGGCCAGTGGTGCGGGCCGTGCCGCGCCGAGGTCACCCAGCTGCAGCAGGTGTACAACGCCACGGGCGCCGACGGCGTCATCCTGCTGGGCATCGACGTGCGCGACAACAACCGCGAGGCCGCCGTAGACTTCGTCAAAGACCACAACGTGACGTTCCCGTCGATCTACGACCCGGCGATGCGCACGATGATCGCGTTCGGCGGCAAGTACCCCACCACCGTCATCCCGTCCACGCTGGTGCTCGACCGCCAGCACCGGGTGGCCGCGGTCTTCCTGCGTGAGCTGCTCGCCGAGGACCTGCAGCCGGTGGTGCAACGGATCGCGGCCGAACCCGCCGGGCAGCAGGCGCCACCGAGAGCGCAATGACCGGCTTCACCGAAATCGCCGCCGCCGGACCGATATTGCTGGCGCTGGCCGTGTGCCTGCTGGCCGGGCTGGTGTCCTTCGCGTCGCCGTGCGTGGTGCCGCTGGTGCCGGGTTACCTGTCATACCTGGCCGCTGTCGTCGGGGTCGACGAGGCAGCGGACGGTGCCGTCAAGGACCCGCCCGCTGCGCGGTGGCGGGTCGTCGGCTCGGCGGCATTGTTCGTCGCCGGCTTCACCGTGGTGTTCCTGCTCGGCACGGTCGCCGTACTCGGCATGACCACCACGTTGATCACCAATCAGCTGACGCTGCAGCGGGTGGGCGGCGCGCTGACGATTCTGATGGGGCTGGTGTTCGTGGGATACGTTCCGGCACTGCAGCGTCAGGTCCGGTTCGCGCCGCGGCAGCTGTCGACGGTGGCGGGGGCGCCGCTGCTGGGCGCGGTGTTCGCGTTGGGCTGGACGCCGTGCCTGGGGCCGACGCTGACCGGGGTGATCACCGTCGCGTCGGCCACCGACGGCGCGAGTGTGGCACGCGGGATCGTGTTGACGATCGCCTACTGCCTGGGCTTGGGCATCCCGTTCGTGTTGTTGGCGTTCGGGTCGGCGGCGGCGGTCGCCGGCCTCGACTGGTTGCGTCGGCATACCCGGGCGCTGCAGGTCTTTGGCGGCGTGCTGCTGGTCGCGGTCGGCGTCGCGCTGGTCACCGGCGGGTGGAACGACTTCATCTCGTGGCTGCGCGACGCGTTCGTCTCGGATGTGAGGTTGCCGATTTGACAAGGCTTTTCGCCCTGGCTCGCAACACGTGGCGCACGCTGACCTCGATGGGCACCGCGCTGGTGCTGTTGTTCCTGTTGGCTCTTGGTGCGGTGCCCGGCGCGCTGCTGCCCCAACGCAGCCTCAACGCCGGCAAGGTCGGCGACTACCTGGCCGCCCACCCGCTGATCGGGCCGTGGCTGGATCGGCTGCAGGCGTTCAACGTGTTCGGCAGCTTCTGGTTTACCGCCATCTACACGTTGCTGTTCGTGTCGCTGGTCGGCTGTCTGACGCCGCGGATGATCGAGCACGCCCGCAGCATGTGGGCAAAACCGGTGCCGGCTCCGCGCAACCTGGCTCGGCTGCCCAAGCACGCCACCGCCACAGTGGTCGGCGACCCCGACCAGTTGGCGGCGACAATGGCCGACCGGCTGCGGGGTTGGCGCAAAGTCATCCGCAGCGGCGAGGGCATCGAAATCTCCGCCGAGAAGGGCTATCTGCGCGAATTCGGCAACTTGGTATTCCATTTCGCCCTGGTGGGCCTGCTGGTGGCGGTGGCCGCCGGCAAGCTGTTCGGCTACGAGGGCAACGTCGTCGTGATCGCCGACGGCGGTCCGGGGTTCTGCTCGGCATCGCCCGCCGCGTTCGACTCGTTCCGGGCCGGCAACACCGTCGACGGCACGTCGTTGTACCCGATCTGCATGCGTGTCAAAGACTTTGACGCGCACTACCTTTCGAACGGCCAGGCAACGTCATTCGCCGCCGACATCGACTACCAGGCCGGGCGCGACCTCGCGAACGACAGTTGGCGGCCCTACCGGCTGGAGGTCAACCACCCGCTGCGCGTCGGCGGCAACCGGGTCTACTTGCAAGGCCACGGCTACGCGCCGACGTTCACCGTGACCTTCCCCGACGGGCAGACCCGCACCTCGACGATGCAGTGGCGACCCGACAACGCCCACACGCTGCTGTCGTCGGGCGTCGCGCGGATCGACCCGCCGGCCGGCGCCTATCCCGACGCCGCCGAACGTCGCAAACGCCAGATCGCCATCCAGGGTCTGCTCGCCCCGACCGAACAGCTCGAGGGCACCCTGTTGTCGTCGAGCTTTCCCGCGCTGAACGCCCCGGCGGTCGCCGTCGACATCTACTCCGGTGACACCGGGCTGGACAGCGGCCGGCCGCAGTCGCTGTACACCCTGGATCCGCGTCTCATCGACCAGCACCGGCTGACCCGGATCAAGCGGGTCAACCTGCGCGTCGGCGACAGTGTGCGGCTCGATCGGGGCCCGGCGACGGGCACCGTCGTGCGTTTCGACGGCGCCGTCCCGTTCGTCAACCTGCAGGTTTCGCACGATCCCGGGCAGATCTGGGTGTTGGTGTTCGCCATCACGATGATGGCCGGGCTGGTGGTGTCGCTGGTGGTGCGCCGGCGGCGGGTATGGGTCCGGCTGATACCGAGCGCGGCCGGTACGGTGAACGTCGAGCTAGGCGGGCTGGCGCGGACGGATAACTCGGGCTGGGGCGACGAATTCGAGCGGCTCGTCGACCGACGGCAGGACGGACTGGAAACCCCGGCCACCACGCCTGGCGAGCCGGTTGGGACCGGGAGGAGCCTCGAATGAATAGCGCCGACGACGATAAAGCCGGCGCAAGGGGCGGTGTGGGGGTACCGCCCGCTTGCGGGGGAGAGTGGCGCCGATGAACACAGCGCACGTCGACTTGGGCTTGGCGCGCAATTCCGACTGGGCGTTCACCTCGGCGGTCGTGGTGCTGGTGGTCGCGTTGTTGCTGCTCGCCGTCGAACTCGCCTATGCCCGCAGCCGGCGAGCCGACCGTGAGTTGGTCAGCGCCGGATCGGTGGCCGCCGACAGCGCGACGCCGGGCGTCGTGCTGGACGCCCCGCGGCGACCGTTCGACGAACGCGTCGGACGGGCCGGGCTGATCCTGGTTTACGCCGGCATCGGCTTGTTGCTGCTGTGCATCGTGTTGCGCGGGCTCGCCACAGTGCGGGTGCCGTGGGGCAACATGTACGAGTTCATCAACCTGACCTGCTTGTGTGGCCTGGTCGCCGGCGCGATCGTGTTGCGCCGACCGCAGTACCGGCCGTTGTGGGTTTTTCTGCTGCTGCCGGTGCTGATTTTGCTGACGGTGTCCGGTCGCTGGCTGTACACCAACGCCGCGCCGGTGATGCCCGCCCTGCAGTCGTACTGGCTGCCCATCCACGTCTCGGTGGTCAGCCTCGGCTCGGGGGTGTTCCTCGTCGCCGGAGTAGCCAGCATCCTGTTCCTGCTGCGGACTTCCCGCCTGGGTGAGCCGGAGACGCCCGGCGCGTTTGCTCGCGTGGTGCAGCGGCTGCCCGACGCGCAGACGCTGGATCGGATCGCCTACCGGACGACGATCTTCGCCTTCCCGGTGTTCGGCTTCGGAGTGATCTTCGGCGCAATCTGGGCCGAGCAGGCCTGGGGCCGGTATTGGGGCTGGGATCCCAAGGAGACGGTCGCGTTCATTGCCTGGGTGGTCTACGCCGCCTACCTGCATGCTCGGTCGACAGCGGGCTGGCGGGACAGGAAAGCAGCGTGGATCAATGTGATCGGTTTCGTGGCCATGGTGTTCAACCTGTTCTTCGTCAACCTGGTGACGGTTGGCCTGCACTCCTATGCTGGGGTGGGTTAGGCCGAGATCGGAGGCCGCCAATCGGCGCTGCGATATGTTCGGTAACAGGACCATCCGTCAACAAGCGACCCGAGTGTTGCAACAAGGGGAAACTGCACGTGTCTGACCATCCGACGCAAAGTGCGAACGCGGGGGTATCGCATGGTCGCGAAGACCATCCGACAACCGAGCCGCGGCCGCAGCAGCAGCCGCCGCCACCTCAGCCGGCCAACGAGCCGCCGACCACGGCGTTTGCCGGGTTCCGCACCGAGCGGCGCTTCAGCGAGGCGGTGACGAGGGGCGTGCCGCCCCCGGAGACCCGCGTCGAACCACGGGCTTGGGCAGCCACGCCGCACAAAGGACTTCCGCAGGTCGTCGATTCGCCGTCGCAAACCTCGAGCGGCTTTTACCGGGGACAGCCACCGGGCCCGGCGAACAACACCGGGCAACGGCCGGCCGTGCATCCGTCGCCGTATCCGGAGCTGTCCACCAGCACGCTGTTGCGCCAGGTCAAGCCGCCGCCGTCGGAGGGCTGGCGCCGCTGGCTGTACCTCTTGTCCGGACAACTGATCAACATGGGCGAAAGTCCACGGATTTTGCGGTACAACGACCTGATCGTGCAGGTCAACAGGCCGCTGCGGGGTTGCTACCGGATCGCGATGCTGTCGCTGAAGGGCGGCGTCGGCAAAACCACCATCACCGCCACGCTCGGGGCGACCTTCGCGTCGATTCGCGGTGACCGGGTGGTGGCCGTGGACGCCAACCCCGATCGCGGCACGCTGAGCCAGAAGGTGCCGTTGGAGACGCCGGCCACCGTGCGTCACCTGTTGCGCGACGCCGAGGGCATCGATCGCTACAGCGATGTGCGCAGCTACACCTCCCAGGGTCCGAGCCGGCTGGAAGTGCTGGCCTCGGAAAGCGACCCGGCCATGTCCGAGGCGTTCAGCGCCGAGGACTATGCGCAGACGCTGGAAATCCTGGAGCGGTTCTACGGCTTGGTGCTCACCGACTGCGGGACCGGCCTGTTGCATTCGGCGATGACGTCGGTGCTGGACAAGGCCGACGCGCTCATTGTGATCAGCTCGGGATCGATCGACGGCGCGCGCAGCGCGTCAGCGACGCTGGACTGGCTCGACGCGCATGGTCACGAGGAGTTGGTCCGCAATTCGATCGCGGTCATCAATGCGGTCCGGCCTCGCTCCGGCAAGGTCGACATGCAAAAGGTGGTCGATCACTTCTCGCGACGGTGCCGTGCGGTACGTCTGGTGCCGTTCGATCCGCACCTCGAGGAGGGCGCGGAGATCAGCCTGGACCGGCTGAAGCGGGAGACGCGGGAAGCGCTCATCGAACTGGCAGCCGTTGTCGCCGATGGTTTTCCGAGCGATCAGCGCCGCTCCAACGAGCACTTCATCTAGCGATCTAACGCGGGTTGTCGCCGTGGCCTAGCCGCCGCAGGAAGTCCGGATCGTCGTCGGGCCCGATGACGCGACTCTTCTGCCGGTTCACCTGTGAACGGACAGCGCGCCAGCCGATGTAGATCAGCGTCCCCAGAACAAGGACGAGGAGCAGGTACAGCACTCAACACCTCCTTGGTCTGAATATACGCGGCGTCCTAGGCTCGTATTGTGCCAAAGGCTCAGAGTTCGGCCGTTCGGGCTGCCGTCGTCAATGTACTGCTGTACATCGTGGCCCGGCTGGTCTTGGTGGCTGCGGTGACGGCGGTGATTTACGGAGTGGGTCGACTGCTCGGCGTGCACGAGTTCCCACTGATCGTCGCCCTGTTGTTCGCCCTCGTCATTGCAATGCCGTTGGGCATCTGGCTGTTTGGTCCGCTGCGTCGCCGGGCCACCGAGGGCCTCGAAGTGGCCACCGAGCGCCGGCGCCGCGACCGCGAGCAGCTGCGGGCCAGACTGCGCGGCGAGGCACCGCCGGACGACTGACGTCGTTTGCCCGAGAAGGGTTCGACGCCATGTTCGTCGGCGCTAACGGATTTTCGACTCAGCCAACTGTCGGTACGAGAAGGCCGCGTAGTTTCTACCAGGCCGTCAGCGTCAACGCGGTTGCTACCGCGATCGACCAGACCAGCATCGTCAGGCCGGTGTCACGCAGCACCGGAATCAGCTCGGCTCCCACCCGACCGGATCGCACCGGCGCCGCCGCCCGCAGTGCCAACGGCGTAGCCACCAGCCCCACGGCACACCACGGGCTGGCCGCCGTCAGCGTCAGGGTCAACACCGCGGCGACGGCGAGTAGCGCCTGGTAGAGCCGGCGAGTCCAGGTGTCGCCCAACCGCACCGCCAGCGTGAGCTTGCCGGAGTGTGCGTCGGTGGGGATATCCCGCAGGTTGTTGGCCACCAACACCGCCGACGACAGCGCACCCGTCGTCACCGCCAGCACCACACCCACCCAGTCGACCCGCAACGCCTGGGTGTACTGAGTGCCGAGCACTGCGACCAGACCGAAGAACACGAATACCGCGAGCTCGCCAAAACCCGCATAGCCGTAGGGCTTTGAGCCGCCGGTGTACAACCAGGCACCGGCGATGCAGAACACGCCGATTCCGATCAGCCACGGCGCACTGGTCAATGCCAAGGCCAACCCGGCCACCGCGCCGACGCTCATACTCACCACGGCCACCGCCAGCACCGAGCGCGGTGTCGCCAGCCGCGAGCCCACCAGGCGCAACGGGCCGGCGCGTTCGTCGTCGGTGCCGCGGATGCCGTCCGAGTAGTCGTTGGCGAAGTTCACCCCGATGATCAGTGCCACCGCGACGGCCAGTGCGAGCAGCGCCTTCCACCAGACCGCGGCGTGCAGCCAGGCGGCGCCGCCCGTGCCTGCGATCACCGGGGCGATGGCGTTGGGGAGGGTCCGCGGTCGCGCACCCGCGATCCATTGCGCAAAAGTGGCCACCCGTCAATCGTTCCATGCGCCGTGCACGACAATGGCGACATGCCCGCCTGCTGACGGTGCAGTGGGGGCACCGCCCGCTTGCGGGGGACGGAGCGATGAGGAGGAGCGGCGTACATGCTCGGAGTGATCGGCGGCAGCGGCTTCTATACGTTCTTCGACTCAGACGCACGCACCGTCAACCTGGACACCCCGTTCGGCGAGCCGAGCGCCCCGGTCACCGTCGGCCTCGTCGGCCAGCACGAGGTCGCGTTTCTGCCCCGCCACGGACCCGGCCACCAATATCCGGCGCACAAGGTGCCGTATCGGGCCAACATGTGGGCGCTGCGCGTGTTGGGGGTGCGGCAGGTCTTCGCCCCGTGCGCGGTCGGCAGCCTGACACCCGAATTCGAACCGGGCGCGATCGTGGTGCCCGACCAGCTGGTGGACCGGACCCGTCGTCGTGCCGACACCTACTTCGACACTGGGGCGGCGCACGCGTCGTTCGCCGACCCGTACTGCCCGACGTTGCGGTCCGCGGTCACCGGACTACCCGGCGTGGTCGACGGCGCCACCATGGTGGTCATCGAAGGTCCGCGATTTTCCACCCGTGCTGAAAGCCAGTGGTTCGCCGCCGCGGGCTTCACCCTGATCAACATGACCGGGTATCCGGAGGCGGTGCTGGCCCGTGAGCTCGAAATTTGCTATGCGACAATCGCTTTGGTGACGGATCTGGATGCCGGCATCGACGCCGGCGCGGGGGTGAAGGTCGTCGACGTCATCGGCGAATTCGAGAAGAACATCGAGCCGTTCAAGAAACTTGTGCGCGAGGCGATCGGCCAGGTCGCCGCCGAGCACACCTGCACGGAGTGCTTGTCGCACACCGGTATTCAGCTGCCGTTCGACCAGCCGTGAGGGTGCTGCTGACCGGCGCGGCCGGTTTCATCGGGTCGCGAGTCGACGCGGCGCTGCGGGCCGCGGGTCACGACGTGGTCGCCGTCGATGCCATGCTGCCCGCCGCGCACGGAGACGATGCGGCGCTGCCGCGCGAGTGCCGACGAGTCGACATCCGCGACGCCGACGCGCTGGCCCCGCTGTTGAATGGTGTTGACCTGGTCTGTCACCAGGCCGCGGTTGTCGGAGCGGGCGTGAATGCCGCCGACGCACCGGACTACAGCAGCCACAACGATTTCGGCACCACGGTGCTGCTGGCGCAGATGTTCCAGGCCGGGGTAACGCGTCTAGTGCTGGCGTCGTCGATGGTGGTCTACGGGCAGGGTCGTTACCGCTGCGACGACCACGGGCCCGTCGACCCGCTGCCGCGCCGGCGGGCCGACCTCGATGCCGGTGTCTTCGAGCACCGCTGCCCGGTCGGCGGGGAGGAACTGGCCTGGCAGCTGGTCGACGAGGACGCGCCGCTGCGGCCGCGCAGCCTGTATGCGGCCAGCAAGACTGCGCAGGAGCATTACGCGCTGGCATGGTCGGAGTCGACGGGCGGATCGGTGGTGGCGTTGCGCTACCACAACGTCTACGGCCCCGACATGCCGCGCGACACACCCTATTCCGGGGTCGCCGCGATCTTCCGCTCATCACTCGAAAAAGGCGAGCAGCCAAAGGTTTTCGAGGATGGCGGCCAGATGCGGGACTTCGTCCACGTCGACGACGTCGCGGCGGCCAACGTCGTAGCGGCGCAAGCTGACCGCGGCGCGTTCATCACCGCGAATGTCTGCTCCGGGCAGCCGATATCCATCTTGGAGGTCGCCACGCAACTCTGCCAGGCGCGGGATTCCGTGGTGTCCCCGCTCGTCACCGGCCAGTACCGCAGCGGCGACGTGCGCCACATCGTCGCCGATCCGGCCCGTGCCGCCGAGGTGCTGGGTTTCCGGGCGGTGGTAAAGCCGCGGGAAGGATTGCGCGACTTCGCGTTCGCACCGCTGCGCGGTTAGCGTCGGCAGGCCGGTAAGTTGCAGGTACTGTTCGGCCAATGAGTCCCGCTTTCGAACCTGGCGATCTCGACTACGAGCAGCGAGTGCGTGAGACCTTCGCTCGGCAGGGCCTGATGGCTACGTTCGCCGCTGAGCTTCGAAGTATCGAGCCTGGCGTCGTCGAGATCGAAGTACCGTTCTCGCCGGAACTGAGCCAGCAGGACGACTTCTTCCACGCCGGGGTTGGCATCGCCATCCTCGATAGTGCTTGCGGCTGCGCTGCGTTCACGCTCATGGCGCCAGGGACGCGCGTGTTGACCGTGGAGCTGAAGGTCAACTTGCTCGCCCCGCGGTCGGTGACTTCTTGCGAGCGCGTGGCGAGGTCGTCCGGCCCGGCCGGAATCTCACCGTCTGCCGAGGCGATGCCTATGCCGTCGCCGGCGGCGATTCGAAGCACGTAGCGACCGTCCTCGCCACCATCACCGCCATCGCAGCAGCTAACTGACGGCCGCCTGTACCATTCAAAGATGACTAACCCAGCCCCGCCGCGGCCCGCCGTTACACGTCGCCAGCTGCTGCTCGGCGGCTCGTTGCTCAGCGTTGGCCTGCTCGCCTGTGGCACTTCCCTACACAACCCGCTGGCCCACAGCTCACCGGACACATCGACCGGCACCTTTCCCGTCACCCACACCGACGCCGAGTGGCGACAGCAGCTCAGCCCGCAGCAGTATCAGATCCTGCGCGAAGCCGGCACCGAGCAGCCGTACAGCAGCCCGCTCAATGACGAGCACCGCCCCGGTGTGTTCAGTTGCGCGGGTTGTGGACTGGATCTGTTCTCGTCTGCCACCAAGTTCGAGAGCGGCACCGGCTGGCCGAGCTTCTACCAGTCCCTGGGCAACGCCGTGATCACACGTGAAGACGACTCGCTGGGCATGACGCGCACCGAGGTCCTGTGCAGTCGCTGCGGCGGGCACCTCGGCCATGTCTTCGATGATGGCCCGGCACCGACCGGCCTCCGGTACTGCATGAACGGCGTCGCAATGAACTTCCGGCCGCAATCAGCTTGAGGCCGGCATGGCCGACGGTCTGGTGACGGTGGTCTTGCCGTGTCTGAACGAGGCCGAGTCACTGCCTGTTGTCCTGGCGGCAATGCCCGCCGGCTACCAGGCGTTGGTGGTCGACAACAACAGCACCGATGACACCGCCGACGTGGCCCGCCGGCACGGCGCCACGGTGGTCGCCGAACCGCGGCCCGGCTACGGATCGGCCGTGCACGCCGGAGTGGTGGCGGCGACGACGCCGATCGTGGCGGTGATCGACGCAGACGGGTCACTGGATCCCGCCGATCTGCCCCCGCTGGTCGCCGAAGTGGAGCGCGGCGCCGACCTGGCGATCGGCAGGCGCCGCCCGGTGCCCGGGCTGCGTTGGCCGTGGGTAGCGCGGCTCGGCACGGTGATGATGAGCTGGCGGCTGCGCACTCGGCACGGCCTCGCGGTGCACGACATCGCGCCGATGCGGGTGTTTCGGCGTGACGCCCTGCTGAACCTGGGTGTCAACGACCGCCGGTCGGGATATCCGCTGGAGCTGCTGGTGCGGGCGGCCGCGGCCGGTTGGCGGGTTGTCGAGCACGACGTCGCATACGGGCCCCGCTTCGGCGGTAAGTCCAAGGTGAGCGGTTCGCTGCGGGGCAGTGTCACCGCGATTCTGGACTTCTGGAAGGTGATCTCTTGAGCCGCGACGGCGACGATGCGGAGCGAAGCGACGAGGTGGGGGCACCTCCCGCTTGCGGGGGAGAGCGGCGCGCATGAGCCGCGACGGCGACGATGCGGAGCGAAGCGACGAGGAGGAGCGGCGCGCATGAGCATCGTGCCGGTCACGCTGCTGGTGGTGGCCAAAGCCCCGGTGGCCGGCCGGGCCAAAACCCGGCTGGCCGCGACGGTCGGCGACCAGGTCGCCGCCGAGATCGCCGCCGCGGCGCTGCTCGACACCCTCGACGCGGTGGCGGACGCCGCGGTCGCTACGCGAGTCGTGGCGCTCACCGGCGAGCTGGACGCCGCCGCCGGCGCCGCCGAGATACGGCGCCGGCTGGCATCGTTCGTCGTAATCGACCAGCGCGGCAACAACTTCGGTGATCGGCTGGCCAACGCGCATGGCGACGCCGCGGCCGTCGGCGGGCAGTCGGTACTGCAGATCGGGATGGACACCCCGCAGGTGACCGCCGAGCTGCTGTACGACTGCGGCCGACGCTTGGTCGAAGCTCCGGCCGTTCTGGGGTTGGCCCGCGACGGTGGATGGTGGGCTCTCGGCGTGCACACGGCTGCGCTCGCCGAGTGTCTCCGCGACGTCCCGATGTCGCAGCCGGACACCGGAGCGCTGACGCTCAAAGCGTTGCACGGCAACGGTGTTGACGTAGCTCTGCTCGACGAGCTGGCCGATTTCGACGTCGCCGACGACGTGGCCGCGGTCCGTGAGGTCTGTCAGCCGGGCAGTCGGTTCGCCACAGTCAGTTGCGCCGCGGGTCTGTGAAGGACCGTTGGGCGATCGCGCGTCCGGTCAGGCCGATCGCGAATACCCCGAGCCCGACGACCACCGACTGCCACGGCAAGGTGGCGACCAGCAGCAGACAGCCGACGAGCCCGCACACGTTCAGCACGCGCGGCCAACGTCGTTGCGCGGCCGGCTGGGTGTAGGCCGACGCGTTGGCGATCGCGTAGTAGATCAGCACGCCGAACGACGAGAAGCCGATCGCGCCACGCAGATCGACCGTGGCCGCCAGCACGCACACGACCACCCCGAGGGCGATCTCGGCGTGGTGCGGCACCTGATAGCGCGGGTGGACCGCGGCCAGCCAGCCGGGCAGATCCCGGTGACGGGCCATCGCCAGGGTGGTGCGCCCGATCCCGGCGATCAGCGCCAGTAGCGCGCCCAGGCTGGCCAGCGTCGCGCCCACCGCCACCACCGGCAGCAGCGGCGCGGCCCCGGCCGCGCGTAGCGCCTCGGCCAGCGGGGCGGCAGAGCGCGCCAGCCGCTCAGGTCCTGCCGCGAGCAACACCGCAACCCCGACGACCAGATACACCGCCACCGCTATCGCAAACGCGACGATGATCGCCCGCGGTATGGTCCGGGTCGGGTCTCGGACCTCCTCACCCATCGTCGCGATCCGCGCATAACCGGCGAACGCGAAGAACAGCAGCCCGGCCGATTGCAGAACCCCGTACACGGTGACCGACGACCAGGCGCCCGCGCCGCTGAGATTCGACGGGTGCACACCGGCGACCGCGATGGTAATCACTACAACAGCGAGGGCAACAAGTGTGCAGGCCAGCAAGATTCGGGCCAATACCGCTGTCTTGGTGACGCCACGGTAGTTCAGTGCGGTCAGCCCGATCACTGCGATGACAGCGACGAGCCGCTGCGCCCACCACGGGCCGGCGAGCGCATACGTGCCGATCGTCAGCGCCATCGCCGCACACGACGCGGTCTTGCCGACGAGAAATCCCCATCCTGCCGCGAAACCCCACCACGGGCCGAGCCGTTCGCGCCCATAGATGTACGTGCCGCCGGACGTCGGATACACCGCCGCCAGTTGGGCCGACGCGGTGGCGTTGCAGTACGCGATCGCCGCGGCAATGGCCAACCCGATCAACAGCCCCGCACCGGCGGCGCGGGCAGCGGGGCCGAACGCGGCGAACACCCCTGCACCCATCATCGATCCCAGACCGATCACCACCGCGTCGACGGTGCCGAGTCGGCGGGACAGTTCCGGCATACCCAAGCCCCTTTACCAGTGCGTGAAGATCAGACTGTTCAGCAACAGCGCGCCGATGACGTTGACGCCCAGCCACAGTCGCTGCGACAGCGGCGGCAGCAGCGCCGGCGCGGCCGTCAGCCAGACCGTGAACGGCAGCCAGATCCGTTCGGTCTCAGCCTTACTCAGCATGCTCACGTCCGCGCAGACAATGGCAACCAGCATCGCCAGGAGCAGCAGGTGCAGGCCCGACCGCCGACGGATCGCGGCCGGGTCGAACACCCGGCCGAGCCCGGCGACGCTGCCCAAGCCGATCGCGCACACCACCGACGCCAGATTGCCCCAGCTCCAATACTGGAATGGCCGATCATGAGCAATGCCGGACCAATAGCGTTGCTGGACAAGGGTATAGCCGTCGAACCAGCAGAAGCCGGCAGCGGTGAACGCCGCGGCCACCGCGGCTGCGGTCAGAGCTGCCGGGCCCAGTGCCCGCAACGACGAGCGCCAGTCGGTCGCGCAGGCCAGCACCGCGACTGCCGGGAACGCCATCAACATCAGGCCGTAGCTGAGGAACACCGCCCAGCCGAGCAGCAATCCGGCTGCGGCCGCAGCCAATACAGGAAACCGAACCGTGCCGCGCACTGCCAATGCCAGCAATGCGATGCCCCAGGCGGCGACTCCGGCGAAGTACCCGTCGGCGGAGACCGCAATCCAGATTGCCGTGGGTGTCACTGCGACGAATGGCGCGGCTCGGCGTGCTGTCGGCTCGTCGGCCAGAGCGCGCAGCGTGATCACGATTGCGGCGGCGGCGCTCGACCCGACCAGCAGGCACAGCAACCCGGCCCATGCACCGCCGCCCAGCCCGATGCGGTCCAGCCACACGAATGTCAGCAGCGCACCCGGAGGGTGACCGGAGACGTGGGTGATCCACGAGTTCGGCTGAAAGTCCAGGATACGACTGGAGAACGTGCGCAGCGTCGCCGGGATGTCGGTGATGCCCGGCACCTGCGGCAGGTACTCGTCCTTGTCGGTCAACCGGCCGGCGAACCCGCGCTGCCAGCCGTCGATCATCGCCAGTGAGAACGCCCACCCGCAGCACACGGCCCAGGCGACCAGTGGCAATATCCGCCATGAAAGCTGCTGCGCCACAACGGGTCCCCACAGCACCGCGGCCAGCGCTAGCAGAATCGCGGGTCCGGTGCCCCAGCCGACGTGGGCGTCGAACCAGCCGAAGATCGGAGCGGCGCCGGCATGCCAGCCGAAACGGTCCGGCACGGCGTGCAGATGCGATCTGATGCCCCAATGCAGGCGGGGCAACACGAACGCGGCGGCAACCAGAAGCAGCCCGACCGCAGCCGCGATTGCGTCCCGGCGCGCGATCCTCACTAAGTCTGTTGGGCGGGTTGTTGGCCGGCGGGAGCGTCGGCCGCGGCCGGTTGGGGCGGACGTCCTCTGCGCAGCGTGTCGAGCACTTCGCGATAGGGACCGACGAGATAGACGGTGTCGTCGGCGTGGAGTCGGGCGTCGCGACGCGGGTGCAACTTGACCAGTGCGTTGGGCCGGGTGATGGCGATGACCCGGGTCTGGGTGGACAGTTCGAACATGCGCAGACCGTCGAGTTCGCTCCCTCGCGCCACGCCCATTCCGCCGACTACGAACGAGCGTTGCCCGACCGAGAAGGTGCCCAGCACCTGCAGACCGACCGCGGCGCCGATGAACCACGGTGCGGCCAGTTCGACGGTGGAGCGCACGTTTTCAAAACCGAACCGCTGCGCCACCGCGAAGCCCAGCGTGCGGTCGTAGACGCGCAGTACCAGCGGGACATCGGTCCAGTTGAGCCCGGGCCGCACCTCGGTTCCCAGCATTTCGGTCAGCACGATGCCGGTTTCGATGTTGGTCATGTCGTCGCGAGTCAGCACCGCCACGGCGCGGGCGCGATCCACCCGCGCCGATTGCAGCGTCTGGCCCAAGGTGGCGTCGCCGAGAATCACCGGCACGTCCAGATCGCGTGCCAACGACAGTAAGGGGTTGTCCTCGTCTCGCTCGATCACCGCGACGTCGTAGCCGGCGGCGGTCAGATCGCTGACCACGCGCATGCCGAGCGCGCTCAACCCGACGACGACAATGTGGTTGTGCAAGTGGCGCACCCGCGGGCGTGCGACTCCCATGACGAAGCGGCGCGACAGCAGCACGTCGGCGACGAATGAGACCAGCAAAGCGGTGGTGGTCACCCCGCTGAACATCAACAGGGCGGCGAACACTCGCAGCCAGGTGGGCTGGTGCACAAAGCTGAAGTCGCCGTAACCGGTCGTGGTCATCGTCTCGATGGTGAAGTAGATCGCGTCGACCCAGCCCATCCGCGGCGGGGCCTCGTAGCCGAACCGCAACAACACCGTGGAGCAGGCCAGCAGCAGCAGTGTGCCGGCCACCACGGGAAAGAACGCCGGGTTGAAGTCATTGACCAGGGCGCGGACGGAGTCGAACGCTCTACGCAGCCGTGGCTGACGTGACCGCGTGCGAGGCAGCGCCCGAACCCTGATGTTTTGGGCGGCCACCTCGTCGGCGGTGCCGACCATCATTGTCCAATCACCGGCGTGCACCCGCTGATCACGGCTCGGGCAGATCTCCATCTCTCCGGGGGTGGGGGAGTTCTCGCCGTGGATCACCGCCACCGGGGCCAGATCGCCGTATAGTTCCCGCAGCGTCGCGTCGCGGTACGCGTCGCGGCCGGCGACGACGAATTCGAGGCCTGCGGCCTCGAACTGGTGCGTGTTGTGTTCCAGACATGCCTCGACCACTGATGGCGCCGAGAGTTCGGCCACGTTGAAGATCGCGCCGGGCCCGTTGTCGTCGGCTATCGCTTCGCGCAGCACATCGTTGGCGACCCGTGCCACCACGCGGGCTTTCGCGTTGGCTCTCCTTGCCAGCAAAGCGATTTCGAGGTTCGTCGCATCGTCATTTCCAGCGCATACGACGGCGAGCGCATTACCGACGTCAGCAAGGGCGAGCTCGCGAGCGACCCCGGCCTCGCTGAGTTCGATGTTGGCCAGCCTGGCGACGGTCGCGCCGGCGTTTTTGAGCTCCTCGATGATCGTCGTGGCCAGCGCATCGTCACCGCTGACGATGATGTGGCGGTGCATTGGAGCATTATGTCATCCGCTCTTAACGTGCAGGTGAGCTGACACGGGCGTCCCCTTCTAGGGCAACTCTTTTCCAGCATCACGTCCAGCGTGACGTGCCAATGCCTGCCGGTCCACTTTGCCGATGCCCCGCAACGGCAGCGCGTCGACGATATGCAGCTCGCGGGGCGCGGCGGTCCGATCCAGGGTGTGCCTGACGTGTGCCCGCAGGGTTTCGAGCGAGGGCGGGGCATGACCATCGGCCACCACGATCGCGGCGGCAACCCGCTGACCCAGCCGCTCGTCGGCGAGCCCGAACACCGCGCAGTCGGCAACTGCCGGGTGCGTCCGCAGCGCGGCCTCCACCGGCTGCGGCAGAACAGTCAACCCGCCCGTGCTGATCGCCTCGTCGGCTCGGCCTAACACGCTCAGGACACCCGAATCATCAACAGCGCCAATATCATCGGTGCGAAACCAGCCCCGCTCGGCGAATGGGTCGGGATCGGGCGGGTTGCGATAGCCGTTGGCCAGTGTCGGGCCGCCGATCACGATGCGGCCGTCGGTCTCCAGCCGTAGCCGCACCCCGTCGAGCGGCACACCGTCGTACACACAGCCGCCGGCGGTTTCGCTCATGCCGTAGGTGCGGACCACCGTGATACCCGCGCTCGCGGCAGCGTCGAGGATCGGGCGCGGGGCCGGCCCGCCGCCGATCAGCACGGCATTCAACTCGGCAAGCGCGGCGGCGGCCGCCGGATCGGTGAGGGCCTTGGCCAACTGTGTGGCCACCAATGCGGTGTAGCGCCGACCAGAACCGAGTTCCTTGACAGCAGAGGGTAATTCGTCGATATCGAAGCCACTGGAGACATCAAGCTCGACCGGAACGGTATCGGACAGCACGCTGCGCACCAGCACCTGGACGCCAGCGATGTGATAGGCCGGCAGGGCCAACAGCCATCGGCCCGGCCCGCCGAGACGGTCATGGGTGGCTGTCGCGCTGGCCCTCAGCGCTGCAGCGGTGAGCAGCGCGCCCTTGGGCGCGCCGGTGGTTCCCGATGTCGTGGCCACCAGGGCGATGTCGTCGTCGATAGCTTCGCCCACCCGCAGCGCCGCCGATGTGGACTGCCGATCGGCACCGGCAGGCACCGGCAGCAACGCAGACGCACGGCCATCCAGAACCTGCTTGAGGGCTGCGAGCAGCGGGCGCGCCGTGGAGCCCTGCGCCACGGCCAACGCGCGCAGAACGGCTATCCGGTCTCCTCGCCGCCACGAGCATCGTCCAACGGCCAACCCTTGGCGGCCAGCCGTTCCCGCACCCGCTCGACGTCTGCAGGAGAGGGCAGTTCGTCGGTCATCTGGGTGATCAACACGCCGATGTCGACGTCGTCGAAACCATCCCGCTGCACCAGCTCGTGGGCCACGGCCTTGACATCGTCGGTGGACAGCCGACGGGACAGCAGGGCCAGCACCGGAAAGTAGTCGGTGGGTGGGATGCCTTCTGGATACCCCGCGCGCAGCCACGCGACGATCGAGGTCAGGAAACCGTTCATACCGCCTCAACTTCCCCCGCACAGCCTTCGTTAAGCCTGAACAGCGAATGAATTTAAGTTCTTACGCGGGCTTGGCTCCAAGGATATACATGCCGGTGTGCGCCCCGATGAAATCGCGGGCGACGTACAACACGCCGATCACGGCCGCGACCAGCGCCAACGAGTACAACGCCCAGCTGAGGGCGGTCAGCGCCGGATTCTTGTGCCCCACGGCAGTGCCATCGGAGCCCTCAACACCGGCGCCCGCGGCCCCCGCCCGCACGCCGAGTGCGAACAGCGCAGGCAGCCCGCTACCGAGGACCAAACCGAAGACGAGGATCTTCAACGAAGCCTCGTAGTTGAACCAAGTGCTCATGGCATGCCTGCTTTCTTTGCCGGAGCGGTGCCGGGAGCGGCGTCGGTAGCCTCTCCGTTCCCGCCGGGGACTCCCGCGCCGATTTTGGCCGTCGGCTGGCCGGCCTCGTCGAGCCCGGCGGTCAGGTCGCCCTTCCATTCGGCGTTGACGTTGTTGTGGTCTACCTTCGTCTTGCGCGACTGCAGGTAGATGGCCGCGGCCGTCGCCACCAGCAGGGCGAAGCCGACGATCGAGCCGAAGTAGCCACCGATCGAGTGGACCACCCAGTAGGTGATGGCACCGACGGCGCCGGCGGCGGGCAGCGTGATCAGCCAGGCGACGGCCATCCGGCCGGCAACCCCCCAGCGCACCTCTGCTCCGGGTTTGCCAACGCCGCTGCCGAGCACAGATCCGGTTACCACCTGAGTGGTCGACAGCGCGTACCCGAAGTGAGCGGACAGCAGAATGATGACCGCCGAAGACGATTCGGCGGCCATGCCTTGCGGCGACTTGATCTCGACGAGTCCCTTGCCCATGGTGCGGATGATCCGCCAGCCGCCGGTGTAGGTACCC
>DATFYT010000198.1:0-2176 GCA_035314925.1 Mycobacterium sp. | reverse complement strand
CGGCGACCCCGCCCGCCGAGACGCCCATCCGCAGACCCAGACCGTCGTCGTTGGGGTTACCCAGGATGTAGGGTGCCACCAGCCCATGGTGTTTGGTGCGCCGCGGCTGCCCCAGCGCGGGAGTGTGCTCGGCGACCATCTCCGGGTTCATCGCAAAACCGCCGGCGGCGATGATGATCGATTTAGCTTTGACCGCACCGGTTTCGGTGAAGTGTTTCCAGGCGATGCCGGCCACGGCTCCGTCGGCGTCCAGGATCAGGTTGGTCGCCCCGGTCTCGTATCGGATCTGCACCCCCAGGTCGTCGGCTCGTTTGACCAACAGATCGATCACCATCGACGCGCCGCCGAGTTCGCCGGGCACCGGCACGGAGTGCCCGCGCGGCGACGGGATGGCCTGCTCGCAGAACGGCCACACCTTTTCGTTGCCGGTATAGCTCAGGCCTTCGGTGCCCGGCGGAACAACTACCTTGCCCGGGTAGAAGCTTCGTTCGAACTGAAAACCCAAGTCCTCCAGCCAGTTGAAGTGCTCTACGCTGCCGTCGCTGTAGGCGCGGATCTTCTCGTGATCGGGCTGGCGCGACACCGCGACCAGATACTTGTACATCTCCTCGGCGGAGTCGGGATGCCCGGTCGCCTCCTGAACCGCGGTGCCGCCGCCGAGGTAAAAGTGGCCGCCGGCAAGCGAAGTCGTGCCGCCGGCCGCGGCCGCGCGCTCCAACACCAGTACCCGTGCTCCGGCGGCGGCCGCGGTGACCGCGGCGCAACCGCCGCCGATGCCGAAGCCGATCACCACGACGTCCACATCGTCCGACCAGGACGACACATCGTCGGCGCTCAGGGTTGCTGGAATGTCAGTCGTCATTGGCGCTACTCCTCCTCCTCATCGCTACCTTCTGCATCGTCGCCGGCGCGGCTCATTGGCGCTGCTCCTGCTTGATGTAGTCGAAGAACTGCCGCATTTCGGTTGAGAAATGCGCGATCTCCAGGAACGGAACCCCGTGTTGCGGGGCAGACAGATAGGCGAACCGTAGGCCGCCGGGCATCACACCCTGTTGTGGCACGGAGGCTCCTTGTTCGGCGGCTGAGGCCAGCGCGGCATCGAAGTCCTCAAGGGTATCGACCTCGACGCAGATGTGGTGCAGACCCGGCCCGCTGTCCCGCAGAAAGTCACTATAGATGTTAGGGCCGCGGACCGGTTCGATCAGCTCGAGCTGCATGTCGCCGAGGTAGCTCAGCGAGATGCCGGCCACGAAATCGGCCGGGCTGCCGAGGTAGCTGCAGGTGTCCGGCGCGAAGTGGACGTCGGGCAGTCGTACCCACTTCTTGACGCCTAATAGGCCGGTGAGAGCCGTTTCCGTGGCATTCAAGTCGTTCGTCACCCAGGCGACTTGGACCGGTGATCCGAATGAGAGGCTCATCGCATCGCAGGATAACCCAGCGTCCGCCCCGGCAGGAACCACCGGAAATGATGTTGCCACCGCGAGGCGTTTGCGGCGCCGAAGTTCGTACTGAACACGTTCTAGTTCGTCGTCGGGACCCCGAACGGTTGCGCGCCGACATCGGACTGGTTGAGCACGCCGACCAACAGCCGCATCTGGGTGTCGAACACCGTCTGCGGGTCGCTCAGCGTGTCGACGCCGTACTGCCCGAACACCTCGAGGCTGATAGCGCCCACCACGCCCGCCCAGATCACGAAGCACTTGGCGATGACGGAATCGTCGCCGGGAAATCCGAACTCCTGCCGGAGTCGTTCGAAGTCTGACGATATCGGTTGTGGTGCAGGCTGATTCGTCAGCTTGATGTCGCCGGTCGCGATACCGGCGGCCACCGCGTCGAACACCGCGCCGACCACACGCGTGCCGGGGCCAATCGTTCGGTCGGCCGGTGCGTGGTAGCCGGGTACCGGGCTGCCGTACAGCAGCGCCCAGCTTTCCGGGTGCGCGATCGCCCAGGCACGGGCCGCATGCGCGATCGCGACAACGTCGTCGCTCCACACTTCCGACATGGCGTCGCGGGCGCGATCCACCGCGTCCGCGAGCTCGGAATAACCGTCGACCAGCAACAATGTCAGCAACTCGTCGCGGCTGGAGACGTATCGGTACACCGCCGACGACACCATTCCCAGGTCGCGGGCGATGGCGCGCAGCGACAACCCGGCCGCACCATGCTCCACCAA
>DATFYT010000197.1:0-4598 GCA_035314925.1 Mycobacterium sp. | reverse complement strand
CCACTGTGCCTGATCCGTGCGCCGTGCGGCGCCGTTAAGCTGTGTGTTTGTGACAATCCCGAACGTGCTGGCCGATCGCTACGCCAGCCCCGAGATGGTGGCGATCTGGTCGCCGGAAGCCAAAGTTGTCGCCGAGCGGCGGCTCTGGCTGGCGGTGCTGCGGGCGCAGGCGGAGTTGGGGGTCGAGGTCCCCGAAGCCGCCGTCGCCGACTACGAACGGGCGCTCGACGATGTCGACCTAACCTCGATCGCCGCCCGCGAGCGGGTGCTGCGCCACGACGTCAAAGCCCGCATCGAGGAATTCAACGCGCTGGCCGGGCACGAACAGGTGCACAAGGGCATGACCAGCCGCGACCTGACCGAGAACGTCGAGCAGCTGCAGGTTCGCCGGTCGCTGGAATTGGTGTTCTGCCACGGCGTCGCAGTGGTGGCCCGAATGGCTGAACGTGCGGTGACCTACCGCGACCTGGTGATGGCCGGACGTAGCCACAACGTCGCGGCGCAGGCCACCACGTTGGGCAAGAGGTTCGCCTCGGCGGCGCAGGAGACTCTGCTGGCGTTGACCAGACTGCGCGAACTGATCGACCGCTACCCGTTGCGCGGCATCAAAGGGCCGATGGGCACCGCCCAGGACATGCTCGACCTACTCGGCGGCGACGTGGCGAAGCTGGCTGAACTCGAACGACGCATTGCCGACTTCCTCGGATTCACAACGGTTTTGACCAGTGTCGGGCAGGTCTACCCGCGTTCGCTGGACCACGAAGTGGTGTCCGCTCTGGTTCAGCTGGGTGCCGGGCCGTCGTCACTCGCGCACACCATCCGGCTGATGGCCGGCCACGAGCTGGTCACCGAGGGCTTCGCGCCGGGACAAGTCGGGTCATCGGCGATGCCGCACAAGATGAACACCCGCAGTTGCGAGCGGGTCAACGGACTACAGGTGGTGCTGCGCGGCTACGGCTCGATGGCCGCTGAATTGGCCGGTGCGCAGTGGAACGAAGGAGACGTCTTCTGCTCGGTGGTGCGCCGAGTGGCGTTGCCGGACAGCTTCTTCGCCGTCGACGGACAGGTCGAGACGATGTTGACCGTGCTCGAAGAATTCGGTGCTTACCCCGCGGTGATCGCGCGCGAGCTGGATCGGTACCTGCCGTTCCTGGCCACCACGAAGGTCTTGATCGCCGCGGTGCGCGCCGGGATGGGGCGTGAGGCCGCCCACGGGGTGATCAAAGAACACGCGGTGGCGACCGCACTGGCGATGCGCGAACGCGGCGCCGAGCCGGACCTGCTCGACCGGCTGGCCGCCGATCCACGACTGCCGCTGGACCGAGCGGCGCTGGACGCAGCACTGGCCGACAAGCAGGCGTTCATCGGCGCCGCCGGCGACCAGGTCGACGCGGTGGTTGCCGGGGTGGACGCACTGGTCGCCCGCTACCCGGACGCGGCCAAGTACACGCCGGGTGCGATCCTGTGACCCTCGCCGGCGCCCTCGCCGAGATCGACTTCACCGATCTGGACAACTTCGCGAGCGGGTTTCCGCATGAATTATTCGCCCTCCATCGGCGCGAAGCGCCGGTGTACTGGCACGAGCCCACCGAGCACACCCCCGACGGGGAGGGCTTCTGGTCCGTCGCCACCTATGCGGAAACGCTTGCGGTGCTCAAGGATCCGGCGACCTTCTCATCAGTCACCGGCGGTGAGCGGCCGTCCGGCGGGACGCTGTTGCAGGACCTGTCCATCGCGGGTCAGGTGCTCAACATGATGGACGATCCGCGGCACTCGCAGATTCGGCGACTCGTCAGCTCCGGGCTGACACCACGGATGATCCGCCTTGTCGAGGACGATCTTCGGGCCCGGACGTGTCGGCTGCTGGATGCGGTGGTGCGCGGTGAACCGTTCGACTTTCTGGTTGACATCGCCGCCGAACTGCCGATGCAGATGATCTGCATCCTGCTGGGAGTGCCGGAGTCCGAACGGCATTGGCTGTTTGAGGCCATCGAGCCGCAGTTCGACTTCGGCGGCTCACGCAAGGCGTCGTTGTCGCAGCTCTCCGTCGAGGAGGCCGGGTCGCGCATGTACTCCTACGGCCAGGAGTTGATCGCGTCCAAGCGGGCCGAGCCGACCGACGATATGTTGTCGGTCGTCGCGAACGCGATGCTCGATGACGCGAACGCACCGGCGATGTCGGATCTCGAGCTGTACCTGTTTTTCAGTCTGCTGTTCAGCGCCGGTGCGGAGACGACGCGCAACGCGGTGGGCGGTGGGCTGCTGGCACTGGCTGAACATCCAGAGCAATTACGCACGCTGCGTGAGGATTTCGATGCTTTGCCGACCGCGGTCGAGGAGATCGTCCGATGGACGTCGCCGTCGCCGTCCAAGCGGCGTACTGCCACCCGCAGTGTCACAGTCGGCGGTGCGTCGGTGCAGGCGGGACAGAAGGTGCAGATCTGGGAAGGCTCGGCCAACCGTGATGCCAGCGTGTTCGACCGTGCCGACGAGTTCGACATCGCTCGAAAGCCCAACCCACACTTGGGTTTCGGCCAGGGTGTGCATTATTGCCTGGGCGCCAATCTGGCTCGGCTAGAACTGCGGGTGCTGTACGAGGAGCTGTTTTCGCGTTTCCAATCCGTGCGGGTTGTGCGGCCCGTCGAATGGACGCGCAGCAACCGGCACACCGGTATCCGGCACTTAGTCGTGGAATTGTCTTAGGGCAGTGACATGTCACACCATTTCGACACACCCACCGTCCGCGAGGATCCACGGCTGAACCTGTGCGACATGTACCTGTTTGCCGGGAGCCCAGACACGACGGTGATGGCGATGACCGTCAATCCGGCAGCGAATGCGGAGAGTTCCGCGCCCTTTCGAGATGAGGCAGTTTATGCATTCCGGTTCGACACCGACGGTGACCGGAGCGAAGACCTATCTTTCAAGGTGCGCTTCGCGGACCATGAAGATTCACAGCGGTTCGACCTGATCCGCGCCGACGGTGCCCCCGACGGACTTGACGGCACCGTGATCGTCAGCGCGGACCTGCGTACCAACGCCGAGGGAACAGCGCCGGGTATTCGCGCATTTGCCGGTGTGGTACGCGACGCCTTCGCCGGCGATGCGGCTGCGCTCGAGAGGTTCAAGGCGGCCTTCGCCGCTGACAGGTATGAGCCAGATGTGTTCGTCAATCATGTCAACTTCTTTCACGACCGCACTGTCGCGGCAATCGTATTGGAAGTTCCGAACTGGTTAATCGGCAACAACTCTCAAATAGCGGCATGGTCGACGGTGTCGCTATACGGACATGCGCCCGAGCAGCAGGTGGCGCGGTGGGGCCTACCGCTGTTCACCCATATGTTTCTGGCCGACGGTGATCTGCGTGAGCAATTCAATCGCAGCGGGCCCTGCGACGACTCGACAGTGTTTGTCGATGCGACAGTGCGCGCCGTAAGCCGGTATACGCGACTGGCGGGTACCGCTGGCGACCCCGAGGCGTATGGGCGACGCGTTGCGTCGTTATTCGGATCGCTCAGTCTGCCGTACCGGCTTGGCACCGCTGCCTCGTTCGACTACACCGGCTTCAACGGGCGTGCATTGGAGGACAACGTGATGGACGTCATGCTTTCTCTATTGACCAACTCGCCCTTGGGCACCGGGATTAGGCCCGATCTTGCACTGATCAATCCGTATTTCCCTTACCTGCAACCCGTTTCGGCGACCCTTCGGCGATAAGTACACGCGGAGGGACGGGTGCTGGCGGCGGGCGCTCGTCGGCTAACGCGATCAGCGCACCCTGACGGCTACCCCCGCCGAACGCAACTCGAGGGCGGCCAGGCCACGGATGGCGCCGGGGTCCGCAACCCGCCACGCGCCGACCGGGTCGGGGCTGACGGCGGCCAGTCGGCGCAGCGGCCGGTTAGCCAAGGCCCGCAACGCCAGCAGCTGTTCGCCGGCCGGTGTCGTTGCCAGCGTGCTGACGGTCCATTTGCGGCGGAAGAACCGGATGCGCAGCACCAACCAGGGCATCACCACGCCGAGGGTCGGCGGTGCAGCGACGGCCAGCGCCAGCACTACCGCCAGCCAGGTCGCGGTGGTGTCCAGGTTGTGGCCGGCGCCGGCGATGTCGAGGGCGGCCTTGCTGGCCGCGGTAAGCGGTTTGCTTACCGCGTCACCGACCAGCGGGATGTGATCGGCACTATGACCGGCTGACTCGAGGCTGTCGGCAACACCGTCCGCGCCGCCTTTGACCTGTCGGCCGACCGCGGCGATGGTCGACACCGCGCTGTGGACGGCCAGGCCGACCAGCACCCAGATAAAGGTCCAGATGACGACGACGACGTCACTGAACAACTGCGCCAGCAGTCGGCCCGGAGTAGTGGCGTAGGGGAGCAACCGCGATTTCATAGCTCTGATCCCAGCACAGAGCGGGTCTGACGGTCGGCTTTACGCAGCCTGCATCGTCGCCCGGCTAGGCTGACCCGATGCGTCCAGCACTGTCCGACTACCGGCACCTGGCCAGTGGCAAGGTCCGCGAGCTCTATCGCATCGACGCCCAGCACCTGTTGTTCGTCGCCACCGACCGGATCTCAGCGTTCGACTACGTGCTCGACAGC
>DATFYT010000196.1:0-2666 GCA_035314925.1 Mycobacterium sp. | reverse complement strand
TGACCGCCCGCGCGGCGTTTCGCCATCCGATGGATGTGGTGGTCACCTGTGCGCTCAGCGGCGCCGCGCTGTCGCTGGGCCTGAGTGTGGTGGTCCAACACGGCGCGTTCACCCACCTGCAGGCCACCGCGGGTGACCCGGCGAGCGTGGCGTTCATCGCGTTGACCCTGGGATTTTTGCAGCCGGTGATCTTGGCTACCGCGGCGGCGGCGGCGGTGTTGGGGTTGCGCAGCGCCGGCGTCAACCCGGCGGTGGGTGTCGTCGAGGGGGTGGTAGTCCTGGTGCTCTACGCGCTGGCCACCACCCTGCTGGTGCCCTACGGCTATCGCGGCATCGCGCTGACCATGTTTGCGGCGTTCGTGCTGGCCGGGGCGGGCCTTTTGGCCACGCGCACCGCGCTGCACACCGCCGTCGACGCCGCGCCCGATGTTGGCCCCGTCGAGCACCGATTGCACGGGGCGGTGGTGGCCGCGATCATCGTCGTGGTGGTGATGCTCGCCGCGGGGGTCACCGCAGCCGTGGTGTTTAGCGGCCCATCGACCCAGCCCAAGCCCCCCAGGACCGGACCCGGCGGCGGGGTTGTTCCCACACCCCACGCGCTCGGCGGCGGGACGATCAATTTCCCAGACGGAGTCACCCTCACCGTGGCCCCCGGCTGGACGATCGTCCAATCGTCACAGACCTGGGTCTTGCTCGCCAACAGCGACAACAGCGCGCTGATGGAGGCCGACTCCGGCAAGCCGGCGATGCCGGATATCACCGAAGAAGCAGGCTTCATAGCCGGTCAGGACACCCTACGCAGCGGACTCACGAACGTGGTTGAGGAACCCCAGGGGGTGCAGACGGTGCAGGGCAACAACTTCACCCAGTCCCTGCAGGTCAACTACACCGCCAATCGCCAAACCAACCAGGGCACGATGCAGCTCTACGGGATCTGGGTGACGCTGTTTAACGCCTCGACCCAAATTGTCGGCTTCATCGATTTCCGCGCCAACAGCCCCGACGCGTTTCAGGCGGCATTGCCCGACGCCAAGAGCATGCTCGCCTCCATTCTGTAATGGCCGGCCGCCCTGCGGGCGCGCGGGCGACCACTGCGGTGCCGCCCCCGGGGGCGCATCGCCGCGCTCTACGGAGCCCGCAAACAGCGCATCACCATCGACCAGGCACTGTCCGACGTAGCCGCGGTGCTGCCAAATGCTAACCCGAACAACGATTTCCGCGCGGCGTTGCGCCGACTGCACCCCACGGCCGGGGACGGTTCGTCGTGACCGGCGGGTCGCTGGCGAGACGCCGCTGGCACGCGGCGGCGGGACGGCGCGCCGATCCTGCGCTTACGGGTGTTGCGGATGACGGCGGGGTGCGTAGCGGCCGCTCCGGCCGTCATCGGCCGCCGTTGGCGGGAGGACTTGATGAACGAGGCTTTTCAAGGTGGGCCCTTGAAGCCCTCAACGCGGCCGGGTGGCGGGGCCAATACGTGGGGTCCGTACTGGGATGCGCTGGTTCCGCCGCGCCTCGTGACGTCGTGGATTAACTTCAAGCGCTTGTCGACCGGCGTGAGCGTAGCCCGAAGGCTATGGGACCAGCGCGAATACCTGCGCCGGACTTACGAATCGGTTCACGGTACGGATCCGGCGGCCTGGCCGTCCCAGCATCCCGGCGTGGTCCTGGACGCGGTGTTGTGGATGGCGCACCCGGCATGCATGCGCTGCCACTGGTTCGACGCGCACGGTCACTACATGAAAACGCCGGGCCAGCTAGGAAAGGCCCTCGTCCTTGCGCGTCGCCACGAAACCTCCGACGGGACATTCTGCGGTGATTACCCGCTTTGACCAGGTGAGCGACTGGATCGGCAGCTACAGCAACTGGATTCGCCGCCAAGCTGAGCAGGCGCCCCGCGCCCGACGCTTAGCTATTTGCGCGGCGTAACTATGTTTCGGTGCTGGGCGTTCACCAATGCCGCCTCAGCGTGGCACCTCTCTAAGCATTGGGTGAACGGACAAGTTTGTTCGGCTGTGGTGCTGCACTGCGTGTTGTATTGAGCACCAATGGCTTTCGGCAGGGAGGTTTCCGCAGGCTCATGGCTTGCCGTTATCGGGGTGGGGGACGGTTCGCAGCTCGAGGCGTGGGATCGCGTCAAAGTCGGACGGATTGCAGCTGTATAGCGGCAGGTCATAGGCAATGGCGCTGGCGGCGATCAGTGCATCATAAGCGCGTGCCGCCGGCTTTCGGCCGGACGCTCGCAACGATGCGGCAACTGCCCCAAATGCGCGCGCAGACTCGGCATCGAAGACCAGCACGTCGAAGTCCGACTCCGCCTGCTGCAGATGCGCCTGGCGTGCCGCGCGCTCTTCGTCGGTATGGGCCACATGCGGCCCCACCGACAGCTCGGCCAACGTGATCGCGCTGATCACGGCTTCGTCGGGCAGATCTGCAGGGTCGTCGATGCGCCCAAGCAGGATCACCGTTGATGTGTCGAGCATCCCTCTCGACGCCGGCTCAGGGGTCACAGCGTTGGATCAATGACGGTGTCGATGTCACGTCGCAGCACGTCGGGGTCAACGCGAGGCAACCCTTTCCTGCGCTCAATGAGTTCGACAGGTCTGGCGCTGCGGCGTGGCAGCGGGCGCAACTCGGCGACCGCGCGCCCGTCCCGGGTGACGATCACA
>DATFYT010000195.1:0-19278 GCA_035314925.1 Mycobacterium sp. | reverse complement strand
AACATGAACGGCGGCAGCGTCGGCGGCCCGTCGGCCTGGCCGGTGATGTTGGCAAAGCCGCTCATCGCCTCGCCGAGCGTCCCAAAGCCGGGCCGTTCGCTTTTGGGGCCGGTCAGCCCGTAGCCGGTGATATGCAGCATGACGATTTTGTCGTTGACGGCGCGCAGCGTCGGGTAGTCCAGCCCCCATTTGCGCAGCGTCGCCGGCCGGGTGTTGACGATCACCACGTCGGCGTGCTCGACGAGCTGGCGCAGCAGCTCCTGCCCGTCGGCCAGCATGAACGGCGGCAGGGTGGGCGGGCCGTCGGCCCGACCGGTGATGTTGGCGAAGCCGCTCATCGCCTCGCCGAGCGTGCCGAAGCCGGGTCGTTCGCTCTTCGGACCGGTCAGCCCGTAGCCGGTGATGTGCAGCATGACGATGCGGTCGTTGACGGCGCGCAGCGCCGGGTAGTCCAGCCCCCACCTGCGCAACGTCGCGGGCCGTGTGTTGACGATCAGCACGTCGGCGTGTTCGGCGAGGCTACGCAGCAGCGCCTGGCCTTCGGCGACGCGCAGGTTCAGGGTGATCGAACGCTTGTTGCGCGACAACGACTTCCACATCAGCCCGACGCCATCGATCTGGTTGCCCCAGGTGCGGATCGGGTCGCCGCTGCAGGGCTGCTCGATCTTGATGACGTCGGCACCGAACTCGCCGAGATAGGTGGCAGCCAGCGGTGCCGCCGCCAGGGTGGCAGCGTCGAGGACCCGGATGCCTTCGAGCATCATGCTCCGACGGGCGCACAGGCCGGCCGTTGCAGGCCGAGGTGCTCGCGCAGGGTCACGCCGTCATACCCGGTGCGGAACAGCCCGCGCCGCTGCAACTCCGGGACCACCATGCGCACCACGTCTTCAAACGCACCGGGCAGATGTGTTGCAGCCAAGACGAACCCGTCGCAAGCGCCGCTGTGGAACCACTCCTCCATCTGATCGGCGACCTGCACGCCGGTGCCGACGAAACGCGGACCCTGCAGCAGGGTGGCGCGGTGGCCGGCCAGGTCGCGCAAGGTGATCGTGTCGCCGATGTGCTTGCGCAGGTTCTGCACCAGGCCACGGATACCGGACACCGAGTCGATGAGCTCGTCGGTGATCGGGTCATCCAGTTCGTGCCGGGAGAAGTCGTAGTTCATCAACTCCGAGAGTAGGGTCAGCGAGGCCATCGGGTGCACCAGATCGTTGAGGAAGACCTGTTCGCGGTGCTTGGCGTGATCCTCCGACTCCCCCACCACGGCGTAGGCCATTGGGCACAGCTTGACCGACTGCGGGTCGCGCCCTGCGGCGTCGATGCGCTCCTTCTGGTCGGCGTAGTGGTCGCGGGCCACCTCGATACCGGGGTCGCCGGTGAAGATCAAATCGGCCCAGCGCGAGGCGAATTCACGGCCGCGGCCCGATGAGCCGGCCTGGATGATGACCGGCCGGCCCTGCGGCGTGCGAGGCACGGTCAGCGGCCCTCGCACCGAGAAGAATTCGCCTTGGTGGTTGAGCTCATGCACCTTCTCCGCGTGCGCGTAAATGCCGCTTTCCCGGTCATGCAGCACCGCGTCGTCTTCCCAGGTATCCCATAGGCCGACGGTGGCGTCGAGGAACTCCTCGGCACGGTCGTAGCGGGCGTCGTGGCCCAAATGTGTTTCCAGGCCGAAGTTTTGGGCCTCGCTGTCGTTGACGGAGGTGACGACGTTCCACGCCGCCCGGCCGCCCGAGAGGTGGTCGAGGGTCGCGAACGTTCGGGCCACGTGAAACGGCGTGTAGTAGGTGGTCGAGCACGTCGCGCCCAGCCCGATACGTGACGTCGCCTGCGCCAGCACGCCCAGCACGATGGACAGGTCCAACTTCACCGGGCGGGCGCCGTACTTGACGGCGTCGGCGACCGAGCCGCCGTAGATGCCGGGCATCGCGAGCCGGTCGTCGAAGAACATCAGGTCGAAACAACCCTCTTCGAGTTGCCGGCCGATCTTGGCGTAGTAGGACGCGTCGAGGTAGCCGTGCTCGGTGGCCGGATGACGCCACGACCCCGCGTATACCGAGGTGCTGCCTGCTTGCATAAAGGCGACAAGCGCCATTTGTCGTGTAGCCATTCTTGATGTCTAACATCTGATATATCAGATTTCAAGTATTAGATCTCAGATTGCCTTATCATCTTCGGATGGCCCCCAGCGACGGCGTTGATATCGCCGGCACGGTGCGCGAACGCGCCGCGCGCGAACTGCGCGACCGCATTCTCACCGGCGCGCTGCCCGCCGGTACCCGGCTCGACCTCGACGCCATCACCAAGGAGTTCGCCACCAGCCGCACCCCGGTGCGGGAGGCCTTACTCGAGTTGTCCTACGACGGACTGGTGAAGGTCACGCCACGCAGTGGCGTCACGGTGATCGGCATCAGCCCCGAGGACGTGCTGGACAGCTTCACGATTCTGGGCGTGCTGACCGGCCAGGCCGCGGCGTGGGCCGCGCGAAGGGTCACCCCGGACGGCGTTGCGCGATTGCGCGACCTGGCAGCCGACCTCGAATCGAATTGGGATTTCCACCGGGAGATTCATCGAGCGGCGCATTCGCGGCGATTGATGGCGCAGATCCGCCAAGCCGTCCGCGTCGTGCCGTCGAACTTCTTGGCGATGTTCCCCGACCACGAGCACCACTCGCTGGACGACCACCAGGCGCTGGTGTCGGCGCTGGCCGAGGGCGATGCCGAGAAGGCCCGCGATATCGCCGAGCGCCACGTGCTCGACGCAGGGCATTCACTGGCCAGCCGGCTGAAGTCTGGTTGAGCCTCACGAGACTCAGCGGCCACGTCAGTCACTGGCAGGAGGGCTAGTTCCTTCTGCAGTTTGGCCGCACGGGTGATATCAGCGACCGGGCGGGTCCGACAGTGATATCGCATACGCATCGCTTCGCAAAAGCATGTCATGGTCGACTTGCCGGTGTCGGTGTGACTGGTGTTAGCGGTGTGATCTCCGGATGATCGCACGCAGCCGCTCGAGCCGGCCGGCAATCTCGCGCTCGGCACCGTGGCCGGTCGGGCGGTAGTAATCCACGCCGACTAGGTCGTCCGGTGGATACTGTTGCGGCACAACACCATCCGGGTCGTCATGGGAGTATTTGTAGCCCTGCGCATTGCCCAGTGCCGCCGCGCCCGAATAGTGGCCGTCGCGCAAGTGCGGCGGCACCAGCCCGGCCTTGCCCGCTTTCATGTCGGCCATCGCCGCACCCAGCGCGGTGGTCACAGCGTTCGACTTGGGCGCGGTGGCCAGGTGCACGGTGGCGTGCGCCAGGGTCAACTGGGCTTCAGGCAAGCCGATCAGTTGCACGGTCTGCGCCGCGGCGACGGCGGTCTGCAGCGCCGTCGGGTCGGCCATGCCAATGTCCTCGCTGGCCAAGATCATCAGCCGTCGGGCGATGAATCTCGGATCCTCACCGGCGACCAGCATCCTGGCCAGGTAGTGCAACGCGGCGTCGACATCGGAGCCGCGCACCGACTTGATGAACGCGCTGACGACGTCGTAGTGCTGATCGCCGTCGCGGTCGTAGCGGACGGCGGCCTTGTCCACGGACTGCTCGATGGCCTCGACGGTGACCTGCTCCCCCGCCTCGGCAGCGACTTCCAGCGCGGTCAGCGCGCGGCGGGCGTCCCCGGCTCCCAACTGCACGAGCAGGTCGACGGCATCAGGCTCCACGACTTGCCCGTTCAGCCCGCGCGGATCGTCGATCGCGCGCTGCACCACCGTGCGGATGTCATCGGCGCCCAGCGGCCGCAGTTGCAGGATCAACGACCGTGACAGCAGCGGCGCGACGACGGAGAACGACGGGTTCTCGGTGGTGGCGGCCACCAGCAGCACCACCCGGTTCTCCACGGCGGACAGCAGCGCGTCCTGTTGGGTTTTGGAGAACCGGTGGACCTCGTCGATGAACAGCACGGTCTGTTCGCCGTGGGCGGCGGCGCGACGCGCCACGTCGATTACCGCACGGACTTCTTTGACGCCTGCCGACAATGCCGACAGCGCCTCAAATCGCCGGCCGGTGGCTTGCGAGATCAGCGCTGCCAGCGTGGTTTTGCCGCTGCCGGGCGGGCCGTAGAGGATGACCGACGCCACGCCCGAGCCCTCGACCAGACGCCGCATCGGCGAGCCGGGTTGCAGCAGATGGTCCTGTCCGACCACCTCGTCGAGACTGGCGGGACGCATCCGCACGGCCAACGGCGCAGCCGCCGAACCGCCCTGCGGGCGTTGGTTCTCATCGGGGACGTCGAACAGACCGTCGGACACGGTTTCAGGCATACCACGCCGCCGCGACATGCCATCGCAATGTTCGGGTCACAGCGACGCGGCGGAATACTTGCTAAGTTCGCGGCTATGAGCCAGCCCCCCGAGCACCCCGGCAACCCGAGCGATCCGTGGGGCGGTAACCCTCATCCCGGTAACTATCCGCCGCCACCCGGTTACGGACCACCTCCGGGACCGCCCCCGGGCTACGGACCACCTCCGGGACCGCCGCCAGGCTATGGACCACCTCAGGGGCCGCCACCGGGATACGGCCCGCCCCCACCGGGATACGGCGCGCCCCCGGGCTACGGTCCGCCGCCTCCCGGCTACGGTCCGCCGCAGCCTGGCTACGGTCCGCCGCAGCCTGGCTACGGTCGGCCGCCCGGTTATCCGCCGCCGCACGGGCAGCCGTTCGACATCACAGAGGCGTTCGCGTGGGCGTGGAACAAGTTCAAAAAGAACCCGGTGCCGCTGATCGTTGCGACGTTGCTGTTCGGCGTGATCGGGTTGGTCGTGCACGGGCTGGTGTTCGTGCTGATGGGTGGCGCCAACGCCAGCACCACCGACATCCAGGGCGATTACGGCGCATCGTTCACGGCGGGATTGGGGCCCGCAGGCACGCTCGTGCTGTCGATCGTGTCGTTCGTGTTCGGCATTTTCGTGCAGGCCGCGTTTTTGTCGGGGGCGCTCGACCTTGCCGATGGCAGGCCGGTGAGCGTCGGTTCGTTCTTCAAGCCGCGGAACTTCGGCAATGTAATCCTGGCCGGCGCGCTGCTCAGCGTGATCAGCGCGGCCCTGGATTCGTTGTCGCTGCTTCCCAGTTTTCTGTTCGCCCTGTTGTCGTTGGTGGCGATCCTTGTCTTCACGTTCTTCGCGCTGTTCACGATCGCGTTCGCGACAGATCGCGCCCTGCCGCCGATCGATGCGCTCAAGGCCAGCTTCGCCACGGTCCGGGCCAATGTCGGCAGCACGCTGCTGTCGTTCGTGGTGCAGTTCCTGTTGCTGCTTATCGGCGCCATACCTTTCGGCCTCGGGCTCTTCGTGACTGTCCCGCTGGCGCTGCTGATCCAGGTCTACACCTACCGTCGGCTCGCCGGTGGCCCGATCGCGCCGGTGACCCCCTAGGTAGGCAGCCTCACGGCTGGGTGACGAAGTCGATCAGCTCCTCCACCCTGCCGATCAGCGCCGCGTCGAGGTCGGTCCAGTCGCGGACCCGCCCGCGGATGCGCCGCCATGCCGCGGCGACGTCGGCCGGGCCGGCGTGTGGCCAGCCCAGCGCCTGACACACCCCGTGTTTCCAGTCGATTCCGCGCGGTATCGGCGGCCACTCTGCGAGTCCCAACCGGGCCGGTTTGACGGCTTGCCAGATGTCGACGAACGGATGCCCGACCACCAGCGTGTGCGCGCCGCCCGAGCCCCGGCGTACCGCTTCGGCCAGCCGCGCTTCCTTCGAACCGGGCACCAGGTGGTCGACGAGCACACCGAGCCGTCGCGTGGGCCCCGGCCGGAACTGCTCGACGACGCCGACGAGATCGTCGACGCCACCGAGATATTCGACCACCACACCCTCGACTCGCAGGTCGTGGCCCCACACCTGCTCGACGAGCTCGGCGTCGTGGCGGCCCTCCACGTAGATCCGCCCGGCCCGAGCCACTCGCGCGCGGTTTCCGGCCACCGCCACCGAGCCGGACGCCGTGCGGGTGACGGCGTCGGGTGACGGGCGTCGCGGCGCGGTCAGGATCACCGGTTTGCCGTCGACGAGGTAGCCAGGGCCGATCGGGAACGGCTTGGTGCGGCCGTGCCGGTCCTCGAGCTCCATCCGGCCGAACTCGACACGCACCACGGCGCCGACATAGCCGGTCTGCGCGTCCTGAACGACCATGCCCAGTTCTATTGGCAATTCAGCCGACCGGACTTTCCGCCCGCTGTGCGGGTCGCGGGCCAGCACGTCGGAGCCGTAACGATCATCCACCCGAGCGATCTTAGGAACGCAAACCTCCAAAACCCGGTTACGCCACTCGGCCCGTTGCATCGGGCCGCGCTGCAGCCTTCTGACTGTTGTGATGTGATCAGCGGTTATGACCATCAAAGTTGCGCTGGAGCACCGCACCAGCTACACCTTTGACCGGCCGGTCCGGGTATATCCGCACGTCGTGCGGCTACGCCCGGCACCTCACTCACGCACACCCATCGATGCCTACTCGCTGCGTGTCGAGCCGGCCGACCACTTCATCAACTGGCAGCAGGATGCGCTGGGCAATTTCCTTGCCCGGCTGGTGTTTCCGAACCCGACCAGCCGGCTGACCATCACCGTCGGGCTCATCGCCGACCTCAAGGTGATCAACCCATTCGACTTTTTCATCGAAGACTGGGCCGAGACCTGGCCTGCCGGTGGCCTGACCTATCCCAAGGCGCTCGCCGACGACCTGGAACCGTACTTGCGGCCGGTCGACGAAGACGGCGACGGCTCCGGGCCTGGTGAACTGGCGACCGAATGGGTGCGAGACTTCCGCGTCCGGGACGGCACCCGCACCATCGACTTCCTGGTCGCGCTGAACCAGGCGATCAACGCCGACGTCGGCTACAGCTTGCGGATGGAAGCCGGGGTGCAGACGCCGGACGTGACGTTACGGACCGGCATCGGCTCGTGCCGCGACTCCGCGTGGCTGCTGGTGTCGATCCTGCGCCAGTTCGGGTTGGCCGCCCGGTTCGTGTCCGGCTACCTGGTACAGCTGGCGTCCGACGTCGAAGCGATCGATGGGCCATCGGGGCCGGCCGCCGACTTCACCGACCTGCACGCGTGGGCCGAGGTGTACATCCCCGGCGCGGGCTGGATCGGGCTGGACCCGACATCGGGGCTGTTCGCCGGCGAGGGTCACATCCCGCTGGCCGCCACGCCGCAACCGGCGAGCGCAGCCCCCATCACCGGCGGCGTCGAGCCCTGCGAATCGGTGCTGGAGTTCTCCAACACGGTCACCCGCATCCACGAAGACCCGCGCGTCACGCTGCCCTACACCGACGAAGCCTGGCAGACGATCTGCGACGTCGGCCGGCAGGTCGACGAGCGGCTTGCCGCCGGGGATGTTCGGCTCACCGTCGGCGGCGAGCCCACCTTCGTGTCGGTGGACAACCAGGTCGACGAGGAGTGGACCACTGCGGCCGACGGCCCGCACAAGCGCCAGCGGGCATCCGAGCTGGCCGCCCGGCTCAAGGCGGCATGGGCCCCGCAGGGGCTGATCCAGCGCGGCCAGGGCAGGTGGTATCCCGGCGAACCGTTGCCGCGCTGGCAGATTGCGTTGTACTGGCGCGCCGACGGGCAGCCGCTATGGACCGACGACGCGCTGCTGGCCGACCCGTGGGGCACCGGCCCGAACAGCGCGCCCGCAGATAACGAGGCCGCCTACGAGCTGCTCGCCGGCATCGCCGACGGCCTGGCATTACCGCTTTCGCAGGTGCGGCCGGCCTACGAGGACCCGCTGTCCCGGCTGGCGACCAAAGTCCGTCAGCCCGAAGGCGATCCGGTGGTGACGGACGATGACCTCGCGGAAGACACCGCCGCCGGCCGCGACGCGCTGCTCGCGCACCTCGACGAATCCACCACATCAGCGGCGGCGTTCGTGCTGCCGCTGCACCGCCGCGACGACGATCTCGGCTGGGCCAGCGCCGACTGGCGGCTGCGCCGCGGCCGCATCGTGCTGCTGGACGGGGATTCGCCGGCGGGTTTGCGGCTGCCGCTGGATGCGATCAGCTGGAAGCCGCCACGACCGTCCTATGTCGTCGACCCGACAGCCGTCGGCGACACCCTGAGCCTGTCTGACGGCGAGACGCTGCTGGAGGACATGGATGACTCAGAGACCGCGCCGATCACCGCGCTGGTCGCCGAGGTTCGCGACGGTCTGCTCTACATCTTCATGCCGCCCACCGAGGCCCTCGAGCACTTCGTCGACCTGATTGCCCGAGTCGAGGCAGCGGCGGCGAAGATCGGCTGCCCGGTCGTGATCGAAGGCTACGAACCGCCGCCGGACCCGCGGCTGGGGTCGACGACGATCACGCCTGACCCCGGGGTGATCGAGGTGAACATCGCACCCACCGCCAGTTTCGCTGCGCAGCGCCTGCAACTGGAGACTCTCTACGAGCAGGCCCGGCTGGCTCGACTGGCCACGGAGTCGTTCGACGTCGACGGCACGCACGGCGGTACCGGCGGCGGTAACCACATCACCCTGGGCGGCATCACCCCGAAGGACTCGCCGCTGCTGCGCCGCCCCGACCTGCTCGTCTCGCTGCTGACCTATTGGCAGCGCCACCCGTCGCTGTCCTACCTGTTCGCCGGGCGGTTCATCGGTACCACGTCGCAGGCGCCGCGGGTGGACGAGGGCCGGGCGGATGCTCTCTACGAACTCGAGATCGCGTTCGCCGAAATCGCCCGGCTCGCTTCCTCTTCCAAGAGCGGCGCGCCCAAGCCCTGGGTGACCGACCGCGCGCTGCGTCATCTGCTCACCGACATCACCGGCAACACGCACCGCGCCGAGTTCTGCATCGACAAGCTCTACAGCCCGGACAGCCCGCGCGGCCGGCTGGGCCTGTTGGAGCTGCGCGGCTTCGAGATGCCGCCGCATCTGCGGATGGCGATGGTGCAGTCGCTGCTGGTGCGCTCGCTGGTCGCATGGTTCTGGGACGAGCCGCTGCGGGCCCCGCTGATCCGCCATGGTTCGAACTTGCACGGCCGATACCTGCTGCCGCACTTCCTGATCCATGACATCGCCGACGTCGCCGCCGACCTGCGCGCGCACGGGATCCCGCTCGAGACGAGCTGGCTGGACCCGTTCACCGAATTCCGCTTCCCGCGCATCGGCACCGCCGTGTTCGACAGCGTCGAGATCGAGCTGCGCGGAGCGATCGAGCCATGGAACACCCTCGGCGAGGAGGCCACCGCCACCGGCACCGCCCGCTACGTCGACTCGTCGGTCGAGCGCATCCAGGTTCGCATCATCGGCGCCGACCGCCACCGCTACCTGGTGACCTGCAACGGCTATCCGATTCCGTTGCTGGCCACCGACAACCCCGACATCCATGTGGGCGGGGTGCGGTTCCGGGCCTGGCAGCCGCCCAGCGCGCTGCACCCCAGCATCACGGTCGACGGTCCGCTGCAGTTCGAGCTCGTCGACCTGGCCACCAGAACATCGCGCGGCGGCTGCACGTACCACATCGCCCATCCCGGTGGGCGCGCCTACGACGAGCCTCCGGTCAACGCCGTCGAGGCCGAGTCTCGCCGCGCCCGCCGCTTCGAGGCCACCGGGTTCACCCCGGGCAAGCTCGACCTGTCCGACATCCGGGAAAAGCAGGCCCGAATTTCCACCGACATCGGCGCGCCGGGCATCCTTGACCTGCGGCGCGTGCGTACCGTTCTGCGGTAATGGCATTGGGCGAGATGGCTTAAATGACCCTGCACTCCAGCGAGCCGTCGGAGGCTGTTCACTACCGCTCCGACGTCGATCGGCTGCTGGCCGGGTATCGCACCGCGCGGGCACAGGAAACCCTGTTCGATCTGCGCACTCCCGGCTTGGCAGGCCCGGGCATCGGCTACGACGAATTCGTCGACGCTGCGGGAAATGTGCGGCCCGCCTGGACCGAGCTTGCTGACGCTGTCGGGGAGCGCGGAAGGGCCGGGCTGAATCGGCTGCGCTCGGCGGTGCACCAACTGGTCGCCAACGACGACATCACCTACACCGGAATCGAATCCGACACCCAGCCCGCAGTCGATGGCAACGGCGTCGAGCCCCGGCCCTGGCACCTGGACTCACTACCGTTGCTGGTGGCCGCTGCGGACTGGGAAGTACTCGAGGCCGGGCTGCTCCAGCGGTCGCGCATGCTCAACGCGGTGCTCGCCGACCTGTACGGGCCCCGCCGCTCCCTCACCGAGGGCGTGCTACCGCCCGAACTGCTGTTCGCGCACCCCGGCTACGTGCGCGCCGCCGCCGGAATCGAGGTGCCGGGGAACCACCAACTCTTCATGCACGGCTGTGATGTCAGCCGGTTGCCGGGCGGCGGTTTCCAAGTAAACGCCGACTGGACTCAGGCGCCTTCCGGAGCCGGCTATGCGCTGGCGGACCGACGAGTGGTCGCGCACGCGATGCCTGACCTTTACGAAAATGTCGCGCCCCACCCGACGACGCCGTTCGCGCAGGCGCTGCGATTGGCGCTGATCGACGCGGCGCCCGACGGCGTCCAAGACCCGGTGGTGGTTGTGCTCAGCCCGGGCATTTACTCCGAAACTGCTTTCGATCAGGCGTATCTCGCGACGCTGCTGGGCTTTCCGATGGTGGAGAGCGCGGATCTGGTGGTACGCGACGGCAAGGTATGGATGCGTTCGCTGGGCACGCTCAAACGCGTCGACGTGGTGTTCCGCCGCGTCGATGCGACCTACACCGACCCACTGGATCTTCGAGCCGATTCCAGGCTGGGCGTCGTCGGTTTGGTGGAGGCGCAACACCGCGGAACGGTGACCGTAGTCAACACGCTGGGCAGCGGGGTCCTGGAAAGCCCTGGGCTGCTGCGGTTCTTGCCCGAGCTGGCCGAGCGGTTGCTCGGCGAAGCACCGCTGCTGGCCACCGCGCCCAGCTACTGGGGCGGCTTCGACAGCGAACGCTCGCACCTGCTGGTGCGGCTATCGTCGCTGTTGATCAAGTCCACCGTCGGCGGGCAAACGTTTGTCGGGCCGACACTTTCGACGGCGCAGTTGGCCGCGCTGGCTGCCTGCATCACGGCTACGCCCTGGCAGTGGGTCGGCCAGGAGCTCCCACAATTCTCCTCGGCGCCAACCAACTATGTCGGTGAGTTCTCGTCGGCCGCCGTGGGGATGCGGTTGTTCACGGTCGCTCAACGCGGCGGCTATGCGCCGATGATCGGCGGTCTGGGCTACGTGCTGGCAGCGGGACCGGCCGCGTACACGCTGAAAACCGTTGTAGCAAAAGATGTCTGGATCCGTCCCACGGAGCGTTCGCTAGCTGAGGCGGTCACCCTGCCGCCGCTCGAGCCGCCGGCGAAGATGGGTGCGGGGACTTTGGCGGTCAGCTCGCCACGGGTGTTGTCCGACCTGTTCTGGATGGGCCGTTACGGCGAACGCGCCGAGAACATGGCCCGGTTGCTGATCGTCGCGCGCCAGCGTTACTACGAATACCGGTACCGCCAGCACACCGAAGAAAGCGAGTGTGTGCCGGTCCTGATGGCCGCGCTGGACCGGATTACCGGTACCGGAATCGGGTCGGATGACCACGCCGAGGCCATCGCCATCGCACCCTCGACGTTGTGGTCTCTCACTATGGACCGCAGCCGGCCAGGGTCGCTGGTGCAGTCGGTCGACCGGCTGGCCCACACCGCCAGGGGGGTCCGCGACCAGTTGTCCAACGACACCTGGGTGGTGCTGGCCGGCGTCGAGCGCACGCTCGCGCACAGGGCCGAGCCGCCGGATTCGCTCGTCGAGGCCGACGCGGCGCTCGCCGCGGCCCAATCGCAGACGTTGGTCGGGATGCTGACGTTGGCCGGGGTGGCCGGGGAGTCGATGGTGCACGACGTCGGCTGGACGATGATGGACATCGGCAAGCGGATCGAGCGCGGACTTGGCCTGACGGCCTTACTCGGTGCCACCCTGACCACCGTCCGCCCTGCCGCCGCTGAGCGAACGATCATCGAGTCGACCCTGGTGGCGTGCGAATCGTCGGTCATCTATCGCCGCCGCACGGTGGGCAAGGTCAGTGTCGCCGCCCTGGCCGAGCTGATGCTCTTCGACGCGACCAACCCGCGGTCGTTGGTATATCAGCTGGAGCGACTACGGGTCGACCTCGGCGACCTCCCCGGCTCGTCGGGATCGTCGCGGCCGGAGCGAATGGTCACCGAGGTCAGCACCCTGCTGCGCCGGTCGGATCCCGCGGCACTGGAAGCGGTTTCCGCCGACGGACGCCGCGCCAAGCTGGCCGAGCTGCTGATTGCCGTGCATACCGCGTTGCGCGAACTGGCCGACGTGATCTCAGCGACGCAGCTGGCACTGCCCGGCGGAATGCAGCCGCTGTGGGGACCCGACGAGCGTCGGGTGATGCCGTGACCGGTACTGCCGCGGCTACCCGCTGACCGCCGCGGGTTTGCTTGCTGCCGAGGTCACTTCGTCGATCACCGTGTGGATGAACTTCATCTTTTCCAGCACCGCGGTCGGCAGAACAAACGGGTACAGATCGTCGTGGCCCATCGACCGGTTCACCATGTTCAGCGACCACGACAGCGGTAGCCACATGTCGATGATGGTCTGAAAAGCGCTGGGGCCCAGCGCTGGCCGGTCGAACGTAGCGGACGCCGCCGCCAGCCCGCACCAGGCCGACGTGTCGAGAGCGTCGCGGATGTGCAGGTAATGGGCGAATGTCTCAGCCCAGTCCTCGGCGGCGTGCATGGTCGCATAGGACGACACGAACTGCTTCTTCCACCCCTCGGGCGCGCCCTCGCTGTAATGGCGGTCCAGCGCATCCTGGTAGTCGGCGTCCGGATCGCCGAACAACTCGCGGAACCGCGCGTCGTCGTCGCTGGACGGCGAGATCAGCCGATAGAAGTAGTAGTGCCCGACCTCGTGGCGGAAGTGTCCCAGCAGGGTGCGGTACGGCTCGTCCATCTCGACCCGCAACTGCTCGCGGTGCACGTCGTCGCCTTCCGCGAGATCTATTGTGATGACCCCGTTTTCGTGGCCGGTCAGCACCGTCTCGTGTGCACTGGAGAGCAGCCGGAAGGCCAGGCCGTAGTCGGGATCCTGATCGTGGCCGACAATCGGCAGCTTGAGCTCGTGCAGCTCGACGACCAGCCGACGCTTGGCCGCTTCGGCTTGGGCGAACTCTGCCAGGCCCGCGGTGTCGGCGTCATTTGGCCGTTCGATAGTCAGCGCGCACGACACGCAAAGCAGGCGAGGTTGATTGATCGGGACCAGCCAGTTGCATTCGGCGACATGACGATTGGCGCACAGTTCGTATTCGCTGGCGCTGACGAAGCCAGCCTTGTCGGCGTCGCCGCCGGTGGTGATCACCAGCAGGGCCATCTCGTCGAGGGAGAAACCCAGAGTGCTCCCGCAGGCCAGGCACGCCGAGTTCTCGAACGTCAGACGTTGGCCGCAGTTGGGGCAGTGGAAATCACGCATACAGCTCATCGCCTTCGTACGGCACGACGTCGACAGCGACGTCGATCACGCTCTTCTTGGAGTTGGTGTAGATGATCCCGCGCAGCGGTGGGACGTCGGCGTAGTCACGGCCGCGCCCGACGACGATGTAGCGCTCGTCGACTATCTGGTTATTGGTGGGGTCGATCCCCAGCCACTCGAACCGCCCAGGCGGTTGCGGGGTCCACACCGCGGCCCAGGCATGGGTTGCGTCGACACCGATCATTCGATCCTTTCCCGGTGGTGGATTCGTGGCCAGGTATCCGGAAACGTAGCTCGCCGCCAACCCGTTGGCTCGCAGGCAGGCTATTGCCAGCCGAGCGAAGTCTTGACATACCCCTTCCCGGGCCATCAGAACCTCATTGACTCCGGTGGAGATCGTCGTCGAGCCGGTTCGGTAGGTGAAGTCGGTGTGGATCCGTGACGTGAGGTCGCGCAGGACGTCGATCAGTGGTCGTCCGGGCGCGAAGCTGGAAGTGGCGTACTCGCGTATCGCGTCGGTGATCTCGGGCGGATCCAGGTCCAGCGCGAACTCGGTGGCTAACGCGCCCTGCACTCGCACTGGGCGGGACTGCTCCCACGGCGCCTGCGCCGGCCCGCTCCCCCAACGCTCGGGCGGCGACGGGTATACCTCGACGATCGACTCGCTGGTGATGGTCAGGGTCTGGTGTGGCTCGGTGACATGGAAATACGAGCTGATGTTGCCGTAGGTATCGCGGCTGGTTGAGCTGTCGGCGGGCGCTGGTGAGATCCGAAGCTCGTGGAACAGGCGACGCTGCCGGGCCAGGTCACGCGGGGTCAGGAAGCCCCGCCCGTAGGAGCTGGTCACCACGTGGGAGTAGCGGTATTCGGTGCGGTGGGTGATCCGGTAGCGGGCGCCCGGGCCCGGGGGATGCTGATCCGGTGCGAGCGGCTCGTCGGGAAGCACGAGATCGGCCACAGGTGTAACACTAGCCAGCCTCGGGCGGTGGCGACGGCTGAACAACGTCGCGCCGCGATCGACGCGCTGGCCACGCAATATGGGAGCACAATGAGTCATGGCCACGTGGGACGACGTCGCCAGCATCGTCGGCGAGCTGCAGCTCACCGACGAGCCGTCACCGCACGAATGGCGGGTCGGCAAAAAACTGATCGCCTGGGAGCGACCGCTGCGTATGTCTGATCGGGAAGCTCTGGCCGCTCGGGGGATCCAGCGGCCCGAGGGCGACATCCTCGGCGCACGGGTGGCCGACGAGGGCGTCAAGTTCGCATTGATCGCCGACGAACCGGACGTGTACTTCACCACCCCGCATTTCGACGGCTATCCGGCGGTGTTGGTCAAACTGGCCGAAATCGACGAGGTGGGCCTGCGCGAGCTGATCGTCGAGGCGTGGCTGACGCAGGCCCCGAAGCGTTTAGTGCAGGAGTTCCTCGGCGAGGTCACGTAAAGGACCAGCGCGATGGCGCGTTCGTCCCAGATGTATCACTAGTAACTCTGATAACAGCAGCAACTTTAGCCACTCTAGGTAACTCGATCACGACTAGATAACTCCAACAACATTAGTAGCTATAAGTAACAATTGCACCATTTAGCACAGTAATTAACTCCTATTAACTCTGGCAACTAGAAACGCCCCAACATCAAAAATCTCACTAAATTGCTAAAGTCCCACCCGTTGACAATTTTCACACTGGTTTGTTACACGTGTTAAATGAGTTATTTACGCGGAACACTGAGCATGAAATCAGTGTGCAAGTCGCTTGTGCTATCCGCGTTGGTCGTCCTCGGAATATCGCTCGTCATTGATCCCACTACCGGGGTGGCCTACGCAGACGGCATGGACTGGGACGCCGTGGCGCAATGTGAATCGGGTGGCAACTGGCGGGCCGACACCGGCAACGGGTTCTATGGCGGCCTGCAATTCAAGCAGTCCACCTGGGACCAGAACGGCGGCATGGGTAACCCGGCGTTTGCCTCCCGCGATCAGCAGATCGCGGTGGCCAACCGGGTGCTGGCCACCCAGGGCCCTGAGGCCTGGCCCAAGTGCGGCGGCAGCCAGGACCTCTTCCCGATTGAAGTGGTCAACATACTGCGGTCCGGGCATCCAATCCGCAGCACGCTGCAAAAGCTGTGGTCGCTGTCGGTCCCGCACTAGCCAGGCGAGGCCGCGAAGTGATCGGTCCGTGATCAGCTGTGCCGGTCTCTCGGATTGCCGGCCGGATATCTCGCTGGCTAAGCCACCGGCTGCAGCTCGAAAACCGGAATGATCCGGGACGTCTTCGCCTGATACTCGGCGAAACCCGGAGCCACCGCGGTGATCTTGGGGAAGAGATCATCGCGTTCCTCCGGCGGCAATTCACGGGCGGTCACGTCTGAGGCTTCGTTACCGATCTCGACGCGAGCCGACGGGTGTGCGCGCAGATTATGGACCCATGCCGGATTGACGTCGGACCCGGCGAAAGACCCGAGGATGAGCAACTTGCCGTCGACGCGGAAATACGCCAATGGCGACAGTCGCGGCTGACCGGATTTGGCGCCCGTCGTGGTCAACAGCAGCAGGTCGGCGCCCGTAAATTGGCCGGTGACCTTACCGTCGTTGGCCCTGAACTCGTCGGTGACAGTCTTGTTGAACGCCTTGATCGTTTCGGCGTCGGGCATCTGTTGGCTCATGCCCGGTCAACCTAGCCGAGCCCGCCGCCTATTCCGCCGAAGCAGCGCGCTGTGGCTTCGGCACGACGTCGATGCCCGACTCCTTGCGCTGTTGCGCAGTGATCGGCGCCGGAGCGTCGGTCAGCGGGTCGACACCGCCACCGGACTTCGGGAACGCGATGACCTCGCGGATGGAATCCGCTTTGGCCAGCAGTTGGACGATCCGATCCCAGCCGAACGCGATCCCGCCGTGCGGCGGCGCACCGAAGGTAAATGCATCCAGCAGAAATCCGAACTTCTCCTGCGCCTCGGCCGCGCCGATGCCCATCATCGCGAACACCCGTTCCTGAATGTCGCGGCGGTGGATACGAATCGAGCCGCCACCGATTTCGTTGCCATTGCAGACGATGTCGTAGGCGTCGGCCAGCGCGCCGCCCGGGTCGCTGTCGAACGTGGCCTCCGATTCCGGCTTTGGCGAGGTGAACGCATGGTGCACCGCGGTCCACGCACCGCTACCCACCGCGACATCGCCGGCGGCGGTGGCCTCGTCGGCCGGCTCGAACAGCGGGAAATCCACCACCCAGGTGAACGCCCACGCGTCCAAGTCGATCAGGTTGAGCCGGTGGGCGATCTCCACGCGTGCCGCGCCCAACAGGGCGCGCGACGCCTTAGCCGGCCCCGCCGAGAAGAAGATGCAGTCACCGGGCTGGGCGCCGACGTGTGCAGCCAGGCCCGCGCGCTCGGTGTCGGACAGATTCTTGGCGACCGGCCCGCCCAGCGTGCCGTCGCCACCGACCAGCACGTACGCCAGGCCCTTGTGCCCGCGCTGCTTGGCCCACTCCTGCCAGCCGTCCAGGGTGCGACGCGGCTGCGACGCTCCGCCCGCCATCACCACCGCACCCACATACGGCGCCTGGAACACCCGAAATGTGGTGTCCTTGAAGAACTCTGCGCACTCGACCAGCTCCAGACCGAAGCGCAGGTCGGGCCTGTCCGAGCCGAACCGTCGCATCGCGTCCGTGTAGCTGATCCGCGGCAATGGCAGCGGTACTTCGTAGCCGATCAATGCCCACACCGCCTTGAGCACCTGCTCGGAGATCGCGATGACGTCGTCGGCGTCGACGAAGCTCATCTCCATGTCGAGCTGGGTGAATTCCGGCTGACGGTCGGCGCGGAAATCCTCGTCGCGGTAGCACCGGGCGATCTGGTAGTAGCGCTCCATGCCGGCCACCATCAGCAGCTGTTTGAACAGCTGCGGGCTTTGCGGCAACGCGTAGAACGAGCCGGGCTGCAGCCGGGCGGGCACCAAGAAGTCGCGGGCGCCTTCCGGTGTCGAGCGCGTCATCGTCGGGGTCTCGATCTCGACGAAGTCATGCCCGGCCAGCACCTCGCGGGCCGCGGCATTTACTTTGGAGCGCAACCGAATTGCCGCGCCAGGGCCGTCACGCCGCAGGTCGAGGTAGCGGTATTTCAGCCGGGTCTCTTCGCCGGCCGGCTCGTCGAGCTGGAACGGCAGCGGCGCGCACTCCCCCAACACCGTCAGCGACGTTGCATTGACTTCGATTTCGCCGGTGGCGATCTCGGGGTTGGCGTTGCCTTCGGGCCGGATCTCGACGATGCCCTCAACGGCGACACAGAACTCGGCGCGCAGGCGGTGGGCCTGAGCGAGCACGTCGTCGGCGCGGAACACCACCTGCGAGGTACCTGATGCGTCGCGAAGGTCGATGAAGATCACTCCGCCGTGATCGCGCCGACGCGCGACCCATCCGGCAAGCGTTACCTTGTGGCCCGCATCGTCGGCGCGCAACGATCCGGAGGCGTGAGTGCGTAACACGACAGCACAGTCTAGAGGCGGTAGTTTCGAGCACTGTCATGGATGTCATCAAAGAAATTGCAGTTGTCGGTCCAGGCGCCGTGGGTACGACGGTCGCCGGCTACCTATACGCCGCCGGGCACAAGCTACTGGTGTGCGGACGGACACCGCGAGCACAGATCGAATTGCGGCCCGACGGGGCGGATCCGATCGTGGTGCCCGGGCCGGTGTGCACCGATCCCGCCGAGGTCGACGGCCCGGTCGAGGTGGTCCTGCTGGCGATCAAGGCCACTCAGAACGATGACGGCGGTCGCTGGCTGGCCCGGTTGTGCGATGAGCACACCATCGTGGTCGTCTTGCAGAACGGTGTCGAGCAGGTCGAACAGGTCCAGCCGCATTGCCCGTCGTCGACGGTGATACCGGGCATCGTCTGGTACGGCGCCGAGACTCAGCCCGAAGGATGGGTGCGGCTGCGCACCGACGTACGGCTGGTGCTGCCCACCGGGCCCGCCGCGGCCAAGATCGCGGATTTGTTGAATGGCGCCGGGTGCACGGTGGAGTGCGACCCGGACTTCACTACCGCAGCCTGGCGCAAGCTGCTGGTCAACGCGCTGGCCGGTCTGATGGTGCTGACCGGGCGCCGGTCGGGAATGTTCCGCCGCGACGACGTGGCCGCGATGTCACGCCGGTACGTCGCCGAGTGCGCGACGGTCGCCCGCGCCGATGGCGCCAAGTTGGGTGACGAGGTCGTCGACGAGCTGGTGAACATGTTCCGTCAGGCGCCCACCGATATGGGCACCTCGATGCTGGCCGACCGCGAGGCCGGGCGCCCGCAGGAGTGGGACATCCGCAACGGGGTGATCATCCGCAAGGCACGCATCCACGGCATCGCCACACCGATCAGCGACGTGCTGGTGCCGCTGTTCGCGGCGGCCAGCGATGGCCCCGGATAGCGGGCCAGGACTGGCTAGAACGCGTATGCCAGATCGGCGATGAGCTGAATCTGGTCGGGCAGAATCCACTGGTCGATCGTTGACAAGGCGTTGTCGAGCGCTGTGCAGTCTCCTCGGCGAGCCGCGCTCAGCGGCGGATCCGCCCGGTGTAGCCGGTCCGCCGCCGAAGCACGCCGTCGAAGGAGGGGCCCCTGCCCATACGCGTTAGGGTTGCCCATGGCCACGATGTTTCCCTGCGAACGCGTCGACGTCAGCTTCATCGAGACCGCGCCGTACCGGTTCACCAACAGCGTCGACCTGACCATCACACCCGAGCAACTGTTCGAGGTGCTCGCCGACGCGGAGGCCTGGCCGCACTGGGCGAGCGTGATCACCAACGTCACCTGGACCAGCCCCGAGCCGCGCG
>DATFYT010000194.1:0-38239 GCA_035314925.1 Mycobacterium sp. | reverse complement strand
GCTCAAATTTTCAGCGACTTCGGCCTCCCGGACATCTTCCTGCCCTGATGAGGTCGGCTTGCGGCGGACGGGGTCAGCTGGCCCGGCCAGCCAGAAGCCGGTATGTGCGCCGGTCTGCGGGACGATCTGCCGCCGGTCGGTGGATCTCGCGTGGGGCAGCCTTTTGCGGCAATTGAGGCGGCGCTGGGGCCAGGTAAGTTCTGCCCACATTTTGCCCACAATTTCCCGTGGGCAGCATGATCTGAAATGATTTACAGTGATGTCTTTCCGCAGCTAGAGCCGGTTCCGGGCCGCTGACCAGCGCCGCGAAATTACCTCGGAGGTCATCACCGTGAGTACGGTTCGTTGTCGGAGTGCGGGCATAGGGTCGCGGGTATGACACTCAAGACGGAGATGGTGACATTCGACAGCGGTGACCCCGCGAAGCTGGCCGGCTGGTGGGCCGACCATTTTGATGGCAAGACCCAGGAGCTGATCCCCGGCGAATTCGTCGCGGTCATCCGGCCCGAAGGACCGCGGCTCGGCTTTCAGAAGGTAGCCGATCCCACGCCCGGTAAAAACCGGGTGCACCTGGATTTCGGCGCGGCTGATGTCGATGCTGAAGTGTCGCGACTTACCGCCGCCGGTGCGACCGAGGTCGGCCGGCACAGCATCGGCGACAACTTCCGCTGGGTGGTGCTGGCCGACCCCGAGGGCAACGCGTTCTGCGTCGGGCAGCCAGTAGCTCTCCGGCTGGCTCGTGTCGTCGGTTGTCGCGGGGCGGTCAATCTAGACTGTCCCCGTGACGTCCGGGCTTACTCAAGCGGTCGATACCGTCGAGCAGGCCGCAGCCACCCCTGATCAGCCGCAACCGTTCCGCGAACTCGGTCTCAAAGACGACGAATATCAGCGGATTCGCGACATCCTGGGCCGTCGGCCGACCGACGCCGAGCTGGCAATGTACTCGGTGATGTGGAGCGAACACTGTTCCTATAAGTCGTCCAAGGTCCACTTGCGGTACTTCGGCGAGACCACCACCGACGAGATGCGGGCCGGGATGCTGGCCGGCATCGGGGAGAACGCCGGCGTGGTCGACATCGGCGACGGCTGGGCGGTCACCTTCAAGGTGGAGTCGCACAACCACCCGTCCTACGTCGAGCCTTACCAGGGGGCGGCCACCGGAGTCGGCGGCATCGTCCGCGACATCATGGCGATGGGCGCCCGACCCGTAGCCGTGATGGACCAGCTGCGTTTCGGTGCCGCGGACGCGCCGGATACCCGCCGCGTCCTCGACGGCGTGGTGCGCGGCATCGGGGGCTACGGCAACTCGCTGGGGTTGCCCAACATCGGCGGCGAAACGGTGTTCGACGCCTGCTACGCCGGCAACCCGTTGGTCAACGCGCTCTGTGTGGGTGTGCTCCGGCAGGAGGACCTCCATTTGGCTTTCGCTTCCGGCGCGGGCAACAAGATCATCCTGTTCGGAGCGCGGACCGGGCTCGACGGCATCGGCGGAGTGTCGGTGCTGGCATCGGAGACGTTCGGCGGCGACGAGTCCGGGTCGGGTCGCAAGAAGCTACCGTCGGTTCAAGTCGGCGACCCGTTCATGGAAAAGGTGCTCATCGAGTGCTGCCTGGAGTTGTATGCGCAAGGCCTGGTGATCGGCATCCAGGACCTCGGCGGCGCTGGAATAGCCTGTGCGACTTCGGAATTAGCCTCTGCCGGGGACGGCGGCATGGTCGTCGAGCTGGACACCGTCCCGCTGCGCACCAAGAACATGACCCCCGCCGAAGTGCTCTGCAGTGAGTCGCAAGAACGGATGTGCGCGGTCGTCGCGCCGGAGAACGTGGACGCGTTCATGGCGGTGTGCCGCAAGTGGGAAGTGTTGGCCACCACGATCGGCGAGGTCGCCGATGGTGACCGGTTACGAATCACCTGGCACGGCGAGACAGTCGTCGACGTGCCGCCACGCACCGTGGCCCACGAGGGCCCGGTATACCAACGCCCGGTCGCTCGCCCGGATTCACAGGATGCGCTGAACGCCGACCGCGCGCGCAGCCTGCCCCGGCCAGTCACTGGCGACGAGCTACGCGCGACTTTGCTTGCGCTGCTTGGTAGTCCGCATCTGTGCAGCCGTGCGTTCATCACCGAGCAATACGACCGCTACGTGCGTGGGAACACCGTGCTCGCCGAACACGCCGACGGCGGCGTGCTGCGGGTCGACGAGTCCACCGGCCGCGGAATCGCGCTGTCGACCGACGCGTCGGGCCGCTACACGCTGCTCGACCCCTACACCGGTGCCCAACTCGCGCTGGCCGAGGCATACCGCAACGTCGCCGTCACCGGCGCCACGCCTGTGGCCGTGACCAACTGCCTCAACTTCGGCTCGCCGGAAGACCCCGGGGTGATGTGGCAGTTCGCCCAGGCGGTGCGTGGTTTGGCGGACGGCTGTGCGGCACTGGGCATTCCGGTGACCGGCGGCAACGTCAGCTTCTACAACCAAACCGGGTCGACTGCGATCCTGCCCACCCCGGTGGTGGGCGTGTTGGGCGTCATCGACGATGTCGCCCGGCGCATTCCGACGGCGATGGGCACCGAGCCGGGCGAGACGCTGATCCTGCTCGGCGACACCCGTGACGAATTCGACGGATCAATCTGGGCGCAAGTCACCGCCGATCATTTGGGCGGAGTGCCGCCCGCGGTGGATCTGGCTCGCGAGCGACTGCTCGCCGAGGTGTTGACTGCGGCGTCCCGTGACGGGCTGGTGTCTGCGGCCCACGACCTGTCCGAAGGCGGTTTGGCGCAGGCTGTGGTCGAATCGGCGCTTGCAGGCGAAACAGGTTGCCGCATTGTGCTTCCCGAGGATGCCGACCCCTTTGTCATGTTGTTCTCGGAGTCGGCTGGCCGGGTGCTGGTTGCCGTGCCGCGCACCGAGGAGAGTCGTTTCCGCGCGATGTGCGAGGCGCGGGGCCTGCCGGCAACCCGCATCGGTGTCGTCGACCAAGGTTCGGACGCGGTGGAGGTCCAGGGTCTGTTCACCGTGTCCCTGGCAGAGCTGCGCAGCACGTCCGAGGGAGTGCTCGCCGCACTGCTGCGATGAATATCGAACCTCGCCAACGGCATCCGTTGGTGGTGTGGGCGTGGAGCCTGCTTCGGCTGAAATTCGTCGGGGTGGCGTTCGGCGCGTTGTTCTTCTGTCTGTCCCTGACACCGTCGCTGCTGCCGCGGGACTGGGTGTTCCAGGGGCTGATCGGCGGTATCAACGGAGCGTTTGGCTACGGCCTGGGCGTGGTGATCGCCAAGAGCACTTACCGTGCCGTGCTGCGGGGCGCCCGCTGGTGGCCTCCGCCGGCGCGGGTGCTGTTCTGCATGAAGGCGGCGGTCGTCGTGATCGCGCCGACGGCCTGTGTGCTGATGCTGATTCCGGCCGCCTCCTGGCAGCGGCAGGTCTCTGCGCTGATGGGCATCCAGGGCCCGACGACCCTGGGCTACCTGCGCACGCTGATCGTCGCTGTTGCGGTCGGCGCCCTGGTGGTGTCCACGTTCCGGGTGCTCATCGACGCGGTCAAGCTGCTGGCCCGGATGCTGATCAGGCGATGGCACCTGCACGACGAGGTGGCGCTGTTCATCGGCACGACAATGGTTGTGGCGCTGCTGATCATGCTGTTCGACGGCGTTTTGGTCCGCGGATTCTTCGCGGGGGCCAACGCGGTTTTCGAGCCGCGGGACTCCGCCACCCCTGCCGGCGTCTCGCAACCATTACTTGCTGAAAAGTCCGGCAGCTCAGCGTCATTGGCGCCGTGGGAGTCGCTGGGATACCAAGGCCGCGCCTTCGTCGCCACCGGTCCGCATGCCGCTGAAATGGCCCGGCTCAACGGCAGGCCCGCCAAAGAACCCATCCGGGTGTATGCCGGGCTGCAGACCGCGGCCGACGACCCGGGCCGGTTGGAGGTGCTCCTCGGCGAACTGGAGCGCACCGGCGCGTTCAACCGAAAATTACTGGTCATCGCGCCGACCACCGGCACCGGCTGGATCGACCCGGTGGCGGCGAGCTCGCTGGAGATGATGTACGACGGTGACACCGCGATCGTCGGTCTGCAGTACTCCTACTTGCCGAGCTGGATCTCGTTCCTGGCCGACCGGCAGAAGTCCATGGATTCCGGACGAATGCTGATCGAAGCGGTCCACCAGCGTTGGCAACAGCTGCCGGCCGACCACCGGCCGAAGTTGGTCCTCTACGGCGAAAGCCTCGGTTCGATGGCCGGCCAGGCTGCCTTCGGCTGGCTGCCCGACATCCGGCAAATGGGCTTCGACGCGGTGCTGTGGGTGGGACCACCGCAAGCCAGTCCGCTGTGGCATGCGTTGATCGTGCGGCGCGACCCTCGCACCACGGAGGTAGCGCCGCGTTACGACAACGGGCGAACGGTGCGGTTCTCCGAAGCCATCGATCCAGCCGACGTCACCCAACTGGATGGGCCGGCGTGGGTGGGCACTCGGGTGCTTTTCCTGCAGCACCCATCTGACCCTGTGGTCTGGTGGTCACCCGATCTGCTGTTCGGCCGGCCCGACTGGCTCACCGAACCCCGCGGGCGGGACCGCAGCGACGCCATGCGCTGGAATCCGGTTGTCACCTTTTGGCAAGTCAGTGCCGACCTGACCAACGCCGAGGGCGTCCCCGGCGGGCACGGCCACAACTACAGCAACGACATCTTGGACGGGTGGGTCGCGATAGCCCGACCGGACGGCTGGACACCAGCCGACACCGAGCGCATCCGCGCCGCGCTGACAAACTGATGCAGCACAGCCACTTTCGTCGCATGCAGCCGCTCGGGCTGGCCACCGCGCTGGTCGGCTGGAGCTTCGTCAGCCCCCGGATACCCGCGCGGGCCCGGTTGCCACTACAGGCCGGTCTTGCCGGGCTGCTGGTCCTCGTGACGGGGGCGCCGCTGGGCCTGCGTCCGCCACAGCTGTGGGCGGGATTGCGGCTGGGGCTGACCGCCGGGTCGGCGGCGGCGACGGCGGTCGCGGCAACGACATCGATTCCGGCCGTGCGGTTGTCGATGGCCGGACGGGAACTGCCCGTGCCGGCGTCAGGCTGGCTGGCGTTGCAGATACCGCTGGGCACCGTGTGGGCTGAGGAGGCCGCATTCCGTGCGGCGCTGGCCGCCGTCGCCGCCCGCGGTTACGGTGCCTCCGGTGGTCGGCTGCTGCAGGCGATTGCGTTCGGCCTCTCCCACATCGCCGATGCGCGCGCGACCGGTGAGCCCGTGCTGCCCACCGTGCTCGCTACCGGCGGTGCGGGCTGGATATTTGGTTGGCTGGCAGAACATTCCGGCAGTCTCAGCGCGCCGATGCTGGCGCACTTGGCAATCAACGAGTCCGCCGCGGTGGCGGCGCTGACCATCCAGCGGCGGTCGCGGGCTAGTCGGCGGTAGTCGGCACGTCGCGGCTGTCGGCTGCAAGCTTGTGCGGCTCGGTCTCGGTGTCGTCGATGCCGAAGCCGATGATGCGACGTGGGGTAATCCGAATGATCGCGGTGTCGATCTCGTCATCGTTGGGCTCCGTGCGCCGCTCGCCGGACTCGGCCGGTTCGGCGGTCCCTCTAATCTCCAGGCACCGCACCCGCCACGGGTTGCGGGACACGATGTCGTCGATCACCAGTGCGACGGTGTTATTGGAAGCCACGTTGCGGAACTTGCGGCTTTTCGACATCCGGTACCCATGGATGTCCAAGGTGCCCAGATCTTCGTTGTAGCTGAAGCCGACCGGATTGTTCTGCAGTGTGCCGTCGGGCTGGATGGTCGCCAGCCGGGCGAGGTCGGCAGACTTCATGAACTCAATTTCATGCGGTTTGAACGACATGGGCCCACGCTAGAGTCTCAACTTCAGTTGAGGTCAAGGGTGAGACGCTAGAGGGATGGTCGCCCGTCATCACGCCGACCCGGTAAAGACCCGCGAAGCGGTCCGGGCTCTCGAAGACTGGCTACGCGACGACACCCGTCCGGCTCCCAGTCGTGCGGACCTGGCGGCGGCAGTCCGGCTCACCGCGCGCACGCTGGCCGCGCAGGCGCCGGGCGCCAGCGTCGAGGTCCGCGTTCCGCCATTCGTCGCGGTGCAGTGCATCTCCGGGCCGAGGCACACCCGAGGCACACCGCCCAATGTGGTCGAGACCGATCCTCGAACGTGGCTGCTGCTGGCCACCGGACTGGTGGCGGTACCGGACGCCAGCGCCGCCGGGGCGCTGCGTCTCTCCGGCTCGCGTGCGTGTGAGATCCAGACCTGGCTGCCGCTGGTGCGGTTGGCCGGTTAGGCCAGCGGCACCAGGCCGGAACGCACCAGATCGACACTGGCGGCGACGATTTCACCCAGGTCGCCGGTGCAGCCGTCATCACCCCACTTCTGAACCGCCACCACAAGAGCCGCCGCCAGGGTGGCTCCCGCGACCTCAGCGACGAGGTCGAGGTTGGGAACTCCGGCGTAGCGGGTCCTGATGAAGTCGGTCAGCACCTCGGCGAACGACGACTGCACCACTCGTAAATGCGCGGCGATGCGCTCGGCGGATATCAACGTCGAACGGGCGATCGCGGCCTGGCGAACCACTTCCACGTCGTGCGGGAAGCTCGCGACGCTGGCCAACACGGCATCGAACAGCGACTCCGAGGCGGGTCGTTTCGCCAAGGCCTCGGCCAGCCAGTCCAGGTGGGTGTCGTAGTCCTGGAACAGGACTGCTTCCTTGCTGGGGAAGTGCCGGAAGAATGTGCGCTCGGTGACGCCGGCCTCGGTGGCCAGCTGCGTCACCGTCACATTGCCGAAGCCCTTACTGGCGAACTGCGCCAGCGCTACCCGACGCAACGCCTCGTGCGTCGATCGCCGGCGCAGCTCGTGAAGGTTGATCGGCTCCGTCATCGCGCCAGATGCTATCGCGAATTGCCGGAATATGTCAGTGCTGACATCTTCCTAATATGTCAGTACTGACATATTCTGCTGTGTGCGCGGCCCGGGAGGGGCCTAACGAAGGGATCCGAGCCATGACTGACTATGACGCGATCGTTGTCGGCGCCGGGCACAACGGCCTGACGGCGGCGGCCATCCTGCAGGGTGCGGGCCTGCGCACGTTGTGTCTGGAGGCCAACACCTATAGCGGGGGAATGGCCGCGACGGTCGAGCTCATCGACGGATTCCGCTACGAGATCGCGGGATCGGTGCAGTTTCCCACCGCTCCTCAGATCTCCAAAGAGCTCGGCCTGGATGCTCTTCCGACCGTCGACGCCGAAGTCATGTCGGTCAACATCGGCGAGTCCGGTGAGGAGCCGATGATCTTCTACCGCGATCCGATGCAGCTGATGACGCATCTCGGCGAGAAACACGGCGCCGACGCGATCATGGGCATGGCCGAGTTGATCGGCTGGAGCCAGGGGCCGGCGAAAGCGCTGGGTCGATTTGAGGTGCGCACACCACCGAAGACGCTCGACCAGATGTATTCCTGCGCAGCCACGGAGGCCGAACGTACGGCCATCCATCAAATGCTGTTCGGCTCGGCGATGGACGCCATCGACCGCTACCTGCCGGACAAAGAAAAGCACGCGATCATGCGCGGGATGCTGGCCTTTCTGGCCGTCAACTCCACCTATCGCGGGCCGTACACGCCCGGCAGTGCCACTTGCCTGGCCTTTGCGCTGGCGGTGCCCGACGACAGCACCGCGATGATGACCAAGCTCGCCGGCGGTATCGGAGCGCTCACCGAACACCTCCATGAGCTCTTCGTCTCCCGTGGCGGCGAGATCCGCTTCCGTGCCAAAGCCGAGAAGATCCTCGTGGAGAACGACCGTGTCACCGGCGTACGACTCCGCGATGGGTCCACCATCAGCGCACCCGTGGTGGTGTCCAACCTCGCGCCCGATCTCACCCTCACCGACCTCGTCGGCGCGGAGCACCTGCCCGCGGACTTGATCACCCGGCTGACCGGTCGCGACCATCGTGCCGCATTCATCCAAATGCATTTCGCTCTCGACGGCCTGCCGGAGTTCGCGCCCCCCTACGAGCTGCTCAACGAACCTGGCATGCAGCAGTCCATCGGAATTTTCGGCTCACCCGAGGAACAGCAGCGCCAGTGGGAGATGTGCACCCGCGGCTTGGTGCCCGACAATCCATCGCTGGGCATGCAGATACCGTCCTGCATGGACCCCGGACTGGCGCCGCCGGGCAAGCACGCGGCGAGCGCATATGCCTACGCGTTTCCCGTCGAAGCCAGCCGCGACCAGCACGGACATCTGAAAAACGAGATGGCGCAACGGGTTATCGACAAGATCACCCGCTATGCGCCGAACTTCCGCGACATCGTCATCCGGCACATCACCTTCGCGCCGTATCACATGCAGACGATGTTCGGCGCCCCGTCGGGCGACTTCTGCCACGGCCTGCTGCATCCGGACCTGATGGGACCAAACCGGCCCGGACCCAAGGGCTTCATCGACCTGCCGATTCCGGTCGATGGGCTCTACCTGGCAAGCGCCGGCTGTCACGGCGGCCCGGGCATCACCTTCACGCCCGGCTACAACGCCGCCTATCAAGTGCTCGACGATCTGGCGGCCGGGCCGCCGCTGCGCTGAGCCCGTGAGTGAGTCCTGTGACATATGTGACTGCTGACACCCTGTGGGAATAAAAGCCCAGGAAAAGCGGCTCGTAAGTGACGCAACACGCACCATCGATTCGGTCACATGACCGCCGTTTCCGTAGACTGCGTTACGTCACCAACCGCCTCCCAGGAGCCGCCCTACCGTGACCACCCAGCAGCCAGTGCCCGAGGAAAACCCGCCCGGCGAAGAATGCGGTGTATTCGGTGTATGGGCGCCCGGCGAGGAAGTCGCCAAACTCACCTATTACGGGCTGTACGCGCTGCAGCACCGCGGCCAGGAGGCCGCCGGCATCGCCGTGGCGGACGGGTCGCAGGTGCTGGTGTTCAAAGACCTCGGTCTGGTCAGCCAGGTTTTCGACGAGCAGACCTTGGCGGCCATGGAGGGCCACGTCGCCATCGGGCACTGCCGATACTCCACCACCGGCCAAACCACTTGGGAGAACGCGCAACCGGTGTTCCGCAACACAGCGGCCGGCACTGCGGTTGCGTTGGGACACAACGGCAATCTGGTCAACAGCGCCGAGCTGGTCACACGTGCGCGTGGCGCCGGACTTTGCAGCACCAGGGTTCCGAGTGCGGCCACCACCGACTCCGACATGCTGGGCGCACTGCTGGCCCACGGTGCGGCCGACTCCAGCCTGGAACAGTCGGCGCTGGAACTGCTGCCGACGGTGCGCGGTGCGTTCTGTCTGACGTTCATGGACGAGAACACCCTGTACGCCGCGCGCGACCCGTACGGCGTACGGCCGCTGTGCCTGGGACGACTGGACCGCGGCTGGGTGGTGGCCTCCGAAACCGCCGCGCTCGACATCGTCGGCGCCTCGTTCGTCCGCGACATTGAGCCGGGCGAGCTCTTGGCGATCGACGCCGACGGCGTGCGGTCGACCCGTTTCGCCAACCCCGAACCCAAGGGCTGCATCTTCGAATACGTCTACCTGGCACGACCCGACAGCACGATCGCCGGCCGGTCGGTGCACGGCGCCCGCCTCGAAATCGGTCGTCGGCTGGCCCGTGAATGCCCGATCGACGCCGACCTGGTGATTGGCGTTCCGGAGTCCGGCACTCCCGCCGCGGTCGGCTATGCGCAGGAGGCCGGCATTCCCTACGGGCAAGGCTTGATGAAGAACGCCTACGTCGGACGGACCTTCATTCAGCCGTCGCAAACCATCCGCCAACTCGGAATCCGGTTGAAACTCAACCCGCTCAAAGAGGTCATCCGGGGCAAGCGGCTCATCGTTGTCGACGACTCGATCGTGCGGGGCAATACCCAGCGCGCTCTGGTCAGGATGCTGCGCGAGGCCGGCGCCGTCGAGGTGCATGTGCGCATCGCCTCGCCGCCGGTGAAGTGGCCGTGCTTCTACGGCATCGACTTTCCTTCGCCGGCCGAGTTGATCGCGAATGCCGTCGAAGACGAAGACGAGATGCTCGAAGCGGTGCGGCATGCCATCAACGCCGACACGCTCGGATACATCTCGCTGCGGGGTCTGATCGCCGCGACCGAGCAACCCACCTCGCGGCTCTGCTCGGCCTGCTTCGACGGCAAGTATCCGATCGAACTGCCCAGCGAGATCGCACTGGGCAAAAACGTCATCGAGCACATGCTTGCCACCACCGCCCGGGGAGCCGCGCAGGCCGATGCCCAAACCAACATCGCGGCCCGCGAAATCTCCGCCGAGGCGGAGCAGGCCTCCGTGCTGCGCCATCCCTAACTCAGCGGACAGGTGGCCGATACCCGTGTTCGGCGCTGACCGGTAGCCTTTATCGACGATGGCCGACCTCACAAAAAAGTCCGGAAAAGATCCGGCCGCCCCTGGCGCCACGTACGCATCGGCCGGAGTCGATATCGAAGCCGGGGACCGCGCCGTCGAACTGTTCAAGCCGCTGGCGTCCAAGGCCACCAGGCCCGAGGTGCGCAGCAAGCTTGGCGGATTCGCCGGATTGTTTGCGCTGCGTAGCGATTACCGCGAACCGTTGCTCGCGGCATCCAGCGACGGGGTGGGCACCAAGCTGGCGGTCGCGCAGGCAATGGACAAGCACGACACCGTCGGCTTGGACCTGGTGGCAATGGTGGTCGACGATCTGGTGGTCTGCGGCGCCGAGCCGATGTTCCTGTTGGACTACATCGCTTTGGGACGGATCGTGCCGGAGCGGCTCAACGCGATCGTCGGCGGTATCGCCGAAGGGTGCATACGTGCGGGTTGTGCGCTGCTCGGCGGCGAAACCGCCGAGCATCCCGGGCTGATCGAACCGGACCACTACGACATCTCGGCCACCGGCGTCGGCGTCGTCGAAGCCGACGACGTGCTTGGACCCGACCGAGTCAAGCCCGGGGACGTCATTATCGCGATGGGGTCATCGGGTCTGCATTCCAACGGATACTCGCTGGCCCGCAAGGTCCTGCTGGAGATCGACCGTGGCAACCTGGCCGGTTACGTCGAGGAGTTCGGCCGCACGCTGGGTGAAGAGCTACTCGAGCCGACCATCATCTACGCCAAGGACTGTCTGGCGCTGGCCGCCGAAACCCAGGTTCGTACGTTCTGCCACGTGACCGGTGGCGGGTTGGCGGGCAACCTGGAACGCGTCATTCCCAACGGGCTGTTGGCTGAGGTCGACCGCGGCACATGGACGCCGGCGCCGGTGTTCGCGATGATCGCCCAGCGGGGCCGCGTCTCCCGCGCCGAGATGGAAAAAACCTTCAACATGGGCGTCGGCATGATCGCCGTGGTGGCGCCCGAGGACACCGACCGGGCCCTGGCGATTTTGACCGCCCGGCATTTGGACTGCTGGGTGATCGGCACGATCAACAAAGGTGGAAAAGAAAGCCCACGAGCGAAGCTCGTGGGGCAGCATCCACGGTTCTAGAAATCAGCTTGATCTGATGAGAATGCGGGCCAGAAATGGCCCGCATTCGGCGCCGAACGTCAGATGTCAGCGGCGCCGGTCGTGTTGACCGCTCCAGGGGTCTTCGCCGTCCTGGTCGGAGCCGTCGTCCTCGCCCGACCCTGACAGCTCGCGCTGAAGCCGCTCGAAATCGGTCTGCGGTGAGCTGTATTTGAGTTCTCGAGCAACCTTGGTCTGCTTCGCCTTAGCCCGGCCGCGGCCCATGGGGGGACCCCCTCGCGCAATAACGGAGCGGCCCAACAAGTAGGCGGCTCCGATCTTTTGTCTTTATTGTCCTGCCGACAGCTTACCGTGCCCGATGGTTGTGCGCTGTTGCGCCCCGCACGCTGTGCAGGACACCGTGTGGACGGTTATCGCGCGGTTCCCCGCAGCCGCTCGACGGCCACCCGTCCCGCGCCGGGCCCGTCGAGTTGTGGCAGCGAGTCGGCGTCGATCACTGCGGGCACCTCGGCGTCGCCGCCGGTGATCAGCGCGGTGTCGGCCGGTACGCCCCGCTTGAGCAAGGCGAGCGCCACCGGGCCCAGATCGACGTGGTCGACCACGGTTCCAAGCCTGCCCACCGCGCGACCGTTGGCCAGCACCGCATCGCCGGTAGCGGGCCGGTCCGCCGACCCGTCCAGGTGCAACAAGGCCAGCATGCGGGGCGGTTTGCCCAGGTTGTGCACTCGCGCGACGGTCTCCTGCCCGCGGTAACAGCCTTTGTCGAGGTGGACCGCCCCCTGCCCTGGATCGCCGATCCAACCGAGTTCGTGCGGGATGGTGCGTTCGTCGGTGTCGACGCCGAGCCGTGGGCGCACGGCCGCCACCCGGTGGGCCTCGTAGGCCCACACTCCGGCTGGTCGCAGACCAGCCTGCGTCAAACGACGTTGCATGTTGGCGAATTCGCGTCGGTCGACCAGCACGTCCAGCTCGAACTGGCCCTCTCGCGCTTCGATCATCCGACGCACGAAGCCACTTCCGGTCATCGGCAGCGCGGTCATTTCAGCGGGCAAGGCGTCCAATCCCAGTGCGTCGAGCACGGTTCGTTCCCCGAGCTTCGGCCCCAGCAGCGACAGCACGGCCAAGTCGGCGGGGGCAGGAGTCACATCGGACCAGAACACCATCTTGCGCAGGTAATCCAGCAGCGGCTCGCCCCGCCACGGCTCGGTGTCGAGGTAGGTGACGCCGCCGAGCTCGGTTTGAAGCCAGTGGTCTTCGATCCGGCCCTGCCCGTCCAGGCTGAGGTTTTGCGTGCTGGCGCCGTCGGGGAGCTCGCTGACGTGCTGCGTCGAGATGCTGTGCAGCCAGCTCTGCCGGTCGGCACCGGTCAGGGTGAGCACACGGCGATGCGAGCGATCGACCAGCACCGCGCCGGTTTCGGCTGCGCGTTGTTCGCCCAGCGGGTCGCCGTAATGCCAGACGACGCCGGCGTCGGGCCCGGTTTCGGGGGCGGGAACAGCGGACACACTCCCAACTCTACGGGCCAGGACCATTAGGCTTCTGGTCCATGACAGGCGGGCCGGGACTGGTCGTCACGCTCGACGGTGAGGTCCATCCGCCGGAGACGCCACTGCTGTTCGCCGACGACCTGGCCGCGGTACGCGGCGACGGCGTATTCGAGACATTGCTGGTCCGTGCCGGCGGCGCGTGCCTGGTGGAGGCGCATCTGGGCCGGCTGACCCACTCGGCCAAATTGCTGGACCTGCCGGAGCCAGACCTGGCGGCCTGGCGGCATGCGATCGACCTGGCAGCGCGGCAGTGGGCGGCGGACACCGCCGACGAGGGTGCGATGCGCCTGGTCTACAGCCGCGGCCGGGAGCGTGGCTCGGCGGCGACGGCCTACGTGACGGTCAATCCGATCGCCGACCGGATCACCGGCGCCCGTCGCGACGGGGTGGCCGCAGTGACGTTGCCCCGGGAACTGCCCGCCTCGGGTGTCGAGGCGATGCCGTGGCTGTTGGCCGGCGCCAAGACGCTGTCGTATGCCATCAACATGGCCGCTTTGCGGCACGCCGCCCGGCAGGGCGCCGGTGACGTCATTTTCGTCAGCTCGGACGGCTACGTGCTGGAAGGCCCTCGCTCGACGGTGGTGATCGCCGTCGGTGGCGGCGACAACGTGTGCCTGCTGACTCCGCCGCCGTGGTATCCGATCCTGCGCGGCACGACCCAGCAGGCGCTGTTCGGCGTCGCGCGCGCCAAAGGCTACGACTGTGATTACCGCGCTCTGCGGGTGGCTGATCTATTTGCGGCGCAAGGACTTTGGTTGGTGTCAAGCATGACGTTGGCGGCCCGGGTTCACACGCTTGACGGCAGGGTGTTGCCGAGTGCTCCGATGGGTGCGGAATTCGCCGAGCTTGTCGACGCGGCCATTGTCAGCGATCGCTGAAATCGGTTGTCGGTGCGACGCTGAGCGAGTACGGTCGGCCGTACACAGGGAAGGAGGTGGTCCGCGAATTGATAGCTTTATGGACTTGTGAGGTGGCTGCCCGCTAGCTGTACCGGGCGAGGAATCACCTGCGCGCGCTGGCGAATTCCCCGCAGTCACCCAGCCCCCGAGCCTCCGGTCTGTCCAACCAGGAACTACGGCTCGGGGGCTGCCCATTTCTTGGGGTCTAGCCCTGACTCCAAAGGCTCTCTGCGGCAGCCGATATCGGCGATCGTTATGGCGTCACCTTGGCGGCCATCTGATCGGCGACCTGGCCGGCTTCATTGGTGATGCTGGCACCGCACGCCACGACGTCGATGACTACACGGGATACCGCGCTCAATACTCGCTGGCACACCCGGCCGTCGGCGCCTACCTGGGAGCGCCGCAGCATAATCCTCGGCGGGGCGCCGTTGAGTTCCGCGAACATCCAGGGGGTCGTTTTATTACCGTCGGTCACGGTCACGGTTTGGCCGGCGCAAGCGTTCCACTTGCCCGCGGATGCCCTGACGAACGCGTGGGCGCTTTCGACGGACGGAAACTCCACCGCGCCTTGAAAGACCCGCTTGGGCGGGTCGGTTGAGCGAAACCCCAGACTGCGGACCGCGGTGTAGCCGCTGCTCTGATATGCCGCAGCCTGGATAGGTTCGAAAGCGCCGAGACATGCCGGGTCCGACGGCGTTCCCGGTGAGGTGACCATCTGAGTGGTGTCGGTCGAGGGCTCCAGGTTTGCCACACCCATGATGGTGGCGAGGTCTGCGGCGCCAAGCGGGATGGAGTTCAGGTCGACGAGGGCCGGGCCGGCCGGTGCCGATGACGGCTTGCGGCTCGGCTGCTGGGTGAAAAACAGCACACCCGCCACGATTGCGACGACCACCGCGACCCCGGCAGCGCCCGCGATCAGCCAGCGCTTGTGCGACGGCTGCGCGTCTTCAGTGCGCGGGACACTCGGCCGCGTGGGCTGGGGCCGTGCCGCGACGGCCTTCGCCGGCTGGGGTGGCGGTGGGCGCCGACTGCGGTCCCGCTGGCGGCGTCGCCGGGATGGTTGCCCGCACCACCGGGTGCTCGTGCTGGGGTCGCGCCGCCGCGGTTGACGCATCCGGGGCCGCGGCCTTGGTATCGACCGACGCCAGCAGTTCATCGATTTCGGTGCGCGTGCGGTAGGTGACATCGCTTCGGTCGCGCAGCATTCGCAGCAGACGGGCGATGTCGTTTCGGGCGGTGGGATCGTCGCCGTCCTCTTCGAGCCCGGATTTGAGTTCGGTCAGCAAGTGAGTTTGTTGGCGAGGGTCGAGATCTTGCTCGGCGAGGGTGCTGCTGAGCCGCATCAGGTAAGCGAACGGCACCGGTGGTTCGTCGGGCAGCGGCGAGGGCAACGGCGGCTGTTGGGCCGCTAACGCGTGGACCGCGCTGACCAGCTGGATACCGCTGTCGACGGTCGGGTTTTGGTAATCGATAACCTGCAGCGACGCAAGGGGATTGGCCCGCATGCTGTCGACCGGGCCGATCCGAACGGGAAGGATCGGTCGCTGTAGGGCTTTCGCATAGCGCAATTCGGCCTGACAGGGCTTGGACTCCAGCGAGTGATTCGACAGCGCGACGATGAAGACCTCGCACGAGCGGATCTGCTCGAGGATTTCGTTCCACCAGGCTTCGCCGCCGCCGAGGTCGTCGTCGAACCAAACCTGCTGGCGTGCCCGCCGAAGCGCGGCCGTCAGGGCTCGATGGCCGACCTGTCCTGGCTCGAGTAGCTGACAAAGAGCCCCATAGCACTCTCCCCTCGGCACCGGGGCGAACGGTCAAACCGCGATGCGACGATAACGCATCTTCACCCTGGTCGGGCAGCATTCGGCTACAGCTGCCAGCGCGTGCTAGCCGGCGAACCGCGAGAGCCGCGCCGACAGGTGCGGCACCAAACCGCCGTCGGCGTCCACGCGCTCTTCCACGTAAGCCAGGTCGCCGCCCTCGACGATGCCGTAGAGCCGCTTGGCGCCGCCGACCAGCACGCCCGAGCGGCTCCGGGCCAGCGCATCGGTGGCCAGTTCCCACGACGACTGGTTGAGCGGCCGCCCGTAAAACAGTTCGACGTAACCGGCGGAATGCGCCAGCAGCAACTCGATGGCCTGTGACTCGGTTGGGTCGTGGGGGTCGGCGACGAAGCGCCAGTAGCCGGTTTCCCGCAAGTCGGGTCTTTGATAGTCGCCCGAATCGGTGAGCCGCCAGGACCGGGCTTCCCAGTTCAGATAGTCGCCGCCGTCGTGCGAAACCACGATCTGCTGCCCGAACCGGTAGTCGCCGTCTGCCCCGCGGCCCTCTCCTTCGCCACGCCAGACGCCGACCAGCGGCAGCAGGGCCAGCAGGGCGTCATTCAGATTGGCGCCTTCGCGCAGGTTGGCGGTGTCCGCGGGGATGGGCAGATCGTCGAAGACCGGGAGGTTGCGGGCCGCGGTCAGCTTGGCGCGTTCGGCGGCTGCGGCCACGGCACGATCCGCGGAACCGGGCGGACGGGCCGACTCGTCACCGGCGTCAGCGCTGGAGGTCATGCGCGGTCACGACTCGTCGGTGATCAGCCGATACAGCGTGTACAGCGCGAACCAGGAGATCGCCACGACCGCCGCGACCAGGATGATCTCGAAGAACAAAACCACGGCAACGAGTTTAGTCGTAGGTGATGCTGCGGCTGGCCGGGGAGACCGGTCAGGCGATCTTGACGTCGACCTCGTGGATGCCCGCGCCCGATGGGGTCACCACCGCGTCGCCATTACCTGCCGCCGAGAGTGCGCGCAGCGTCCAGGACCCGGGTGCGGCGAAGAACCGGAAGTCGCCGGTGGCTGACGCGACGACCTCGGCGGTGAACTCGTCCGAGGAGTCCAGCAGGCGCACGAACGCGCCGCCAACAGCCTGGCCGTCACGGTCAACGACCCGACCGGTGATCACCGTCTCCTTTTCTAGGTCGACGCTGGCCGGCAACGTCTGTCCTTGCTTCGGTGCAGAGCACATATCAGCTTCCCAACTCGATCGGGGCGCCCACCAGGGAGCCGTATTCCGTCCAACTGCCGTCGTAGTTCTTGACGTTTTGGTGGCCGAGCAATTCCTGCAGAACGAACCAGGTGTGTGACGACCGCTCACCGATCCGGCAATACGCGATGGTCTCCTTCGACCCGTCCAAACCGGCGTCGGCGTACAGCTTGGCCAGCTCGTCGTCGGACTTGAAAGTGCCGTCCTCGTTGGCGGCCTTACTCCACGGCACGTTGATCGCAGTGGGGATGTGGCCGGGCCGCTGGCTTTGTTCCTGCGGCAGATGGGCCGGCGCCAGGATCTTGCCGGAGAACTCGTCCGGGGAGCGCACGTCGACCAGGTTTTTCACGCTGATCGCGGCGAGCACCTCGTCGCGGAACGCCCGGATGCTGTTGTCGGGCGTCTTGGCGGTGTACGACGTCGCGGACCGGTTCACTGCGTCCTTCGACAACGGCCGGGCGTCGAGCTCCCACTTCTTGCGACCGCCGTCGAGCAGCTTGACGTCGTCGTGGCCGTAGAGCTTGAAGTACCAGTACGCGTAGGCGGCGAACCAGTTGTTGTTGCCGCCGTAGAGGACAACGGTGTCGTCGTTGGCGATGCCGCGGTCACTGAGCAGCTTGGAGAACTGCTGGGCGTCGACGAAGTCACGCCGGACGGGGTCCTGTAAATCGGTACGCCAGTCCAGCTTGACCGCCCCGGCGATGTGGCCGCCGTCGTAGGCGCTGGTGTCCTCGTCGACCTCGACGAAGACAACGTGGTCGGCATCGAGATTGCTCTGGGCCCAGTCGGCGGAGACCAGGACGTCGGAGCGTGCCATATGGGGGTCCTTTCGGTCGCTAGGAAGAAACGCTGCGGGCGGGCCTGAGCCGCGCGACGAGCGGGTAGAGCTGACAGCCAAGGCAGATGCCGAAAGCCGCGTTGAGGAAGGCCGCCACCAGCGCTGCGCCGGTGGCGATCACACCGACCAGGGGCGCACCGCCCGCGAAGCCGGCCGTACCGACCACGGCGAAGATCAAGCCAACCAGTTGGGCGAACTTCAACGGCGGCACGGGCTCACGCTCGCGGACTGGCGCTATGCGTGGCGCCACAAGTTTGGCGAACACCAGTCCGTAGGGGTGGCGACGCGGGCCCGCCGCGGCGCCGATCGCGAAGACGATGGCTTGCAGGCCCAGGATGACCGCGGCGGCCAGCGGGTTCACTCCCGAGACGAGGAGGGTGATCACCAGCACAGCGGTGGTGACCCAGGCGGCGAATCGGGGCCCTCGAACATCGACCCGGTCCGTGGTGTTGGGGTTCGACATGATGCTGCTCCTAGCTGCTCTGTGCAGGGGTATGGGGGATGCGCGCCAAGGTGTTGGTTCCTGGCTGCTCCGAGCGCGGCGCGAAAAAGCGCGGCTACTCAGCTACAACAACAACAGCAGCAGCCCGCGACGCGGCACAGATCGACTGCGCGGCGCTTGGTGAGCAGGAGCTCAAGGCGGGCGGACACGTCGGACAGCTTACCCAATAGCCGCACGGTCAAGCCAACAGCGGAGTCAGCGCTGACCGCAGGTCATCGGCTTTCGGTACACCCGCGGCGCGGTACCGCTGCCGCCCGCCGGCATCGAAGATAAAGGTAGTGGGCAGCGATAAAACCGAAAGCCGTCGCGCGGCGGCCGGATTGGCGTCCATGTCGATTTCCACGTGCGCCACGTCGCCCAGGTCGTCACACACCTGGTCGACCACCCGACGCACCTGGGTGCACGGCGAACACCATGGTGCGCTGAAATGCACGACGGTCGGCCCGTCAGCCGATAGGCCCAGGTCGCTGGTGTCGACTTCGCCAGCCGTTCCGTGATCGGTCGCCCGGACGTGACCGGCACGCCGGTTCAACAGCCAGCCGATGACGGCGGACAGTGCCAGGGCAGCCACCACCGCGACGATCGCTGAAGTCATGCCGGGTTAAACCCGTCGAGATCGATGGTTAATCCCGTGGTGATGCCCTCGATGATCACGTCCGAGCCGCGGGCGCCCTGGCTCGTCGGCGCCAGTCCGAACGGAAGTATTTGGTCGGGCAGCCTGCCGGCGAACGCGGCCAGCACCGCGTCGCGCTTGTCGTCGGGAACCTTCTGGTTGGCGGTGTTCGGGCCGGTCAGCACCCCGGTGGGGGTGAACACCAGCGTGGTCTTGTCCTCGCCGGCCATCGAGAGGTCAACGGAGACGCTGACCTGTTTGTCGAAGTGGGCCAATTTTGGGGTGCCGGTGAACACCAGACCGTGGTTGCCGGAGATGCCCGATTCGGTCGTGCCGCCGGTCGCGTCGTTGGTCTCCTGCGGCGGAGCCTCGACCATCAGATCGCGAATCCCGATGTGGCGGCCGAGGTGCAGCGAGTCGATGATGATCCGGCTCTCCAGTTTGCCGACCCGCAGCTTGGCGCCGGGCTGGATCAGCCATGACGCGTCGGCCAGGTCGATCGAGTGCATGGTGGCCTCCAGCGTGGCCTTGCCGATCACCGGACGGTCGACTGCGGTGGCCTTGATTTCGACTTCCTGGTAGTGGTCCCGCATCGCCTGCGGGATTACCGGGAAGCCGAGGATTGCGACGAACGGGTCAAATCCCAGGTGTGCTGCCTCACGCACCGTACGGGCCAGCCGATACTCCGCGTAAATGGTGGTGCCAAAGTCGACGCCCGCGGCACCGACAAGCACGATCACGACCCCCAGCAGCACCGCCGTCGCACCGACCAGCACTTTACGCATCCGCATATTGTGGCGTACCGCGCTGCCATCGCCGCGCCCGAATGGTCTGCCAGCGCCTGCGGATACCGTTCCGGAGTGCTCCGTCCCCGCGCTCAAGACCGTTCTTCACGCTATCGTTAAATAACCTGGCCGATAACTTCACATCTCGCTCATCTCGCAAATGAATTTGGGAGACGCCTTTCCCACGACGCTGGAGGGGCTTGTTGGACCTACTATTGCTGACCGCGGAGCCGCACCCGGACGTGGTCCTTCCGTCGTTGTCGCTGCTTGCCCACACTGTGCGCACAGCGCCGCCCGATGTCTCTGCCCTGCTCGAGGCAGGTAGCGCGGACATACTGATCATCGACGCGCGGCTCGACCTGCCTGCGGCCCGGGGCCTGTGCCGGTTGCTGGGTACGACGGGCCGCTCAATTCCAGCGGTCGTGGTGGTCAATGAGGGCGGCCTGGTGGCCGTCAACGCCGACTGGGGTCTGGACGAGATCCTGCTGCCCAACACCGGGCCCGCCGAGATCGATGCCCGGCTGCGACTGCTCATCGGTCGGCGGGGCAACCTGCAGGACCAGGAGAGCGTGGGCAAAATCACTCTCGGCGAACTGGTGATCGACGAGGGCACCTACACCGCCCGGTTGCGGGGACGTCCGCTGGACCTCACCTACAAGGAATTCGAACTGCTGAAGTACCTGGCGCAGCATGCCGGCCGGGTATTCACCCGGGCACAGCTGTTGCACGAGGTGTGGGGCTACGACTTCTTCGGTGGCACCCGCACGGTCGACGTGCACGTGCGCCGGCTGCGGGCCAAGCTTGGACCGGAGTACGAGGCGCTGATCGGCACGGTACGCAACGTGGGATACAAGGCGGTCCGCCCGCACCGTGGTCGGCTGCCCAGCGGCGAGCCCGCCGCCGACGAAAACGGATCCGATTCAGATAGTCGACAAGACCCGCTGGTCGATCCGTTACGCAGCCAGTGACGTCACCCCAGTGGCAGGCGGTGCTGGCCGCAGAGGAGCAGCAACAGATACGTGAACTCGTCAGCGTGGCAGCCGAATTCGATAAAGTGGCACCCGTCGGCGAGCAAGTTCTGCGGGAGTTGGCGCATCGACGCACCGAGCACCTCCTGGCCACCGGTCGCGATCCGCGCGGCGGCGAACAAGTCGTCGGTTATCTGAATCTTGCTGCGGGGCAGAAAGATGGCTTCGCCATGGCGGAGCTGGTGGTGCATCCGCAGGCGCGGCGGCATGGCATCGGCGCCGCAATGATCCGTGCTGCGTTATCGAAAACCGATGGTAGGAACCGTTTTTGGGCGCACGGGACGCTGGAGTCGGCACAGGCGACCGCCTCAGCATCGGGTCTGGTGCCGGTTCGCGAACTTGTTCAGATGCGACGCTCGCTGCATGGCGTCGCCGAGCCGGCCATTCCCGACGGGGTACGGATCCGCAGCTATGCCGGCGCTGCGGACGACGCCGAACTGCTGCGGGTCAACAACGCGGCATTCGCGACGCACCCCGAGCAGGGTGGCTGGACGGCAACTGATCTGGCCGAGCGACGCGCCGAGCGGTGGTTCGACCCCGAAGGGCTGTTCCTGGCCTTCGACGAGCAGACCGACACCCTGCTTGGCTTCCATTGGACGAAAGTGCACCCCGAGCAGCCTGGCCTGGGCGAGGTCTATGTCGTCGGCGTCGATCCGTCGGCGCAGGGCAGCGGTCTGGGTGGCTTGCTGACGTCGGTGGGTGTCGCGTTTCTGGCGCGGCGACTGGCCGAAGCAGGCCAACCAACGGTGATGCTCTACGTCGAGTCGGACAACACCGCCGCGTTGCGTGCCTATCGGCGTCTGGGATTCATTGAGCACAGCGTCGACACCGCCTATGCGGCGGCTACACCAGGCTTGACCAGCGGCGGCGCGGCCGGCCGCTGAGCTGTTCACCCCGCGTTCACGCGTGATGTGGATGCCGTCTACGCCCAGCGCATACCTTCCGGGTAGCCCGGCTAGCGTTGCCGGGATAGTCAATCGCGGACAAAATCATTCAGAAAGTGAGATCGGTGAAGCTCGACCCGATGGGCAGAGCGCTGGTGGCCGCGGTGTCGACGGCGCTGATCGCGGGCCTGACGTCGACCGGTTGTGGAAGCGACAACAACCTGCACGGTATGTCGGCACCGAACGGACCGGTGTACTGCGGCGGGAAGAGCGCCCTGACCGCTGAGGGCTCGACCGCTCAGCAAAACGCCGTCGCGCTGTTCAACGTGGACTGGGCTCAGCTGTGCCCCGGTAAGCAGTTGGCATACAACCCGACCGGGTCGGGCGCCGGACGAGACCAGTTCATTGCCGCGCATGTGGATTTCGCCGGCTCAGACTCACCGCTGAGCCGCGACCAGATCGATCCGGCTGCCGAGCGCTGCCACGGAAACCCGGCCTGGCATCTGCCGATGGTTTTCGGTCCCGTCGCGGTTGCCTACCACCTCGACGGTGTCAAGCAGCTGGTCGTCAACGCTGACATCCTGGCCAAGATCTTCAGCGGCTGGATCACGAGCTGGAACGATCCGGCCATCGTCAAACTCAATCCCGGCGTGTCACTGCCCGACAACAGGGTCTCGCCGATCTACCGGTCGGACTCCTCCGGTACCACGGACAACTTTCAGAAGTATCTGGCCGCGGCCGCCCCGAACAGTTGGACCCGGGGCACCGGCAGCGAGTTTCAGGGCGGCGTGGGAGAAGGTACGCAGAAGTCCGCCGGTGTCATCCAGGCCGTGCAGTCCACGTCCGGTGCCATCGGGTATGTCGAGAAAGGCTTCGCCGACCAAAGCGGTGTGCCGTACGCGCAGATCAACGACGGCAGCGGCGCGGTGGCGCTCACCGACGACGCGGCTCGCAAGGCCATTGACAACGCCACCTTCGCAGGCGTGGGCAACGACTTGAGACTGAATCTGAAATCGCTCTACAGCACCAAGGCCCCCGGTGCTTATCCGCTGGTGCTCGCCACCTACGAGATCGTCTGCTCCAAGGGTTACGACCCCTCGACGACCGCTGCGGTCAAGTCGCTGTTGACCGTGGCCGCCGACGACGCTCAAAGCGGTCTTTCGGCCGCCGGGTATGTTCCATTGCCGGATAAGTTCAAACACCGCTTGGTCGCCGCGATTAACTCAATCCGGTGATCAAATCGATTGACCTTTGGCCAAGAGCATTTGATTGATGGGAACGCCGTGACGACGCCAGATCCAGCCGATGCCGGTTCGGGTGAGGTTGTCGCCGCAGCTTCCGTCGAGCCCAAGGCCACGTTCCCCCTGCCATCGGGCACCATTGGCCCCGGTACTGGTGAACGGGTGTTTCGCGGCCTTTCCGAGGGTTCCGGCGTCCTGATCGTCGTGTTGGTTGCCGCAATCGGAGTATTTCTGCTCGTGCGTGCGATCCCGGCCTTGGCGCGCGACAAGGAGAATTTCTTCACTTACGGCGGCAACTGGATCACCACCAACCCTTCGGCGATGCATTTCGGCATCTTCGACCTGCTGCAGGTGACGGTGTTCACGGCATTGTTCGCCCTGACCCTGGCGATGCCGGTTGCCCTGGGCATCGCGATTTTCCTGACCCAGTATTCATCGCGCCGGATCGCCGGACCTCTGGCCTACATGGTTGACCTGCTCGCCGCCGTCCCGTCGATCATCTACGGGGTCTGGGGTCTGTACGTGCTGGCGCCGCGGCTCCGACCGATCGCGACCTGGCTCAATGAACACCTGGGCTGGCTGTTTCTTTTCGCGACCGGCAACGTCTCGGTGTCCGGTGGCGGCACCATCTTCACCGGCGGGATCGTGTTGGCGGTGATGATCCTGCCGATTGTCACCGCGGTCACCCGCGAGGTGTTCATCAAGACGCCGCAGAGCCAGATCGAGGCTGCGCTGGCGCTCGGTGCCACCCGCTGGGAGGTGGTCAAGACCACCGTGTTGCCGTTCGGACGCTCTGGCTATATCAGCGGCGCCATGTTGGGCCTGGGCCGAGCGCTGGGCGAGACCGTGGCCCTGCTGATCATCCTGCGTGGCACCCAGACGGCGTTCGGTTGGTCGTTATTCGACGGCGGCAAAACCTTCGCGACCAAGATCGCGGCCACCGCCGCAGAATTCAACAACGAGTACAAAGCGGGCGCTTATATCGCCGCCGGATTGGTGCTTTTCCTGCTCACCTTCGTCGTCAATGCGACGGCGCGCGCCGCCGTGTCCGGCAAGGACTCGCGATGACGTCGATCCTGGACCGCCCACTCAAGTCGCGGACGTTCACCTCCGTCAGCCTGCGCCGGCGGGTGGCGGACGCGACAGCGACCGTGCTGGTGACGCTGTCGATGCTGGTTGCCCTGATACCGCTGATCTGGGTGCTTTATTCGGTGGTGGCCAAAGGTTTTCGCGCTGTCACATCAAGCGAGTGGTGGACGCATTCGCAAGCCGACATGACGGCATTCCTCACCGGGGGCGGCGCCTACCACGCCATCGTCGGCACGGTCTTGCAGGGCCTGGCATGCGCGGTCATCGCCGTGCCGATCGGCATTTTCGTCGCCATCTATCTGGTCGAATACGGCGGCGGTACCCCGCTGGGCAAGCTGATCACGTTCATGGTGGACATCCTCACCGGAGTGCCCTCGATCGTGGCCGCGCTGTTCATCTATGCGCTGTGCATCGCCACGCTTGGCTTTCCCCGGTCCGGTTTCGCGGTGTCGCTGGCGTTGGTACTGCTGATGCTTCCGGTGATCGTGCGCACGACCGAGGAGATGCTGCGGATCGTCCCCGAGGACCTGCGCGAGGCCAGCCTCGCGCTGGGCGTGCCGAAGTGGAGAACGATCACCAGGATCGTGCTTCCACTCGGGCTGTCCGGGATCATTACCGGCGTCATGTTGGCACTGGCCAGGGTGATGGGGGAGACCGCCCCGCTGCTGATCCTGGTCGGCTATGCGCAGGCGATGAACTTCAACATGTTCACCGGCTTCATGGGGTCGCTACCAGGCATGATGTACGACCAGACCTCGGCAGGCGCGGGGGCCAACCCGATTCCTACCGATCGCTTGTGGGGTGCTGCCCTCACGCTAATTTTGCTGATCGCCGTCATTAATGTGGGGGCCAGGGTACTTGCGAGAGTTTTCGCGCCCGAGACACCAGGCAGGAGCTTAAGTGGCTAAGAGGTTGGACCTCAAGGACGTCAACATCTATTATGGCTCGTTCCATGCGGTCGCTGATGTTTCGCTGTCGGTCCTGCCCCGCAGCGTGACGGCCTTCATCGGCCCATCCGGTTGCGGCAAGACGACGGTGCTGCGCACGCTGAACCGGATGCACGAAGTCATCCCCGGTGCCCGCATGCAGGGCAGCGTGCTGCTTGACGACGACGACATCTACGGCTCAGGGATCGACCCGGTCGGCGTGCGTCGTGCGATCGGAATGGTCTTCCAGCGGCCGAATCCGTTCCCCACCATGTCAATTCGCGACAACGTGGTAGCCGGGCTGAAGCTGCAGGGCGTGCGCAGCCGAAAACTTCTGGACGACACCGCCGAATACGCGCTACGAGCCGCCAACCTGTGGGACGAGGTCAAGGACCGCCTGGACCGGCCGGGCGGCGGGTTGTCCGGCGGTCAGCAGCAACGGCTGTGCATCGCGCGGGCGATCGCCGTGCAACCCGATGTGCTGCTGATGGACGAGCCGTGCTCGTCGCTGGACCCGATTTCGACGATGGCGATCGAGGATCTGATCGCCGAGCTCAAACAGGAATACACCATCGTGATCGTCACCCATAACATGCAGCAGGCGGCGCGGGTCAGCGATCACACCGCGTTTTTCAACCTCGAGTCCGTCGGAAAGCCGGGCCGGCTGGTCGAGGTCGACGACACCGAGAAGATCTTTTCCAACCCGACTCAGAAGGCCACCGAGGATTACATCTCCGGCCGGTTTGGATAGCCCGACGACGATCAGGCAGGAACGGCCTGAGGTGGGGGTACCCCCACCCGCTTGCGGGGGCGAGTCGGACGATTAAGCCTCAGCCGGACTTGGCGACGGCCTCGTCCTCGGGAAAGCGACCGGTTGCCTGGAAGATGACCCGACGCGCCACCTCGACGGCGTGATCGGCGAACCTCTCGTAGAACCGGCCCAGCAGTGTCACGTCGACCGCCGAGGCCACGCCGTGCTTCCACTCTCGATCCATCAATACGGTGAACAGGTGGCGGTGCAGGTCGTCCATCGCGTCGTCTTCTTCGCGGATGCGCGCGGCTTTTTCCGGGTCGCGGGTCTTCAGCACTTCTTGCGCGCTATTGCCCAATTCCACGGCTACTCTGCCCATCTCGGCGAAATACCCGTTGACCTCTTCGGGTAAAGCGTGCTGTGGGTGGCGCCGGCGGGCGATCTTGGCGACGTGCAGGGCGAGCGCCCCCATCCGGTCGATGTCGGCGACCATTTGGATTGCGCTCACGATCGACCGAAGGTCGCCGGCGACGGGTGCCTGCAGGGCCAGCAGTACGAAAGCGCTTTCCTCAGCGTGGGTGCTCAGGTCCGCGATTTTCTCGTGGTCGGAAATGACCTGTTCGGCAAGGACCAGGTCGGCCTGTAACAGCGCCTGCGTTGCACGTTCCATCGCGGCACCGGCCAGCCCGCACATCTCTCCGAGCTGTTCGGAGAGCTCAGAAAGCTGTTCGTGGTAGGCGGTGCGCATATCGCCAAGCCTACTTTCCAAATCGTCGGACCGGCATGAACCGGCATGAAGTGGGGCGTGAACTCGCGGTGAATGACCGTTTTCGTTCACAGCATCGAAGGTGGTTGCGGCTATTCGCAGCTGGTGTCGGCGGCGTTGGTCACCGACAAGTCCTCCGGAAGTTTGGTCGGGAAGCTGCTGGTACTGCGGTCGATCTGCACGCTGATCGACGAGCCGCTGGGCGGGGGAGCGCTCACCGAGGAGAAGTCCGAGCCGAGCACCACCTGCACTGTTTTCCCAATTCCGGTGACCCGCTGGACCTTTGGATTCACCAGAGTGGCCGCGACAGTGGCGGCGGCCTGTTCGTTGCCGGGCGAGAAGAGCACCGTGGTGGACTTCAGCGAGCTCGGGTAGTCGTCGGGGGTCTTGACCTTGAAGCCCTGGCGCTTCAGCTGGGTGCTGGCGGTGGTGGCCAGCCCCGACTTTGCGGTCGCGTTCGACACCTGCACGGTGACGTCCTGCGGCGCCCTCGTCACCGCCTGGACCTGCTCGGGATGCGGCTCGGCCGACGGGCTGGTCTTGGCCTGTGGTGCCTTGGTGGTCAGCGACTTTGTCGGCGGGCTCGATGTCGCGTTGAGGTCGTTTTCGCCGGGCAGCGGATCGTCGTTGATGATGGCGTCGAAAAGCGCCCGCATGTCGGAGGTGCGTGGCGGCTCGTCGCCGTTTTCGTCGGTTATGCCGGTAGGCACGGTCACGAAGGACACGTGGCCGGCGGACAGCCCCTGCACCGACTGGCCGAGTTGGACGAGATCCTTGGTCTTGACGTTGTCGACATAGCTGTTCTTGATGAACGTGTTGACGACGTTGTTGAGCTTGTTCATCGAAAAGAAGGTGTCCTGGGAGATCAGCGAACGCAGCAGCGACGACAAGAACAACTGCTGGCGCTTTATGCGTCCGTAGTCGCCGTTGTTCTCGGTGGAGACATTGCGGGCGCGCACGTAGTTCAACGCGGTTTTCGAGTCGATCCGTTGGCGTCCGGAATGAGCCAGCACAGTGCCCAGTTCATAGTCTTTCAGCGGAGTCGTGCTGCACACCTCCACGCCGCCGAGCGCGTCGACCATCTTGGCGAACCCGACGAAGTCGATGGCGATGAAGCGGTTGATGCTCAGCCCGGACAGCTTCTGAATTTCCTTCACCAGACACTTCGGGCCGCCGAACGAGAACGTCGAATTCAGTTTCGTCTCCGTGTAGACGTATCGGGGGCCCCACTTCTTGGTGTCGGAGTCGTAGAGGGGGCCATACTCGCCGGTGTCGGGGTTCCATGCCTCACACTGGAACGGCGTGATCGCCAGGTCCCGCGGAAACGACACTGCGACAACGCGTTTCCGGTTAGCCGGGATGTTGACCAGCATGACGGTGTCCGACCGTGCGCCGCCGGCGTCCTCGGTGTCGCCGGCGCCCATGTCACTGTTCGCCCCGGCCCGCGAGTCCATGCCCACGATCAAGAAGTCTTCGTCGCCGTACTGCGCATTGGGGTCGACGATGTCCCGCGACTGTGGGTCCAGCGCGCTGATGGTGTTGAGCCGGTGGTTCTTTGATGCGCTCCACTGCCAAGCCCCGCCGGTCAGTGCCAGCGCCAGCGCCGCGATCGCGGCGGCCATCAGGCGGCCGAAAAGCATCATCGCGTGGCGTCTGCGGTGCGGCTTCTGCTTGCGGATGTCGTCAGCCGCGGGCTCGTCGAGGATTTCGTCAGGTGCGGGCTCGTCGAAGATGGGCGCCGGTCGCGTCCGGCGCGGCGTTTTCGGCAGCACGGTGGTCTGCTCGGCGGCACCCCGGACGCGTGGCTCCGGGCGGACGTCCTCCAAGTCGGGCACCGCATACGCATAGGCCGGGGAGGCCGACACCGCGTAGGCGTCGTATCCGTCGTCGTGCCCGTCGGTGGGCAGCTCCGGGTCTGGTTCCGGCAGGTCGGGCTCGGGAGCCGCATGATGACGGCGTGGCCGGGCGGCGGTCGAGCCGCCGATCTTGGCTATCAGCTCCGCAACCGTCAGGCCACCGTCGGTGTGGCATCCGGTTGGGCCGCCGTCTTGGTCGGCTCCCGGCTCGGCGAGTGACGATGTCGGCGGCGCTGAGGTCGGCGGTGGTGACCACCTAGGTGCGACCGCGACCCGTTGCGGGGACGATCCGAATCGCTCCCACGGCGCGGCGGCTCGCGTTCCCGTCGTCGCTGCGGCAAGCCCTACCGCATCGCCGTCGGCACCCAAGGCGCGCGGAAACTCGGAAGTGGCGTCAGGAGTGGCTTTGTCGGCGCCAAAGTCGCCGTCACTCATGTCCTACCGGCCTCCGAATCTGATGAGGTGCCCGCGTCGTCGTCGCGTACATCAGCGCAGCGCTGGCGGTGGCAGCGCCGCAGATCGCAGCGACCGGTGCGGTCGCGTTGCGGTTGTAGCGGTCGTGCCGCGGTGGTCGCTCAGGGCTCGGCCACCGGCGCGAGACGCAACAAGATCCACATGGTACTGAGACATCCACCGAAACGCGATCTCGGGATCTTCACCCGACTTCGGTTTAGCCGCCCGAGTGCATGACGTCGGCCCCCGCCGGCACTGTGCAGTCATCGCGGTCGGTTAGCCAGCCCTCCGGCAGGGCCACCCGGGACGATGATCCCTGGCGTCCGCGCGGGCCGGTGGCCGCGGTCGGGAACGGCACGCTGGGGTCGAGTTTGTCCAGCAGAACGTCGAGTTCGTCGCGCGTTTTGACGAGCGCCAGAGCCCTTCGCAACTCGGATCCGGCGGGAAAGCCGTGCAGGTACCAGGCGATGTGCTTGCGCATATCGCGCATGCCCTTGTCTTCGCCGAAGTGGGCGGCGAGCAGCTCGCCGTGTCGGCGGATGATGTCGGCGACCTCGCCGAGGTTGGGCGGGGCAGGCGGCGGGCTGCCGGTGAACGCGGCCGAGAGCTCGGCGAAGAGCCAGGGCCGGCCCAGGCAGCCACGGCCGATGACGACGCCGTCGCAGCCGGTCACGGCCATCATGGTCAGCGCATCGCTGGCTTCGAAGATGTCGCCGTTGCCGAGCACCGGGATCGTCCGCACATGCTGCTTGAGCTGGGCGATCTGCTCCCAATCCGCGGTTCCGGAATAACGCTGGGCTGCGGTGCGGGCATGCAAGGCGACCGCGGCAGCGCCTTCGGACTCCGCGATCCGGCCCGCGTCGCGGTGGGTGTGGTGAGCGTCGTCGATGCCGATCCGGAACTTGACGGTCACCGGGATGTCGGTGCCTTCGGTGGCGCGCACGGCCGCCCCGACGATCTGGCCGAACAGCCGTCGCTTGAACGGCAGCGCCGCACCACCGCCGCGGCGGGTGACCTTGGGCACCGGGCAGCCGAAATTCATGTCGACGTGATCGGCCAGGCCTTCGTCGGCGACCATTTTCACCGCCGCATAGGTGGTCGCGGGATCGACCGTGTAGAGCTGCAGCGATCGCGGTGATTCGTCGCCGGAGAACGACGTCATGTGCATGGTGACGGGATGCCGCTCAACGAGGGCACGCGCCGTCACCATCTCGCAGACGTAGAGGCCGCTGACCGTTCCGACGCGTTCCTGCTCGAGCTCGCGGCAGAGAGTGCGGAATGCGACGTTCGTCACACCCGCCATCGGGGCCAACACCACCGGGCTGGCCAGCGCGATGGGGCCGATCCGCATTGCCGGCTACCGTCGGCTCAGGGTCAGCGTGCCTTCGGTGTGATGCAGCTCCTCGGCGGTGACCCGCTTGCCTGTTCGGGCTTCGCGGTCGAGTTGCCGCTGCTTGGAGATCTCGAACTTGCCGCAGGACATCTCGAGCTCTTTGATCAGCACGGCCAGGTCGTCACGCATCGCGGCGGCCTCCCCGGTGAAGTCCTCACGCTCGAAGATGCGCCATTTCTTCAGCACCGGCATCACGACCTCGTCGAGGTGGATACGCGGGTCGTAGACGCCGCCGACGGCGATCATCACGGCCTTGCGCCGGAACTCGGGCACCTGATAGCCGGGCATCTGGAAGTTGCGCAGCACCTTGTGCAGCGATTTCATCGCTTGATTGGGCGCGATCTCGAACCCGGCCTCGGAGACGTCCCGGTAGAAGATCATGTGCAGGTTCTCGTCGGCGGAGATCTTGGCCAGCAGCTGATCGGCGATCGTCTCGTTGCAGGCCTTGCCGGTGTTGCGGTGCGAGATCCGGGTGGCCAGCTCCTGGAAGGTGACATAGATGACCGAGTCGAACAGGCTCTCGGCGAACAGGTCTTCGCGAATCTGCTGGTTCTGGCCCGGGCTGAAGCCCCGGTTCACCACCTCCAAGCGCAGGTTCTCCAACTCGACCGGGTCGACGGCGCGGGTCACGACCAGGTAGTCGCGCAGCGCGATCCCGTGCCGGTTCTCCTCGGCGGTCCAGCGGTTCACCCACTGGCCCCAGGCGCCGTCCATGCCGAAGTTCATCGCGATCTCGCGGTGATACGACGGCAGGTTGTCCTCGGTCATCAGGTTCTGCACCATCGCGACCTGCGCGACGTCGGACAGCACGGACTGCCCGGGCTCCCAGTCCTGCCCGCCGAGGGCGTAGAAGTTCTTGCCGTCCGACCACGGGATGTAGTCGTGCGGGTTCCAGGGCTTGTGCATGCTCAGATGCCGGTTCATGTTCTTCTCGACAACCGGCTCGAGTTCACGCAACAGGTCCAGGTCTTGAGGATCCGGCACAACGCCTCCCAGTTATCTGTGTCTGTCGGTTTCAGTCAATATATCTGTGTATGCCGGTGACATTCAAGTTCCGGCCCGGCGAGTCATTTCGCGTCGCGCTTACCGCGGTGCGCTATTGCGTTTTCTGGTGGGTAGATGCCCTGCCGAGCAGCATTTCTACGCAGTAGTCGATGAACTGCTCCCGGCTGGCAGCCAGCCGGCCGTCCAGGTAGGCGGTGAACAGGGCGGTCAGGCCGCCGATCAGACTGGTCGCCATCATCTTTTGCCGCACCGGGTCGCTGATCTGGGTCAGCTTGCGCTGCAGCAGGTCGATGAAGCTGGGCATCCACTCGGCGCCCGAGCGGACCAGCACCGGCTCCACCGCCGGGGCCAGCAACAGCACCCGGCCACGGACCGGGTCGTCGACCATCAATGCAACGAACTGTTCTACGGCTTCGCGTGGTGTGGTCGCAGACATCAGCGCCGACATCGCGCGGGTGCAGACGTCGTCGTAGACGGCGCGCACGAATTCGTCTCGGTCAGAGAAGCTTTCGTAGAAGTAGCGCTCGGTGAGCCCGGCCTCCCGGCACACCGCCCGCACCGTCACGGCCGGGCCACTTTCCCCGCCGAGCAAGTGCACACCGGCGGCGATGAGCTCGTCGCGCCGGAGGGCCTGGCGATCCTCCAGGGGAACGCCGGACCAGCGGCCCCGTCGTTGACCGGACGGCACATCGCTCCTAAGCTCTATACTGACAACGCATGTAGTCAGGTTGGCTGACACGGACAGGAAACCTCACCAGTGACTCAAGATACGTCTGAGGTATGCCCGCTGACCAGCACACCCGCCGCCGACGAGGTGGCGAGCGGTGCTCTCGCGGCCGGTTGCCCGGTATCACCACTCGGGTATGACGCGCCGCCACTGGGCCCGGACTCGCTGACGTGGCGGTACTTCGGTGATTGGCGCGGCATGCTGCAGGGTCCCTGGGCCGGGTCGATGCAGAACATGCATCCGCAACTGGGTGCGGCCGTCGAGGAGCACTCAACGTTTTTCCGCGAACGCTGGCCGCGGTTACTGCGGTCGCTGTACCCGATCGGCGGCGTGGTCTTCGACGGCGACCGCGCGCCGACGACCGGTGCCGAGGTGCGCGACTACCACGTGGACATCAAGGGCACCGACAGCCAGGGCCGGCGCTATCACGCGTTGAATCCCGACGTCTTCTACTGGGCGCACTCGACGTTCTTCGTCGGCACGATCCATGTGGCCGAACGGTTTTGCGGCGGCATCACCGAGGAGCACAAGCGCCAGCTGTTCGACGAACACATCGAGTGGTACCGGATGTACGGCATGAGCATGCGGCCGGTCCCGAAGACATGGGAAGACTTCCAGGTCTACTGGGGCCACATGTGCCGCGAGGTGCTGGAGAACAACTTCGCGGCGCGCGAGGTGCTCAACTTGACCGAACTGCCCAAACCTCCGTTCGCGCAATGGCTTCCGGACCGGCTGTGGGCCTTGCAGCGTAAGTTATTGGCGCCGTTCTTCGTCTGGCTGACGGTCGGCCTCTACGACCCGCCGGTCCGCGAGCTGATGGGCTACACCTGGTCGCGTCGCGACGAGTGGCTACACCGCCGCTTCGGTGACATCGTGCGTCTGGTCTTCGCTTGTCTGCCGCGCCGGAGCCGCATGCACCCGCGGGCCCGGGCGGGCTGGGACCGGGCCATCGGTCGCATCCCGGCCGCGACGCCGCTGGTGCACACTCCCGCGCGCAACTTGCCGCCGCTTGACGAGCGGGACAGCCCAATGCACTACTGCCCCAACGTCTGACAGCCGGCAGGCTGTGTCCGCGCAGCCGCTGATCAGCTGTGTGCGTGGTTGTGCGGTTCCTCGAGGCCGGACTGATGCACGTGTCCGTGGGTGTGCTCGGTTCCGTCGTCGTGCGTGTGGGTGTGCTCGTGCTCGACGTGCTCGTGTTCGTGCTCGGTGTGCGCATGCGTGTGAGCGACCCCCTCGTGCTGGTGCTCGTGTGAGTGCGGCCCCTCATGGCTGTGTTCGTGGTGCGACATGATCCTCATCTCCTTTGTTGTGTTTTCGTTTGGGCAACTGCCTGCAGCGGGGCGTCGGTACGGTGATGGCGCGGCACCCCGGGGCCGGCGTGCTCAGCGTTGAAGACGGCGTCGACGACGAGCTGTCGCACATGGTCGTTTTCCAGGCTGTAGAAGATCGTCGTGCCCTCGCGGCGGGTCCGGACCAGCCGGGCCATCCGCAACTTGGCGAGGTGCTGAGACACCGACGGCGCCGGTTTGCCCACATGCTCCGCGAGTTCGTTGACCGCCATCTCGCGATCGGCGAGCGACCACAGCACCTGCACGCGAGTGGCGTCGGCCAACATCCGGAACACCTCGACCACCAGGCTGACCTGGTCGTCCGGCAACCGGACATTCTCGTTATCTGCATGCATACGCAGATAATAGCGCAGCGGCGGACGCTGTCAAGGCGTCCTGGTTACTGCGCCGCCCGATTGCGACCATTGCGTTCCCACCAGACCCGGTAGACGTCCAACGCTGCCTTGCGGGCTTCGTGCCGCATCGGGAGGCGCCGCTGATCCCAGGGCTTGGCGAATTCGTCGTAGAAGGTGGCGAGTTCGAAGTACTTGCGGTTGTCGAGGTAGTAGGGCTCGTATTCGTCGCGCGTCGTCAGGAAGACGACCTCGTCTGGCGAGCAGTAGTAGAGCGAACCGAGGCACATGGGACAGGGCTGGGCCAGCACGTAGATCGTGCTACCGATCAAGTGCTCGGTGCCCAGCTTCTGGCAGGCCTGCCGAATAGCCAGAATCTCCGCATGTGCGGTCGGGTCGTGGGTCTGTGCGACTTTGTTGGCGCTCTCCGCCAGGATTTCCCCGTCCTTGGCGATCACCGTGGCGAACGGGCGACCGCCCTCAGCGACGTTCTGGCGAGCCAGGTCGATGGCCCGTTGGGCGAAGTCCATGACGATCCCCAATCCTCCGCTGATATCTAGGTGATCTATATTATTGAAACGCCGAGATGGGAGCCGCGATGTCGATACGCAGCGAAAGCGACAGCTGGGATCTGGCGACGAGCGTCGGCGCGACGGCGACGATGGTCGCCGCTCAACGGGCGCTGTCCTCGGCGGCCGGTCTGATCGACGACCCGTTCGCCGCACCGTTGGTGCGCGCGGTCGGCATCGACGTCTACTCCCGACTGGTGAACGGCGAGATACCCGTCACCGACGAACACGAATTCGATCCGGACCGGATGGCGCGCGGGATGGCGGTCCGCACCCGGTTCTACGACCAGTACTTCCTAGACGCGACGCGCAGCGGTATTCGCCAGGCGGTCATCCTGGCGGCCGGCCTGGATGCGCGTGCCTACCGCCTGCCCTGGCCAGAAGGCACCGTCGTCTACGAGGTCGACCTGCCGGATGTCATCGCGTTCAAGACCTCCACGCTGAGCAAGCTCGGGGCCGAGCCGACGGCCGAACGTCGAACCGTCGCTGTTGATTTGCGCGACGATTGGCCTGCCGCACTTCAAGCCGCGGGCTTCGACCCGCGGGCCCCCTCGGTGTGGAGCGCCGAGGGATTGGTGGTCTACTTGCCGCCGGAGGCGCAGGACTCCCTGTTCGACAACGTCACCGCGTTGAGCGTTGCCGGCAGCCAGCTGGCTTCCGAATTCGTTCCGGACACAACGATTTTCACTGACGAGCGGTGGCGCGCGCACCACGAGCGTATGAGTGAGCTCGGCTTCGACGTCGTCGACTTCAACGATCTCGTGTACCACTTCGAGCGCAGCCACATCATCGAGCACCTGGCCCAGCAGGGCTGGCAGGTTTCACACCGCGCCGTCGCGCAGATGCATACCGCCAACGGCTTCGTCTACCCCGACGATGAGGTCGCATTGGCTTTCGCCGACGTGACCTATGTCAACGCGGTGCGCAGCTAGCCGGCGTTAATGCAGGCGCGGTAGGACATTGGCGCGATAGAAATCGATCGCGGCGATCGGATCCTTCTGGGCAAAGTGCAGAAACGGCGTCGCGCCGGCATCGAGTACGGCCTGCACGGCTTTGATGTGCGTCGCGGGATCGGTCCCCGTGGTCCAGCTCTTGATCACCTTGTCGAGCGGATTACCCTGGGCCGCTTGCTGGATGGCGACGGGATTGGGTTGGTCGACGGCGCCGCCGGTGAACCGCCACAGCTCTACCGCGTGGTTGATTTCATTCTGGTCGCCGACGACGGCGAACATTTCGGCTCGCTTGCCCAGCGTGGTGGGATCGCGGCCGGAGTCGTGCGCACCCTGGTTGAACGCGGCCACCAGCTTTTGGTTTTTGACGCCGCCGGCCTCGGTGATCCACCCGTCGCCGTACTGGCCGGCCAAGTGCGCGCTTTTAGGACCGCCCGCGGCGACGAAGATCGGTGGGGGCGACGGCGGTGGGTCGTAAAGCTTGAGCTGATTGGTCTGAAAGTAGCTTCCCTGAAACGAGATTCGCTGACCGGACCATAACTGCCGGATGAGCTGGATGGCTTCCACCAACCGGTCATGGCGCTCCCGGTAGGGCCCGAACTGGGTGGTGGCCGCCTGCTCGTTGAGCCGTTCACCGGTGCCGACGCCGAGGAACACGCGGCCCGGATAGAGCACCGCGAGCGACGCAAACGCCTGCGCGACGGTGGTCGGGTGATAGCGATAGATGGGGCACGTCACGCCGGTGCCGAGTGGGATGCGGCTGGTGCGTTGGCCCACCAGCGCCAGCGTAATCCACGGGAACATCGAATGGCCCTCGTTGTCCTGCCATGGCTGGAGATGGTCGCTGGCCCACAGGTAGCCGAACCCCGCGTGTTCGGCCGCCTGGGCTTGGTCGACGAGTTGGGCAGTAGTGAATTGTTCGTGGGACAGCACGAAACCGACACCCGGCCCCGACGGCGCAGCGGCCGGCGTAGACGGGGAGTTAGCCGCCTGCCTGGAGCCGCACCCGGCCGCCAGTCCGGCGGCGCCCAGCATGCTTGCGCCCGCCGCGAGCTGGCCGAAGGAGCGCCGTGATATTCCTCTCATGGCGCGGGAGTACCCATAAACGTCGCCGCATCAGTCGGTGAAGTCGATCCTTACCGACACGGGAGTCGTCTCCAGCGCTTTGACGACCTTGGCCCCCACTCGCCCGAACGTGCGACCGCGCGCCACGACATCGTCATCGGGTCTAAATTTCGCCACTCCGGCGCGCCACTGATTGCCCTGCCGGACACGCACATTGGGATTGTCGACGATGTTTCGACCCCAACCCGAGCGGGTGCCGTGCTGAGAGATGACCCATGCCCCGTCGTCGTCGAATTGCGCCGAAACGGGAACGCGGCGCACCTGACCGGTCTTGCGGCCGACGGTTTCCAGTTCGGTGGCCAGCGCGGTGCGCAGCCCGAGTCTGCTCAACCCTTGGACTGCGGGATTCAGCAAGCGTCCAACGGCCCGTTCTCTGCGGAACTTTCGCAACGTCTTGTCCCTGTCGAAATTCGCCATGGATGCCACGGTAGTAGACCAATCGGTATAGTTCAACCCATGTCCGCACGAGATGCCCTTATCGTCAGCATCACGGGTCTGGTTCGACGTCGAGGTGTCGCCGGAGCCGGTCTCAACGCCCTGCTGGAGGAGAGCGGAGTCGCACGGAGAACCGTGTACCTGAATTTCCCTGGCGGCAAAGCGGAACTCGTGACCGAAGCCACCCGTATTGCCGGACAAGCGCTGAGCGCAGTGATTCGGTCGGCCGATGATGGCGGCGACCCGATCCAGGCCGTCCGGACCTTCATCGACCAGTGGAAGGTGCAGCTGCGCGCGACTGAGATGGAAGCCGGCTGCCCAATCGTCGCAGCGATCCTCGGCCGTTCGGAAGCACCGGCAGCCGCGCAGGCCGCTGCCGAGGCAGTTGACGACTGGCGCAGTATCCTCGCTGATCGATTGGTCAGCTCCGGTGCTGACCCGGACAAAGCCCACTCGCTGGCGACGTTGGCGATCGCCGCAATTGAGGGCGCTGTGCTTATCGCCCTCGCAAGCGGATCGACCGATGCGCTCGACGATGTCGGACGTCACCTGGTCGAAGTCATCCAACTGCACCTGCCGGCCACGCAGTAGAAATATCGAGGCTTGTGCCCCCACTAGGACTCGAACCTAGGACCTGCGGATTAAAAGTCCGTAGCTCTACCAACTGAGCTATAGGGGCGCGAGGCACCAGGATACTGCGTCCTCGTTTGAGGATTGGGTCGATGGTGACCTAAGCTAGCGTGGCTCACAACGTAACCATGTTGCGAGTACCTCGGAGAGATTCGGTTCTGGCCCCCTTCGTCTAGCGGCCTAGGACGCCGCCCTTTCAAGGCGGTAGCGCGGGTTCGAATCCCGTAGGGGGTACGCGACGCGGTGACGCGGAGCAGCAGTACAAGCGAGGCCCTGTGGCGCAGTTGGTTAGCGCGCCGCCCTGTCACGGCGGAGGTCGCGGGTTCGAGTCCCGTCAGGGTCGCCGTCGAGGCACACGATGCCTTCCGGCCAGGTAGCTCAGTCGGTATGAGCGTCCGCCTGAAAAGCGGAAGGTCGCCGGTTCGATCCCGGCCCTGGCCACCAAAGTTTGGACAGTATGACCGACCAACCCCTCGTGCCGCTCGCCCTGGTCGCTGCCCAGCTCGGTCAGGAGGCCTGGCAACTCGCCGCCCACGTCCGCGAGCACATGGTGATCGACCCGGAAAACGGCCTCGACAGCGTGCCCACTGCCATATCCCGCCAGCTCACCAACGAACACCGGGCCGCAAAAGCCGCCCAAGCCGCCCAAACAGAGCGGGTGCGCAGGGAACTCGCCCAACGCCAGCATTCGCTGCACTCCGGGTTGCGTGCACGAGCCGTACGCCAACGCGCCTTGCTGCGGAATAACCCCGGACTCGGCGCATACGCCGTCATAGCGCTCGACAGCGGCGGCGCCGACCGCGAGCTCGACGCCGCCGGCCGACGCCATGATGATTATGTCAATGCCGAAAGACGCGGCGTGGCCGGATTCGGTCATAGATTCATACAGAAAGGTTAATCACCATGCAACACATCGCCATCCACGGCCCGCGGCCACGACCAGACGCCCGGGCACACATCGCCGCCGACCGCGCACACCAGGAGGAGCGCGACGACCGCGGGACGCCGTCCGTCGAGACCCGAGCACTCCAATACGCCGCGCGGATGGCCGTCCA
>DATFYT010000193.1:0-16395 GCA_035314925.1 Mycobacterium sp. | reverse complement strand
TTGCGCACCAGCAGATCGTTGAGCGGCACCGGGTCGCGGGATTCTGTCAGCGGTTGCTCCGGATAGCCGATCGCGATGGCGCCCAACGGTTCCCAGTCATCCGCCAGTCCCAGCTCGTCGCGGACCAGATCCGCGGCGAAGATCGTCGAGCCAATCCAGCAGCTGCCCACCCCGCGCACGGCCAGCGCCACCAGCAGCGCCTGCACGGCAGCGCCCACCGCAACGGTGAACATGGTGTGCTCGGCGTCGTTGCGCGCGACGTCGGGGTAGTCGTGCGCGCCTTCGGGAACCAACACCGGGATCACGAGTTCCGGTGCATCATAAAGGATCTGGCCGCGCGTGACCCGTCGTTCGACGGCGTCGGCCGGCTTGCCGTCACCGGACAGGTCGGCGCGCCACTTGTCGCGCATGCGGTCCAGCAGCCGCGTTCTAGTCTCGGCTGTCTGCAGCCAGACGAAGCGGACCGGCCGGGTGTGGTGCGGTGCCGGTGCGGTGAGCGCCTCCGCGACGGCGGCCTCGATGAGCTGCGACGGCACCGGTTCGTGGGCGAACTGGCGCACCGAGCGGCGCACCAGCTGCGCCTGCTGGCGGCCCAACTCCAGGGCTTCGGCGGTGCCCAGCCAGAACAGGTCGTCGGTGCCGGGCCGAATGAGGTCGCGCGCCGTGTCGCCGGTGTCGGAGACGACGCCGGTGGGCAGCCCGCGCACGACGGCCACCGGTATCGCGGTCAGCTTGCCCTTGACCAGATCGGCCGCGGCGGCAATCTCGTCGGCGATCGCGACCTCGGTGACCAACAATTCGTTGCCGTGCCGGTCGACGGCACCCGCGTAGCTGTGCAGCACGGTCAGGCCGGCCGCGCCCACCGCAGCGTCGGTTTGGCCGTTGCGCCATGCGCGGCCCATGGTGTCGGTGACGACGACGCCGACGGTGACGCCCAACCGTTCGCGCAGCCCGGCGCGTAGGGTCGCGGCGCTGGCATCGGGATCGACTGGCAGTAGCGCCAATTCGTTCGCGTCGACGTTGGAGCCGTCTATACCGGACGCGGCCTGCACCACGCCCAGCTTGTTCTCGGTGATCAGCGTGCGACCTTTTCGGGCCAGCACACGAACAGCTTCAGCGTCGACAAGTTTGCGCCGCAACGTATCTCGTGCATCAGGATCGTCGGGCGCGTCCACCAGCCGGCCCTCGCATTTGGACACCACCTTGCTGGTGACCACTAGGACGTCGCCGTCGCGCAGCCAGGGCGCTGCCGCGGCGATCCCCGCACCCAGGTCGTCGCCGGGCCGGAATTCGGGCAGCCCGGTAACCGGCAGGATCTCAACCGCTGACGCGGTGCCGTGCTCGCCGCCGGCCGCGGTCATGCTGCCACACCCGCGAGGTCCAGGCCGGCGCTCACCATCTCGGCGGTTGCCTCCGGGTCGTTCATCAACAGCGGCACCGACCGCACTGCGACCCCGTCGATTTCGGCATGATCACCCTCGTGTATCAGCCAGCAGTCCAAGATGCCGGTGCCTGATCGCGCGCCATAGTGCTGCCCCACCGCCTCTGCGGTAGACGCCACCCCGATCACGGTCAGGCACGCATCTGCCATGCCGCGCAAAGGTTTTCCGCCGATGATCGGGGAGTAGCCCACGATGGGCGCAGTGGTCGACCGCAGTGCTGCCCGGATGCCGGGGACGGCCAGGATCGCGCCAACGCTCACCACCGGATTTGACGGTGCCACCAAGATGATGTCGGCGTCGGCGATCGCTTCTGTGACTTCAGATGTGGCGTGCGCTTTTTCAGCGCCGATGAACGCAAAACTGTGTGTGGGCACCTTCGCTCGATAGCGCACCCACCATTCCTGGAAGTGGATCGCGCGTTGACTGTCGTCGACGGGATCGGTGATCACGACGTGGGTTTCGCAGCGGTCGTCGCTGGCCGGCAACAGCCTGGCGCCCGGCAGCCAGCGGTCGCACAGCGCCGCGGTGACTTGGGACAGCGGGTAGCCGGCCCGCAGCATCTGGCTGCGCACCAAATGGGTAGCCAAATCGCGGTCGCCGAGCTCAAACCAGTCGGGCTGCACGCCGTAGCGGGCCAGTTCCTCCTTGGCATGCCAGGTTTCGTCGCGATGGCCCCAGCCCCGCTGCGGGTCTACACCTCCACCTAAGGTGTACATGCAGGTGTCCAAGTCGGGGCAGATGCGCACACCGTGCATCCAGGCATCGTCGCCGATGTTGACGATTGCCGTCAGCTCGTGATCGCCGGGGAGTGCAGGGCCGGAGGCGAACTGGCCAAGACCGAGCAGCCGCTGGACGCCAAGCAGAAAGCGGGCGCCGCCAACTCCGCCGACCAGAACCGTGACCTTCACATCGCACGACAGTACGCGCGGCGGGGTGCTTGGGACGGGTCCGGTTGGGGGTGTGACCGACACGCCGCGGCGGCAATGGCCTCAGTGTGGCAAAAAAATGATCACGAGATGGTATGGAAATCCTCCGAATCGCTTGCAAAGAGCTTCTTACCCGTGTGTAATCACAGCAGTGTCATTTCGGTTGGCCGGCCGGATTCGGTGTCGCAGACCGAGATTCGATCATTTGTTCGAATCGAGATGGCCACACATCAAAACAGTGGTGATATTCACGATCAAACGAAACCAGGCGAGGAGGCGGAGCATGTCCTATGAGCACCTTCGGGGCCTAATGGGAAGCACACCGCACACCACTACCGGCCAGCCGATGACAGCGCTAACGTCAAGGCCCCATTTGAGTTTGGTTCCGGATGCGGTCGAAGTCTTTGACCCAGAACCGGCGACCACCGACCAGTGGCAGGACCGCGCGTTGTGCGCGCAAACGGACCCCGAGGCGTTCTTTCCCGAAAAGGGCGGCTCCACCCGTGAGGCCAAGAAAATCTGCCTGGGCTGCGAGGTCCGGGCCGAATGCCTCGACTACGCGTTAGCTCACGACGAGCGGTTCGGCATTTGGGGCGGGCTTTCCGAGCGGGAACGCCGCCGCCTCAAGCGCGGAATCATCTGACGCAGCCGGCTCGGCTACTCGTCATCGATCGTCGGGTCGATGACCGAGGGTTCGACGTCCAAGTACGTGGCCACTTGAGCCACCAGGATCTCATGTAGCAATTCGGCGAGTTCGATCGTATCCTTCGCGCGCCGTTCAATCGGCTTGCGGAACAACACAACTCGCGCCCGCGTAGCGCTTCCGCGCACGTCGACGCCGGCGCTGATCAACCGGGCCAGCGCGATCGGCCCGTCGGCGACCACTTCCGGCGGCCACTGCACACTGTCGGGATCCTTCGCCGAGATCCGTGGGATCTCGTCGACCGCCACGTCGAGTCCCGACAATCGCTCCTGCCAGCGCCGCTCGATGGGCTCATAGGCCTCGAGCACGGCCATGTCGAAGCGTTCGGCGCGGCTGCGCCACCCGGGCACCGTCGGCGGCAGCAGCGGCCCGCGCATCTCACGCCCGCGGCGCGACACCCTTTTGGGCGCCGAGCGCCCGTCGGGGTGGGAGCTGCGGGAATCGCTCACCCGGCGATGGTAACGGTTGGACATCGTGGCTCGGGCGAATGCGCGTGTCCGGCGCTATGGGGACGTTTCCGCACGATAGCCTCTCGTTCGTGAACGTTCCGCGTCGCTGTTGCCGACCCGGCTGTCCGCATTATGCGGTCGCAACGCTGACGTTCGTGTACTCGGACTCGACGGCCGTAATCGGCCCGCTGGCAACCTCACGCGACCCGCACTCCTGGGACCTGTGCGTCAGTCACGCCGGCCGGATCACCGCGCCACGTGGCTGGGAACTCGTGCGGCACTCCGGCCCACTGGCCACCAACCCCGACGAGGACGATCTGATCGCGCTGGCCGAGGCGGTGCGCGAGGGTCACGATGCGATCGCTGCCGGTCCGCCGGTGAATGGATTTCACGATTTCGGAGGCCAGAACGGCGGTGCGTCGGCAGCGGCACCCTCCGCCGGCGTGCTGGCCCAGGCCGGCCAGCGGCCCGCGGGCAACGGCCGCCGCCGCGGCCATCTTCGGGTATTGCCCGACCCAACTGACTAGTAACGCTGCCGGAACCGTCCAATTGGGCGACCCCCCCGACCCGTAACCCTGCCGGGCTAGGCTGACTTCGAAAACGTCCCCACCGTCAGGAGCCCTGTCATGTCTCGGTCCGCCGCGGCTGTTCACCGCGTGATCAAGGCATACGACGTGCGAGGTCTGGTCGGTGAGGAGATCAACGAGTCGTTCGTCACCGATGTCGGCGCCGCGTTCGCCAGACTGATGCGCGGCGAAGACGCACGCCAAGTCGCCATCGGCTACGACATGCGAGACAGTTCGCCGTCGCTGGCCGCCGCCTTCGGGGCCGGCGTCACCGCGCAGGGCCTCGACGTGGTGCGCATCGGTTTGGCCTCCACCGATCAGCTCTACTTCGCCGCCGGGCTGCTGGACTGCCCCGGCGCGATGTTCACCGCGAGCCACAACCCGGCCGCCTACAACGGCATCAAGATGTGCCGGGCGGGCGCCAAACCCGTCGGCGCAGAGACCGGATTGACCGCCATCCGTGACGACCTGATCGCCGGCGTTCCCGCTTTCGACGGGCCGCCCGGTTCCGTCGGAGACAAAGACGTGCTGGCTGACTACGGGGCCTTCCTGCGCTCGCTGGTCAATACCTCGGGTCTGCGCCAGCTGCGGGTGGCCGTCGATGCGGGCAACGGCATGGCCGGTCACACCGCGCCCGCGGTACTTGGTCCGATCGGATCGATCACGCTGTTGCCGTTGTACTTCGAGCTCGACGGTTCCTTCCCCAACCACGAGGCCAATCCGCTGGACCCGGCGAATCTGGCCGATCTGCAGAAATATGTGCAGGACACCGGCGCAGATATCGGGCTGGCCTTCGATGGCGACGCCGACCGATGCTTCGTGGTCGACGAGCGCGGCCGGCCGGTGTCGCCATCGACGGTGACCGCACTGGTCGCCGCCCGCGAGCTCGGCCGGGAAATCGGTGCGACCGTGATTCACAACCTGATCACGTCCCGCGCGGTGCCGGAGTTGGTGGTCGAGCGCGGTGGCACGCCGGTGCGCTCGCGGGTCGGGCACTCCTACATCAAGGGCCTGATGGCCGACACCGGGGCGATCTTCGGCGGTGAGCACTCGGCGCACTACTACTTCCGTGACTTCTGGGGCGCCGACTCGGGAATGCTGGCCGCGCTGCACGTGCTGGCCGCGCTGGGCGAGCAGCAGCGGCCGCTGTCGGAGCTGACCGCCGACTACCAGCGCTACGAGTCGTCCGGCGAGATCAACTTCACCGTGGACGATGCGGGCTCCTGCGTCGAGGCGGTGCTGAGATCCTTCGGCGGCCGGATCCAATCCCTCGATCATCTGGACGGCGTGACCGTGGACCTCGGTGAGGGCAGCTGGTTCAACCTGCGCACCTCCAACACCGAGCCGCTGTTGCGGCTGAACGTGGAAGGACGCTGCGTCGAGGACGTGGAAGCGGTGGTCGAGCAGGTGGCCGGCGAGATTCGCCAGCAGGCCCTAGGCCAGACGAAGGCCGCGACGTGAACGCCACCCAGGCCACGATCGACATCGACGACACCGAAGCCCTGCTGGCCGCGGATCGCGACGGGCTGTTGCGGGCGGCGTCGACGGCGGGTGCGCAGGTGCGCGCGGTCGCGGCCGAGCTCGACGAGGGTGCGCTGGACGCGGTGCGCAGCGACGACCGTCCGCGCACGGTGATCTGGGTTGGCGGGCGAGGCACCGCCGAGACCGCAGGCGCCATGCTGGCCGCGACCTTGGGGAGTCGGGCTGCCGCGCCGATCGTGGTCGCCGCCGAGGCGCCGCCGTGGATCGGCCCGCTCGACGTGCTGATCCTGGCCGGCGACGACCCCGGCGATCCGGCGCTGGTCGGCGCCGCCGCCAGCGGGGTGCGCCGCGGTGCGCGGGTTGTCGTCGCGGCGTCCTACGACGGCCCGCTGCGAGAAGCCACTGCCGGCCGGGCCGCGGTGTTGGCGCCGCGGCTGCCGATTCCCGACGAGTTCGGCCTGTGCCGGTACCTGGCCGCCGGGCTGGCTGCGCTGCAAAGCGTCGATCCCAAGCTGGGGGTGGACCTGGCCGCCCTGGCCGACGGGCTGGACGCGGAGGCGTTGCGCAACAGCGCCGGCCGTGAAGTGTTCACCAATCCGGCCAAAGCGTTGGTCGAGCGGATGTCGCGGCGCCGCGTGGTGCTGGCCGGGGACTGTGCCGCGACGTTGGCGCTGGCCCGGCATGGGTCTTCCGTTCTGCTGCGGATCGCCCATCAGGTGGCCGCCGCCACCGGGCTCGCGGACGCCTTGATGGCGCTGCGCGCGGCCGCGGATTCGGGGTCCGTGGACCCGGTGGAGGCTTTGTTTCACGACGAGGAGATCGACGGCCCGGTCGCCGAGCGGCTGCGGGTGCTGGCGTTGGCGCTGGACGCCGAGCACTCGGTGGTGGCGTCTCGGGTCGCTCAGCTTGACGACGTCGACCTCGTCGGCGCCGAGGATGTGCCGGAGGGGCCGGGTGTCAGCTCAGCGCCGGTCGGCGCCCAACGGGCCGAGCAGCAACTGGCTGTATTGGCTGTCCGGTTGGAGATGGCAGCGGTTTATTTGCGGCTGGTGCGGGGATAAATAGACAGTGCAGTTGCTACGCGGAGCGATACGGACGTACGCATGGGGATCGCGGACGGCCATCGCCGAATTCACCGGGCGGCCTGTTCCGGCGGCCCACCCGGAGGCGGAGCTCTGGCTCGGTGCTAACCCCGGTGATCCGGCCTGGTTGGAAAACCCTGACGGCGAAACGTCACTGCTGCAGGCCCTGCAAGCCGATCCGGACGGGCAACTCGGTTCGGTGGCCCGCGCCCGGTTCGGCGATGTGCTCCCGTTCCTAGTCAAGGTGCTCGCTGCCGACGAGCCGCTGTCGCTGCAGGCGCATCCGAGCGCCGAGCAAGCCGCCGAGGGCTACCTACGCGAGGAACGGCTCGGTTTTCCGGTGACGTCGCCGGTGCGCAATTACCGCGACGCCAGCCACAAGCCCGAGCTGTTGGTGGCGCTGCAGCAGTTCGAGGCGCTGGCCGGATTCCGTCCCGCGGCCCGGACCGTCGAGTTCTTGCGCGCCCTGGCGGTGTCCGACCTGGATCCATACATCGATCTGCTGAACGATCAGTCCGATGCCGACGGCCTGCGCGCATTGTTCACGACCTGGATCACCGCGCCGCAGCCCGACATCGACGTGCTGGTGCCCGCCGTGCTGGATGGCGCCATCAACTATGTCAGCAGGGGCGCAACGGAATTCGCGGCTGAGGCCAAGACGGTGCTGGAGTTGGGCGAACGCTATCCCGGCGACGCCGGCGTGCTGGCCGCGTTGCTGCTCAACCGGATCACGCTTAGCCCAGGCGAAGGGATCTTTCTGTCGGCTGGAAACCTGCATGCTTACCTGCGCGGCGTCGGGCTGGAAGTAATGGCCAACTCCGACAACGTGTTACGCGGTGGTCTGACTCCCAAACACGTCGACGTCCCGGAACTGTTACGGGTGCTGAATTTCACCCCCACCACCGAGTCGCAACTGCGTGCGCCGACCCACCACGATGGACTCGGGCTGATCTATGACACTCCCACCGACGAATTCGCGGCGTCGATGCTGACGCTCGGTGACGACCAACTCGGCCATGAAGTCGACGCGCCGTCGCGCCATGACGGTCCGCAGATTCTGTTGTGCGCCGAGGGTTCGACGACCGTTTCCGGAAAATCCGGGGCAGTGAAGCTCACTCGGGGCGCCGCCGCTTGGGTGGCTGCCGACGACGGGCCTATCCGGCTGATCGCCCAAGAACCAACCAAGATCTTCCGGGCCACCGTCGGCCTTTGATCCGCACGGTCAGCGCAGCGCCGCCGACCGGGTAACTCCGTGCCGCTTGCGGCGCGCTCGGCGACGCTCGGCGAGCCACAACCGCAGGTTCTGTCGCATAGCGCGGACAATGATCGGCGGCGTCGGGATCATGTAGAGGCTGTCCAGCAGAGAAAATCTGCGCAAAAACCATTCGGCGAGAACGGGATCGGTCTCCGCGGCGCCGAGGAACTGGTCGAACAAGTTACCCACCGGCCGGTACCACCGGGGCGCCGACCCGGCCGCGTGGTGGAAATTGAAATCGCCGATCGCGGTCATCATCCATACCGGAAAAGTGGTCTTGGCGGTCGCCCGGTTCACTGTGTGCGCCAGGTCGTGCGTGGGGGTCGGGGCTTCAGTCAACGCTCGGCGCAGATGACCGGCCTGCAGCGAAGTCATCGTCATACCCTGCCCGAAGGTCGGGTCGAAGCTGGCCACCGCGTCCCCGAGTGGCACGATGCCGGCCGGGAACCGGTCCAGCTTGTCGTAGCGGCGCCAACGGCTGGCGGGAAAGCGGTGAAAGGCCATCTCGCCCACCGGTTCGGCATGCTCGAGCGCGGCGTGCAACCGGTCGGGGAGCAGCTTCTCGGCCAGCCGCACCATCTCGGAAAAAGATTGTGGCGGTTCGACTTTGGCGACGCCGAATGTCGTGATGGTCCAGAGGCCGTCTTCGTAGCCCAGCATGCCCAGCCCCAGTGGCTGTTCGCGGGACGCGCCGGCAACGATCACCCTTTCCTTGATCAGGCCGTCGGGAAGCCGGAACTGATGCGACGCATAGCCGATGCCCACGTCGACGACGTCTTCGCGAGGCCGCTGGTATCCCCACTGCTCCAGCCACACCGGCAACCTGGTGCCGCGGCCTGCGGCGTCGACGACGAGATCGGCCGGAACGAATTCGGGGTCCGCGCCGTCACCCGAATCCACCAGCACCCCGGTCACCCGCTGCGCGCCGGCGTCAAACCGCGGCTCGCGCACCGAACGCTGCTGGAGTTCGACGTTGGCGATAGCAAGGGCCCGACGCCGGATCTGCCATTCCAGGTGCGGACGGCTCGGCACGTAAGCGGTGAACTCGTCGCGCAGAGTCTGCCCGGTCCCCAGCAGGTGACCGGCGGCGCCGAAGTAGATGCAGTCCGGCCGGTTCTCCAGCTTCGGCACTCCGGCTGCCACCATGTCGTCGAGGAGACCGGGAAACAGCGCCTCAAACTCGACCGCGCCACGGGCCATCAGCAGGTGAACGTGCCGCCCCTGGGGGACCGCCGTGCGGTTGACCGGTGTGCTCGGGAGCTCGTCGCGTTCGAACACCGCGACCTGGTCGTAGAAATCCGACAACACCCGAGCCGCGCACAACCCCGCGATGCTGGCCCCGATGACGACGGCGCTTCCCCCACGCATGACCGCACAGTACTCGGTACTGTCCCGGTGCATGGCCGGTCGCTGGCGCACCAAATCCGTGGAACAGTCGATCGCCGACACCGACGAGCCCGGTACTCAGCTGCGCAAGGACCTCAGCTGGTGGCACCTTGCCGTCTTCGGGGTTTCGGTAGTGATCGGGGCCGGCATCTTCACCGTTACCGCGTCAACCGCGGGGGACATCACCGGGCCGGCGATCTGGATCTCGTTTCTCATCGCGGCGACCACCTGCGGGCTGGCGGCGCTGTGCTACGCCGAATTCGCGTCGATGCTGCCGGTGGCAGGCAGCGCCTACACGTTCTCCTATGCCACCTTCGGTGAGTTTCTGGCCTGGACGATCGGTTGGAATCTGGTCTTAGAGCTGGCCATCGGCGGCGCCGTCGTTGCCAAGGGGTGGTCGAGTTACCTGGAGACGGTCTTCGGATTGACCAGCAGCACAATCGATCTCGGGTCTTTCAGGCTGGACTGGGGCGCGCTGCTCATCGTCGCGCTGGTAGCCACCCTGCTCGCGTTGGGCACCAAGTTGTCGTCGCATTTTTCCATCGTGGTCACCGCGATCAAGGTGTCGGTGGTGGTGTTGGTGATCGTCGTCGGCGCCTTCTACATCAAGACCGCGAACTACTCGCCGTTCATACCGCCGGCCGAGGCCGACCACGCCGGCACCGGCATCGATCAGTCGTTGCTGTCGCTGCTGACCGGCGCGCACAGTAGCCACTATGGCTGGTACGGGGTGCTGGCGGGAGCGTCGATCGTGTTCTTCGCGTTCATCGGGTTCGACATCGTGGCCACCATGGCCGAGGAGACCAAGCACCCGCAACGCGACGTCCCCCGGGGCATCCTCTTCACGTTGGGCCTCGTCACCGTTCTCTACGTGGCGGTGTCGGTCGTGCTATCCGGGATGGTTCCCTTCACCGCGCTGAAGACCACTCCTGACGGGCATCACGCCAACCTGGCCACCGCGTTCGCGGTCAACGGCGTGCACTGGGCTTCCGGCATCATCTCCGTCGGCGCGCTGGCCGGGCTGACCACAGTGGTGATGGTGCTGTTGCTCGGCGGATGCCGGGTCTTATTCGCGATGGCGCGCGACGGATTATTGCCTCGGCAGTTGGCCAGGACCGGCTCGCGCGGGACCCCGGTGCGCATCACCGCGCTGGTCGCGTTGCTGGTCGCGGCCACGGCCTCGGCGTTCCCGACGGACAAACTCGAGGAGATGGTCAACGTCGGGACCTTGTTCGCGTTCCTGGTGGTGTCGGCCGGTGTCATCGTCTTGCGCCGCGTCCGCCCAGACCTGCCCCGTGGGTTCCGCGCGCCCCTGGTGCCGCTGCTGCCGGTCGCGTCGGTGTGTGCCTGTCTTTGGCTGATGGTCAACCTCACCGTGATCACCTGGGTGCGGTTCGGCGTCTGGATGGTCGCCGGGATCGCCATTTACCTGGGCTACGGACGTCGGCACTCGGTGCTGGCCCGCCGGGAGGCGAGGTACAGCGAAAAGGACGCGACGCTGGACCCGGTGTAACTGGTTTACATAATAGGGCTCTATGTCTAGACATAAGACGTAGAGGGCAGTATTGTCCAATCTCAAGTGATCGAACTCATCGAGGAGGTTGGCCAATATGACCGCGGCAATAGGCCCTAACGCGAAGGTGTGGCAGGACAAGAAGCGCTATCTGTGGCTGATGGGGCTGATCGTCCCGACACTGCTGCTCACGATCCTGCCGATCGTCTGGGCAATGAACCAGCTCGGTTGGCAGGCCGCCTCGCAGGTGCTGTTCTGGATCGGCCCGATCCTGCTCTACGTCCTGCTGCCGGCACTTGACCTGCGGTTCGGGTCCGACGGGCAAAACCCGCCCGACGACGTGATGGAGTGGCTGGAGAACGACAAGTACTACCGCTACTGCACCTACGCCTTCATCCCGTTCCAGTACCTCAGCATGATCCTCGGCGCGTACCTCTTCACCGCGTCGAACCTGAGCTGGCTGGGCTACGACGGGCCACTGAGCTGGCCGGCCAAGATCGGTCTGGCGCTGTCGGTCGGCGCGCTCGGCGGGGTCGGCATCAACACCGCGCACGAGATGGGGCACAAGAAGGAGTCGCTGGAGCGCTGGCTGTCCAAGATCACCCTGGCGCAGACCGGTTACGGGCACTTCTACATCGAGCACAACCGCGGCCACCACGTGCGGGTGGCCACACCGGAAGATCCCGCGTCGTCGCGCTTCGGTGAGACGTTCTGGGAGTTCTTGCCCCGCAGCGTCTTCGGCAGTCTGCGCTCGGCCTTACGGCTTGAGGCGCAGCGGCTGCGCCGTCAGGGTGCCAGCCCGTGGAACCCCAAGACCTATCTGTCCAACGACGTGCTCAACGCCTGGCTGATGTCGGTGGTGTTGTGGGGTGCGCTGATCGCGGTGTTCGGCCCGGCGCTGATCCCGTTCGTGATCATCCAAGCCGTCTTCGGCTTCAGCCTGCTGGAGGCCGTCAACTACCTCGAGCACTACGGGCTGATGCGGCAGAAGAACACCAACGGTCGCTACGAGCGCTGCACTCCGGAGCACAGTTGGAACTCCGATCACATCATCACCAACCTGTTCCTGTACCACCTGCAGCGGCACAGCGATCACCACGCCAACCCGACGCGGCGCTACCAGACGCTGCGCAGTATGGACGGGGCGCCGAATCTGCCCAGCGGCTATGCCGCGCTGATCGGGTTGACCTACTTCCCGCCGCTGTGGCGCAAGTTGATGGACCACCGGGTGCTCGCGCACTACGGCGGCGACATCACCCGGGTCAACGTGCAACCGCGCCGGCGGGAGAAGATCCTGGCCCGTTACGGGGTGACGGCGTGATGGTCGCCTACCGTTGCCCCGGCTGCGACTACGTCTACGACGAAGCCAAAGGCGCTGCACGAGAAGGATTTCCAGCGGGAACACGCTGGGACCAGATACCCGCAGACTGGTGCTGCCCCGACTGTGCGGTACGCGAAAAGATCGATTTCGAGATGATGCGTCCGTTGACGATGCGTGCCGCAAGCGGCACGCGGAGTCGGACAAATATGGAGGTAGGCAAATGAGCGACTACAAACTGTTCGTGTGTGTGCAGTGCGGCTTCGAGTACGACGAAGCCATGGGCTGGCCGGAAGACGGCATCGCGCCCGGCACCCGCTGGGACGACATCCCCGAAGACTGGAGCTGCCCGGACTGCGGTGCGGCGAAGTCCGACTTCGAGATGGTGGAAGTCGCCCGTTCGTGACCACTAGTGTCGCGCTTGTGAAGCAAAGGGTCCCGTACGCCGAGGCGTCACGGGCCCTTCTGCGTGATTCGGTGCTCGACGCGATGCGGGAGTTGCTACTCAGCCGCGACTGGTCGGCGATCACGCTGGCCGACGTGGCCCGCGCGGCGGGCATCAGCCGCCAAACGATCTACAACGAGTTCGGCTCGCGGCAAGGTCTTGCTCAGGGCTATGCGCTGCGGCTGGCCGACCGTTTGGTGAACGCCGTCGAAGACGCGATCTACTCGAACGTCGGCGATGTCTATGCCGCCTTCCTGCAAGGATTTCGGTCCTTCTTCTCCGAATCGGCGGCCGATCCGCTGGTCATCTCGCTGCTGACCGGGGTGGCCAAACCCGATCTGCTGCAGATCATCACCACCGACAGCGGGCCGATCATCACGCACTGTTCGGCCCGTCTGACGTCGTCGTTTCAGCACAGCTGGATCAAAGCCAGCGGCGAAGACTCCGGCATCCTGGCTCGCGCGATCGTCCGGTTGTGCATCAGCTACGTGTCGATGCCACCGGAGGCCGATCACGACGTCGCCGCGGATCTGGCGCGGCTGATGACACCGGTGGCCGAACGCTACGGTGTCATAGAGTCCTAGGCTTGATTGAGCCCGACTGACCCCGCATCAGGGGACCGCCGCGTCGGGACTAATGTATATGCAAGCTAAGTAGTTGACGACGAAGGAATGGGCCTACACACATGACGACGACCGAAAGTTCGTTGAGCGCCGACGTCCGCAACGGCATCGACTTCAAGGTGGCCGACCTGTCGCTGGCGGACTACGGTCGCCGCGACATCGAGCTGTCTGAACACGAGATGCCGGGCCTGATGTCGCTGCGCCGCGAATACCACGACGTGCAACCGCTCAAAGGCGCCCGGGTCTCCGGCTCGCTGCACATGACCGTGCAGACTGCGGTGCTCATCGAGACTCTCGTTGCGCTGGGCGCAGAAGTCCGCTGGGCGTCGTGCAACATCTTCTCCACCCAGGACCACGCCGCCGCAGCGGTCGTCGTCGGCCCGCACGGCACCGCCGAAGAACCCAAGGGTGTGCCGGTCTTCGCCTGGAAGGGTGAGACGCTCGAGGAGTACTGGTGGGCCGCCGAGCAGGCGCTGACCTGGCCGGATGAGCCGGCGAACATGATCCTCGACGACGGCGGTGACGCGACCATGCTGGTACTGCGCGGTGCGCAGTACGAGAAGGCCGGCGTGGTGCCGCCCGACGAAGAGGACGACTCGGCTGAGCACCGGGTGTTCCTGAACCTGCTGCGCCACCGCTTGGAGACCGACAAGGACAAGTGGACGAAGATCTCCGAGTCGATCAAGGGCGTCACCGAAGAGACCACCACCGGCGTGCTGCGGCTTTACCAGTTCGCCGCCGCCGGGGATCTGGCCTTCCCGGCGATCAACGTCAACGACTCGGTCACCAAGTCGAAGTTCGACAACAAGTACGGCTGCCGGCACTCGTTGATCGACGGCATCAACCGCGGCACTGACGTGCTGATCGGCGGCAAGAACGTGCTGGTCTGCGGCTACGGCGACGTCGGCAAGGGCAGTGTCGAGTCGCTGGCCGGCCAGGGCGCGCGAGTGACCGTCACCGAGATCGACCCGATCAACGCGCTGCAGGCGCTGATGGAGGGCCACGACGTCAAGCGCGTCGAGGACGTGATCGCTGAGGCCGACATCGTCATCACCACCACCGGCAACAAAGACATCATCACGCTCGAGCACATGAAGGCCATGAAGGAAAAGGCCATCCTGGGCAACATCGGCCACTTCGACAACGAGATCCAGATGGCGAGGCTGGAGAAGTCCGGCGCCACCAAGACCAACATCCGCCCGCAGGTCGACCTGTGGACCTTCAAGGACACCGGCAAGTCGATCATCGTGCTGTCCGAGGGCCGGCTGCTGAACCTGGGCAACGCCACCGGACACCCGTCGTTCGTGATGAGCAACAGCTTCTCCAACCAGGTCATCGCCCAGATCGAGCTGTGGACCAAGAACGACGAATACGACAACGAGGTCTACCGGCTGCCCAAGCACCTCGACGAGAAGGTGGCCCGCGTGCACGTCGCTGCCCTGGGTGGCGAGCTGACCAAACTGACCAAGGAGCAGGCCGAGTACATCGGCGTCGACGTCGACGGGCCTTACAAGCCGGACCACTACCGCTACTGAGCAGCATCGATTGCGGTCGCGGGGATAAGCTCGCGCCGTGCTGATCGCCATCGAAGGCGTCGACGGCGCCGGCAAGCGGACACTCGCACAGGGCCTGTGCACGGCCTTCGAAGCCGCCGGGCGATCGGTGGGCACCCTGGCGTTCCCGCGATACGGGCAGTCAGTGGCCGCCGACGTGGCGGCCGAGGCGCTGCACGGCCAGCACGGTGACCTCGCGTCGTCGGTGCATGCGATGGCGATGCTGTTCGCGCTGGATCGTGCCGGTGCCGCCGCACAGATCCGTGAGCTGTGCGGCGGCCACGATATGGTGATCCTGGATCGTTACGTGGCGTCCAACGCCGCCTACAGCGCCGCGCGGCTGCACCAGGACGCCGGCGGCGAGGTGGTGGACTGGGTACACCAAATCGAGTACCAACGTTTGCAACTTCCTGCACCGGATTGGCAAGTGCTGCTTGGGGTTTCGGCTGAGCTGGCCGGCCGGCGCGCCCGAGACCGGGCCCGTCAGGATGCCGGCCGGTCGCGTGATGCCTACGAACGCGACAACGAGCTGCAGCAACGGACCGGCGCGGCCTATGCGGGCTTGGCCGCCGCGGGCTGGGGCGGGCGCTGGCTGGTGGTCGATGCGGACGTCGACCCCGGCCAGTTGGCAGCCAGGTTGACCGCCTAGCACACCAACTGTGGTATTCGGTCACGAAACGCGCGTGTGGCAGCTCCGTTTTATCAAGATCTGGTGACACCATGGAGGCCATGAGGCAAAGGATTCTCGTGGTCGACGACGACGCTTCGCTGGCCGAGATGCTGACCATCGTGCTGCGGGGCGAAGGTTTCGACACGGCGGTGATCGGTGATGGCACCCAGGCGCTCACCGCAGTGCGCGAGCTGCGCCCCGACCTGGTGCTGCTGGATTTGATGTTGCCCGGGATGAACGGCATCGACGTGTGCCGGGTGCTGCGCGCCGATTCCGGTGTTCCGATCGTGATGCTCACCGCCAAGACCGACACCGTCGACGTGGTCCTCGGGTTGGAGTCAGGCGCCGACGACTACATCATGAAGCCGTTCAAACCCAAGGAGCTGATCGCTCGGGTGCGTGCGCGGCTGCGGCGCAACGACGACGAGCCCGCCGAGATGCTGTCGATCGCCGACGTGGACATCGATGTGCCGGCGCACAAGGTCACTCGCAACGGCGAGCAGATTTCCCTGACGCCACTGGAGTTCGACCTACTGGTGGCGTTGGCGCGCAAACCCCGCCAGGTGTTTACTCGTGATGTGCTGCTCGAACAGGTGTGGGGATACCGTCACCCAGCGGACACCCGCTTGGTGAACGTGCACGTCCAGCGTCTGCGGGCCAAGGTCGAAAAAGACCCGGAGAACCCGACCGTTGTGCTGACCGTTCGAGGAGTGGGATACAAGGCCGGACCGCCGTGACCGGAGCCCAGCGTCGCGATGCTCGGGGGCGGCGCCGGTGATCTTCGCCTCGAGACCGCGCCTTCGCGGTCGTTCGGGCCGTTCCGGCTCCGTGATGCGGGGCATGGGCGCGTTGGGTCGAGTCTTCGGCGCGGCTTGGCGCCGCTCGTTGCAACTCCGGGTGATCAGCCTGACGCTCGGGATGTCACTTGCGGTGATTCTGGTGCTCGGCGTCGTGCTGACCAGTCAGGTCACCAATCGCGTTC
>DATFYT010000192.1:0-2498 GCA_035314925.1 Mycobacterium sp. | reverse complement strand
ATATCTATCTACTCGGCAAGGCATTGGGCGGCGGCGTGGTTCCGTTGTCCGCGGTCGTGGCCGATCGCGACGTTCTGGGGGTACTGCACCCCGGGGAGCACGGGTCGACGTTCGGCGGCAACCCCTTTGCGGCCGCGATCGGCACCACCGTGGTGTCGATGCTGACCCGCGGTGAATTCCAGGACCGCGCAACACACCTGGGAGCCCGGCTGCACGGGCGGCTGGAGAAGTTGATCGGCCATGGAGTTGTTGCGGTGCGCGGGCTGGGATTATGGGCCGGCGTCGACATCGATCCCGCGCTCGGCACCGGCAAACAGCTCAGCCTGGGACTTGCCGAGCGCGGCGTCCTCGTCAAGGACACGCATGGATCGACGCTGCGTTTCGCACCCCCGCTGGTGATCACCGAGACGGAAATCGACTGGGCCGTCGATAGATTCGCCGATACCCTGACGGCGATGGCGCCCTAGTACTTCAGCACGCCCTTGTCGACCGGGATCTGCGCTCCGGTCAGCGTGCCGGAGCCGTCTCCGGCGAGCCACGCCACGACGTCGGATACCTCGGCGGCGCCCATGAATCCTTTGGGCTGCAGCAGCATTGGACCGAAGCTGTGGACGTAGTGCGGATGCTTGGCGAACACCTGCATCATCAGATCCGGCTCGATCATCGGCGTCTCCACCGAGTAGGGATGGATCGAGTTGACCCGGATGCCGAACTCGCTGAGCTCGATGGCCAACGAGTTGGTCAGTCCGGTGAGTCCGTGCTTGGAGGCCGAGTAGTGGCCGTTGCCCGGTGTGGCCTTCAGCCCGGCCGACGAGCTGACCACGACAATGGCCCCGCCGTTGCCGGCTTCGATCATTGCGGGGATCGCCGCGCGCAGGGTGTGGAACGTGCCGGTCAGGTTGACGTCGATCACGGTATTCCACTGCTCGTCGGACAGCTCCCAGATCCGTCCCCAACTCAGCACACCCGCGTTGGCCACCAGGATATCGAGCCGACCGAACTGCTCGACGCCGTCGGCGACCAGTTGCCGCACGGCGCCGTCGTCACGGATGTCGACCTGCCGGGCCAGCACCTTGCGTCCCTCGGCTTCGACCGCCCGGACGGTCTCCGCCAAATCCTCGGGGGTCGCCGCCGGGTAGCTGATGCTGTCGGACACCGGCGCGCAGATATCCAGGGCGATGATGTCCGCACCCTCACGTGCCAGCCGGGCCGCATGAGCGCGGCCTTGGCCACGCGCGGCACCGGTGATGAAGGCCACCCGCCCCTGCAGGGTTCCCGACGGATCGGACACCGTAGCCCCTTTCGACGACTGTCGATCAGGCTAGCAGCGGAACTGAAACGTGTTCTAATCGCCCGCAGCTGGGTTAGATCTCGGCGATGATCTTCTGCCGCGCCGCGGTGTACTCGGCGTCCGAGAGCGCACCGCCGGCATGCAATTTCTCCAGCTCATCCAGCCGCTGAGCAACGGATTGTTGCGGTGGCGCGGCCACACCACCGGCTGCGGCGGGCGTGGGCTGCTGAGCCGCGGCACGCCGGACCACAGCCATGATCTGCTGGCGCACCCCGGGGTAGTTGCGTATATCGACGGCGCCACTGAACGGCAGGTTGTTGGCTTTGTAGATCTGCAGGATCTCCATCAGCGGGCCGGCCTGTCCACTCAGGTCGTAAGTCGTGTGGTCCTCGGTGCTGGTGAACTGCGCGGGCACCACACCGGCGATCAATGCGCTTGCCTGCCATTCGATCTCGTATTCGTGCGTGTTCGGATCAACGAGGACCACGAGTTTGCGCGCTGTCACAATCGCCTGTTTGGAGATGTCGACGGTCACCCGCTTCCGGTCGCCGAAATCAAACCCGGGTCCGGTGATGTGCAGGTCCAGGCTGACCACCGGCCGCTCGTTGATGCGCATTCCGGTTTCAGCCAGACCCATGATCTGTGCCGTCGCCAGCACCCCGGTCTGCTGCAGTGCCGCGCTCTTGGCCGAGGACTTGGCGCCGCGGTTGGCCAGCCACAACGCGACCAGCACATCGGCGACGGTGATCAGCGCGCCGACCCAGAGCATCCACTGGGTGGACTGCTGCGCTATCGAATCCGCGTCCGGACCGAATGAGCCAAACATTCCAGGGAGCGCAAAGTACGTGATGAGAAAGATCGGGCCGACCAGCCCGCCACAAATCAAAACGATGATCTGAGCTTTGATATAGCGCGCAAGCATGACTGCTCCAGTCGTCGGCCGATCGATGACGCGGGACAGCGTATCGCTACGCGATCCGAAGCATAACGCGCGGAGACACACAACGGCGCCCATCCCTGAAGGATGAGCGCCGTTGGTTGTGCTGTCGAAACTACTTGATGATCTTGGTGACCCGGCCGGCGCCGACGGTGCGGCCACCCTCGCGGATCGCGAACCGCAGACCGTCGTCCATGGCGACGGGCTGGATCAGCTTCACCACGATCTCGGTGTTGTCACCGGGCATCACCATCTCGGTGCCCTCCGGCA
>DATFYT010000191.1:0-9552 GCA_035314925.1 Mycobacterium sp. | reverse complement strand
GTCGAGATCGGCATCCGCGGCGACGCGAAGGGCATCTTCGATACGCACGATGCCTACCTGTTCCCCTCCTGGACCGATCAAACGGACTTCAGGTACGCGGATGCGCTCGTTGACGCGGGTCTCAGTGCTGATGGGGCCTCCTGGGCTAAGTGTTTTCCTACGTGTTCCTCATGCCACCGGTACCTGGTCCGTCCGGATTCAGCGGTGGAAACACCACGCCATCAGCAAAAAAGCCCTGCTTAAGCAGGGCCCGGTGCCGACCGGTCACGGCCAAAGCCGCCTGCGTGATGCAGAACCAGCACAGCTCGTGTGCCGGTGACCGGACCGCTGAGCCTTGAAAACGATTTCGTGGCCAACGGTGGGAGTGGGACTCCACTTGCTGCCTCTGGACTTCGCCGGAGACGGTCGCGCAGGACAGTTTAGCAGTCCTGACGCGTCAATCGACCCGCGAGCGCCGCCCAGCAGCCGACACGTGTAATTACGTGCCTGCCGGGCATAGGCATTCCATAGCTTGACCGAATATCCTCGCGGTCTGTGACCCTCACTGCGTCTCGCCGGCGGAGCCGCGCGACTTCCCGGCTCCGCTGGGTGCCCGCGGCCGCTGGGTGGACCGTCGGCGTCATCGCCACGCTGTCGCTGATTGCCAGCGTCTCAGCGGTGATCCGGTGGGTCATCAAGGTGCCACGCGAATTCATCAACGACTACTTGTTCAACTTTCCCGACACCAGTTTCGCGTGGTCGTTCGTATTGGCCTTGTTGGCCGGCGCGCTCACCGCGCGCAAGCGCATCGCCTGGTGGCTATTGGTAGCCAACCTGGCGCTGGCCGCCGGATTGAACGTCGGCGGCCTGACCGCGGATGGCATCACCCCACTGCAGAGGCTCGGCGAGACGCTCGGGCTCGGTTTCCATCTGGCTGCGCTGATCGTGTTGATTTTTGCCTACCGTGAGTTCTGGGCCAAGGTCCGCTCGGGTGCGCTCTTCAAGGCCGCCGCCGTGCTGGTCACCGGCTGGGCGATCGGCATCCTGCTGTCCTGGGGCCTGGTCGAGATGTTTCCCCGCACACTGGTAGAGGACGACCGGCTGTTCTACGTGGTGAACCGGGTGGTCGGATTCGCCGTCGTCGACCCGAGCTCGTTTTCGGGCCGGCCGCACGTTTTCCTCAACGCACTCTTCGGACTTTTCAGCGCGATGGCGCTGATCGCGGCGGCGATCGTGCTGTTCCAATCACAGCGCGCCGACAACGCGCTCACCGGCGAGGACGAATCCGCCATCCGCGGACTGCTCGAGCTGTACGGCACGAACGACTCGCTGGGGTACTTCTCCACGCGCCGAGACAAGTCGGTGATTTTCGCGCCGAGCGGCCGCGCCGCGATCACCTACCGCGTCGAGGTTGGAGTCTGTCTGGCCAGCGGAGACCCGATAGGCGATCCACGGGCGTGGCCGCAGGCTATCGACGCCTGGTTAGCGCTGTGCCAGACCTACGGCTGGGCGCCCGGCAATATGGGTGCCAGTTCGACAGGGGCTAAAGCCTTTCGCGAGGCGGGCCTCAACGCGCTGGAGCTGGGCGACGAGGCGATTCTGTACACCGCCGATTTCAGGCTCTCCGGCCGAGAGATGCGCGGGGTGCGACAGGCCGTGACCCGGGCGCGCCGCGCAAACCTGTCGGTACGCATCCGCCGGCACTACGACATCGGGGCTGCCGAGATGTCAAAGGTGCTCGCACGGGCAGATACGTGGCGGGACACCGAATCCGAGCGCGGCTTCTCGATGGCGCTGGGCCGGCTCGGCGATCCCGCCGACGGCGACTGCCTCCTCGTCGAAGCTGTCACACCCGATGACACTGTGGTCGCGATGCTTTCGCTGGTGCCGTGGGGCCGCAACGGCGTCTCGCTTGATCTCATGCGTCGCGCACCGGAATCCCCCAACGGAACCATCGAGCTGATGGTCACCGAACTCGCTCTGCACGCTGAGCGCATCGGCGTCAGCCGTATTTCACTGAACTTTGCGATGTTCCGGTCGGCGTTCGAACAGGGCGCCCAGTTGGGTGCCGGACCGGTGGCGCGACTGTGGCGCGGATTTTTGGTGTTCTTCTCCCGGTGGTGGCAGTTAGAGACGCTGTACCGCTCGAACATGAAGTACCAGCCCGACTGGGTGCCCCGCTACGCCTGCTACGAGGACGCCCGGCTGATTCCGCGCGTCGGCGTTGCCTCGGTGATTGCTGAGGGCTTCCTCGTGCTGCCCTTCACCCGGCGCAACGAGCACCACACCGGTCACCACTCGGCCGTGCCGGCGACACTGCTGGCGACTGGACTTTTGCACCGTGACGGGTCGGCGCCGGACGTCTCCGTGTTGCAGCAGACTGACCTCGGGGGCGGTGAAGACGGCGACCGCCGGCTGCCGGAGCAGATGCGCGTCCGGCTGTCCAAGCTGAAGAAGCTGCAGGACAGTGGCATTGACGCCTACCCGGTGGGCCAGGCGCCGAGCCACACCATCGCCCAGGCATTAGCCAGCGACGAGGACCAGGCGACGATCTCGGTGTCGGGACGCGTGCTGCGGATCCGGGACTTCGGCGGTGTGCTGTTCGCCCAGCTGCGCGACTGGTCCGCGGAAGTGCAACTACTGCTTGAGAATTCGGTCCTTGAACACGGGCGAACCACCGACTTCACCAAGGCCATCGATCTCGGCGACCTGGTCGAAGTCACCGGGCAGATGGGACACAGCAAGACCGGCACCCAGTCACTGATCGTTCGCAGCTGGCGACTCATCGGCAAGTGTCTGCGACCGCTGCCCAATAAATGGAATGGTCTCACCGATCCCGAAGCGCGCGTGCGCAGCCGCTATGTCGACCTGGCGGTCAACGCCGAATCGCGCGAGCTGCTCGCGGCCCGCAGCAGCGTGCTGCGCGCCATCCGAGAGACCTTGAGCGCCAAGGGCTTTCTGGAGGTCGAGACCCCGATCCTGCAACAAATCCACGGCGGCGCCACCGCCCGCCCGTTCAGCACCCACATCAACACCTATGACCTCGACCTGTACCTGCGGATCGCGCCCGAGCTGTATCTGAAGCGGCTATGCGTCGGCGGAGTGGAGCGGGTGTTCGAGCTCGGCCGGGCTTTCCGTAATGAGGGTGTCGACTTCAGCCACAACCCGGAGTTCACCCTGCTGGAGGCCTATCAGGCGCACGCCGACTACACCGACTGGATCGACGGCTGCCGGGAGTTGATCCAGAACGCGGCCCAGGCCGCGAACGGCGCGCAGGTGGTGATGCGTCCCCGCCCGGGCGCCGCCGATGGCAGCGTCGAAGCGGTCGACATCTCCGGCGTGTGGCCGGTGAAGACGGTGCACGATGCGGTATCCGAGGCGCTCGGAGAGCACATCGACGCCGACACCAGCCTGGCCAAGCTGCGCAAGCTGTCCGACGCCGTTCACATCCCGTACCTGGCGCGGTGGGACGCGGGCGCTGTGGTGCTGGAACTCTACGAGCAGCTCGTCGAGGATCGAACCGAGCAACCGACCTTCTACACCGACTTCCCCCTGTCGGTGTCGCCGCTGACCCGACCGCATCGCAGCAAGCCCGGCATTGCCGAGCGCTGGGATCTGGTGGCGTGGGGCGTCGAGCTGGGCACCGCCTACAGCGAGCTCACCGACCCGGTGGAGCAGCGGCGCCGCCTGCAGGAGCAGTCCCTGCTGGCCGCCGGCGGCGATCCCGAAGCCATGGAGCTCGACGAGGACTTCTTGCAGGCGATGGAATACGCGATGCCACCCACCGGGGGTCTGGGAATGGGCGTCGACCGCGTGGTCATGCTCATCACCGGCCGCAGCATCCGGGAGACGCTGCCCTTCCCGCTCGCGAAGCCGCGGTAACGAAACCGCGTAGCGCGCCGAATACCGCTTGGGCACCCGATGAGTGAAACTCGTGCTCAAAGCCCGCAATCCGTACCACAATGGACAGCGTGACGGGTTCAACGGCGAACCTCGCGTTCCCGGTGTTGGCAGAGCACCACACCTCATTGATGCACGGCTGGATCCCCGGCACGGTCCAGGCCGTCAGCGTGACAGTGCTGCTGCTGGCGATCGGATGGCGCTCGCGTCGCTGGCGGCTGCTGTGGCTGCCCGCGGCGGCAGCCGTCGGAGCCGGGGTGGCTGCGTGGGCTCACTGGTATATCACCGCTGGCGGTCTTGCCGACGACCCCGCGCCTCACCCGTTGTGGTGGTGGATCGCCTTCACCGGCGCGGCCGCAACGATCTTGGTGCTGGGCTGGCCTGGCGCAGCCTGGTGGCGGCGAGGCGCGTCGCTGCTGGCGGTGCCGCTGTGTCTGCTCAGCACGGGACTGGTGCTCAACCTGTGGGTCGGCTACTTCCCCACCGTGCAGACCGCCTGGAATCAGCTCACCGCAGGTCCGCTGCCCGACCAGACGGACCTGGCGACCGTTAACGCCATGGCTGCCACCGGCCTCCGGCCCCAACACGGCAGCCTTTTGCCGGTGACGATCCCCGACGACGCGTCGCACTTCAAGCATCGCGGTGAACTCGTGTACCTGCCGCCGGCCTGGTTTGCCAGTAGTCCGCCGCCGCAGCTGCCGGCGGTGATGATGATCGGCGGCGAATTCAACACGCCCGGCGACTGGGCGCGAGCCGGCAATGCGGTGAAGATAATCGACGAGCTGGCGGCCGCGCACGACGGCAATGCCCCGGTGTTCGTCTTCGTGGACTCCGGCGGAGCGTTCAACAACGACACCGAGTGCGTCAACGGGACCCGCGGAAACGCGGCCGACCATCTGACCAAAGACGTCGCGCCCTACATGGCCTCGAGTTTTGGGGTCAGCTCCGACCCGTCGCGGTGGGGCATCGTCGGCTGGTCCATGGGTGGGACCTGCGCGGTGGATCTCACGGTCATGCACCCCGAGTTGTTCAGTTCATTTGTCGATATCGCCGGCAACATGGGACCGGACGCCGGAACCAAGGCGCAGACCATCGCCCGGCTGTTCGGCGGCAGCACCGACGCGTGGGACGAGTTCGACCCGGCCACGGTGATCCGCAGGCATGGTCGCTACGACGGCGTCTCGGGCTGGTTCGCCATTTCGTCGGACAACGCACCGAAGCGGTACCACAGTCTCTCGGTGGCCGCCGACGCCGGCGCCATCGGGATGGGCGGTCAGGACAACATCCGCTACTCGGACGACGAGACCACCGCCGCCGAGCGGCTGTGCAAACTGGGCCGGACCAACGGCATCGACTGCGCGGTCGTCGCGCAGCCGGGCAAACATGACTGGCCATTCGCAAGTAGGGCTTTCGCTACGGCGCTGCCGTGGCTCGCCGGCGAGCTGGAGACTCCCGAGGTGCCATTGATCGCGTTGCCGTCCGCCTCGCGAGCGCCGATGTCGGCGCCGGGTCCGCACACCGAGGCCGTCGGCAGGTAACAACGGGTAACGTCGAACCATGCCCGATGAGCCGACGAGCTCCGCTGCCGAGTCCGACGCCGACCCGGGCTACACGAATTCCGGCATACCGACGTTCGACTCCGTCCGCGACAAGATCGAGACGCGGTACGAAACATCAATCGGCGCAGCTGAATTGGACGCCGAGAGCCCCGAGGGCCGGGACGTCGAGGAGCAGTACGAGAAGCGGCAGCAAGCGGCGGCCGACCGGCTGGCCCAAATCCGCAAATCGATGCACGACGGCAGCTAGGCGCTGACCTTTCGCCGCCGGTTCGAACGCCGCGGCGCAGCCGTCGATGCTCCAGTGCTGCTGAGTGTTTCGGCGAGGAACTTGCCGGTGTAGCTCTCCGGCACCGCCGCGATGTCCTCTGGCGTGCCCTCGGCGACGATGGTCCCGCCTTCGGCACCGCCCTCCGGCCCCATGTCGATGACCCAGTCCGACGTCTTGATCACGTCCAGGTTGTGTTCGATGACGATCACCGTATTACCTTTGTCGACAAGGCCGTTGATGACGTCCAGCAACTTGCGGATGTCGTCGAAATGCAGGCCGGTGGTGGGTTCGTCGAGGATGTACACGGTGCGCCCGGTGGAGCGCTTCTGTAACTCAGACGCCAGCTTGACCCGCTGCGCCTCACCGCCGGACAGCGTGGGTGCCGGCTGACCGAGCCGCACATAACCCAGGCCGACGTCGACGAGAGTCTGCAGATAGCGGTGGATGCCGGTGATCGGCTGGAAGAACTCCGCGGCCTCTTCGATCGACATGTCCAAGACCTCGGAGATGGTCTTGCCCTTGTAGTGCACCTCAAGGGTTTCCCGGTTGTAGCGGGCGCCGTGACACACCTCGCACGGCACGTACACGTCGGGCAGGAAGTTCATCTCGATCTTGATGGTGCCGTCGCCGGTGCATGCCTCGCAGCGGCCGCCTTTGACGTTGAACGAGAAGCGGCCCGGTTGATAGCCGCGAACCTTGGCCTCGGTGGTCGCCGCGAACAGGGTGCGGATCTTGTCGAACACCCCGGTGTAGGTGGCCGGGTTGGAGCGCGGCGTCCGACCGATCGGCGACTGGTCGACGCGCACGAGCTTGTCCACATGGTCCAGCCCGGTGACGCGGACATGCCGGCCCGGGACCTGCCGGGCGCCGTTGAGCCTGTTCGCCAGGACCGCCGCCAAGATGTCGTTGACCAAGGTCGACTTGCCGGAGCCGGACACCCCGGTCACCGAGGTCAGCACACCGAGCGGAAACGCCACGTCGATCTGGCGCAGGTTGTGCTCGTGGGCACCCACGACCGTGAGCCGACGTCGCTTGTCAACAGGACGCCGGATCACCGGGATGGCGATGCTTTCCTTGCCCGACAAGTAGGCGCCGGTGACCGAGTCCTTATTGGCCAGCAATTCTTGGTATGTTCCGCTGTGCACGATGCGACCACCGTGCTCACCGGCCCCGGGGCCGATGTCGACAACCCAGTCGGCGTGCTCGATAGTGTCCTCGTCGTGCTCGACGACGATCAGCGTATTCCCCAAATCCCTTAAGCGGGTTAGGGTTTCGATGAGTCGACGGTTGTCGCGCTGGTGCAGGCCGATCGACGGCTCGTCCAGCACATAGAGCACACCCACCAAGCCGGAGCCGATCTGGGTGGCCAGCCGGATACGCTGCGCCTCACCACCGGACAAGGTGGCCGCCGCACGCGACAACGACAGGTACTCCAGCCCGACGTCGAGCAAAAAGCCCAGCCGCGACTGGATTTCCTTGAGCACCTGACCGGCGATGGCTTGTTCGCGCGAGCCCAGGGTGAGTGCGTTCAGGAAATCCGCGCAGTCCGATATCGACAGCTCGCACACCTCGGCGATGGACTTCGCGCCACGCTCCCCCGCAGCCAAGGTGACGGCCAGGATCTCCGGCTTGAGCCGCGTGCCGTCGCACACCGGGCACGGCACGTCACGCATGAAGCCCTCGTAGCGCTCCTTCATCAGCTCGGATTCGGTCTGGTCCATCTTGCGCTGCAGGAACGCCAATACGCCTTCGAAGTCGGCGTAGTACGACCGGGTCCGGCCGTAACGGTTGCGGTAGCGAACGTGCACCTGCTCGTCGCAGCCCTCCAGAATCGCCTTGCGCGCCTTGGCCGGCAGCTTGCGCCACGGCGTGTCCACGTCGAAGCCCATGGCCTCGCCGAGGCTGGCCATCATCCTGGTGAAGTAGTCGGCGGTGTGGCCCATCGACCACGGCGCCACCGCCCCCTCGGCCAGGGTGCGATCGGGGTCGGGCACCACCAGGTCAGGGTCGACCTCTTTGCGGATTCCCAGACCGGCGCACTCGGGGCAGGCGCCATAGGGCGAGTTGAAGGAGAACGACCGCGGCTCCAGGTCGTCGACGGCCAAGGCGTGCCCATTGGGGCAGGCGAGTTTTTCGGAGAACCGCTGCTCCCGGTTGTGGGCGTCGTGTTCATGGTCGACGAATTCCAGCACCACGATGCCGTCTGCGAGGCTCAGCGCGGTTTCCACCGAATCGGTGAGCCGCTGCTTGGCGGACAGCTTGACCGTCAGGCGGTCCACCACCACCTCGATGTCGTGCTTCTCCTGCTTTTTCAGCTTGGGCGGATCGGTCAGCGGATGCACCACGCCGTCGACCCGGACCCGGCTGTATCCCTGGGCGTTGAGCTTCTCGAACAGGTCGGCGAACTCGCCCTTACGGGTGCGCACCACCGGTGCGAGCACCTGGAATCGGGTGCCTTCGGGCATCGCCAACACCTGATCGACGATCTGCTGCGGCGTCTGGCGGGCGATCCGCTCACCACACACCGGGCAGTGCGGAGTGCCCGCCCGGGCATAGAGCAACCGCAAGTAGTCGTAGACCTCGGTGATCGTCCCGACCGTCGACCGCGGGTTGCGGTTGGTCGACTTCTGGTCGATGGACACCGCCGGCGACAGACCCTCGATGAAGTCGACGTCGGGCTTGTCCATCTGCCCCAAGAACTGCCGGGCGTAGGCCGACAGCGATTCCACGTAACGCCGCTGGCCCTCGGCGAAAATCGTGTCGAACGCCAGCGACGACTTGCCTGAACCGGACAGCCCGGTGAAGACGATCAGCGCATCGCGCGGCAAGTCGAGGTCGACGCTGCGCAGGTTGTGCTCACGCGCACCCTTGACGATCAGGCGGTCAGCCACTCAGCCCCTTTCACCGCGCCGCTTCCAGCGCCGCAATCCGGCCGGACACTACCGTGTCCATGCTAGGTGTCCCCTCTGACAGACACGTCAACACGTTTTCACGGCCCCACAGAACATCTCGATAGGAGCGGACTTGATCCTTAACTATCACCACGTCACCCTGGCGCCGATCTACGACGTTGCGAGCGCGCCGCGCTAGCGGCAGCGCCTCTATTGTTGATCGATCGAGTTCGCCGGACGAAGGAGCCGCCGACGGTCAACCAAGGCAAGACCCCACCCACCAACCCGCTGACGCCTGGCGAACGCCGTGCCATGTTGATAGCCGCCCTGATTTTCGTTGCTTTGATCGCCGTGGGGGTGGCGGCATGGGCGATGACGGGCCACTCGTCGGGCTACGGCCGATCCGGCGACCGCTGCGTAAATGTCACGATCGCGAGTTCGATGGGCGGCGCAGTCGAGCATGCATGTGGTGCAGAAGCACGCGACTGGTGTCGCGCTGTCTCCGCCCAGCACGACGCCCACTCGGAAGCGGTTCAGGCTCAGTGTCGAATCGTGGGGATTCTGCCGTAGCGGACACGCGGGCAAATTAGCGCGACCGGTTGCTCCTGCAGAAATCTAGAATTAACACTCAATCATCTGACCGAAACCCAACAGCGCGACGATCTGCCCACACTCGTGTGGCACCGCGACAGCGACCGAAGGGTGGACCGGCATGAACCCTTATCCCGATTGGCTCAGCCCCGGAGACAATGCGTGGCAGTTGGTGGCGGCGACTCTGGTCGGCCTAATGAGCATTCCGGGTATTGCGGTGCTGTACGGCGGCCTCGTCCAAAAGAAGTGGGCGGTCAACACGATGTTGATGGCGTTCACCGGGTTTTCGTTGGTATTGGTGGTGTGGGTGCTGTGGGGCTTCAAGATGGGATTCGGGGAGCCTCAAAAGCTCGGCCCGGGCATC
>DATFYT010000190.1:0-6769 GCA_035314925.1 Mycobacterium sp. | reverse complement strand
AGATGGACTTCCTCGGGCTGCGCAACCTGACGATCATCGGCGACGCGCTGGTGAACATCAAAGCCAACCGGGGGATCGACCTCGACCTGGAATCCGTGCCGCTGGACGACAAGGCCACCTATGAGCTGCTGGGCCGCGGCGAAACGCTCGGGGTGTTCCAGCTCGACGGCGGGCCGATGCGCGACCTGCTGCGCCGGATGCAGCCCACCGGCTTCGAAGACGTCGTCGCGGTGATCGCGCTGTACCGGCCCGGCCCGATGGGCATGAACGCCCACAACGATTACGCCGACCGCAAGAACAACCGGCAGGCGATCAAGCCGATTCACCCCGAACTCGAGGAACCGCTGCGCGAGATCCTCGCCGAGACCTACGGCCTGATCGTGTATCAGGAGCAGATCATGCGCATCGCGCAGAAGGTGGCCGGCTACTCGCTGGCACGAGCCGACATTCTGCGCAAGGCCATGGGCAAGAAGAAGCGCGAGGTCCTGGAAAAGGAATTCGAAGGCTTTTCAGAAGGCATGCAGGCCAATGGTTTCTCGGCCAAGGCAATCAAGGCGTTGTGGGACACCATCCTTCCGTTCGCCGACTATGCGTTCAACAAGTCGCATGCCGCCGGATACGGCATGGTGTCGTACTGGACGGCTTATCTGAAGGCGAACTATCCCGCGGAATACATGGCGGGCCTGCTCACCTCGGTCGGTGACGACAAAGACAAGGCGGCCGTCTATCTGGCCGACTGTCGCAAGCTCGGGATCACCGTGCTGCCGCCGGATGTCAACGAGTCCGGGTTGAACTTCGCCTCGGTCGGCACCGACATCCGCTACGGGCTGGGCGCGGTGCGCAATGTCGGCGCCAATGTGGTTGCCTCGCTGATCAATACCCGCACCGGCAAGGGTAAGTTCACCGACTTCTCCGACTACCTCAACAAGGTCGACATCGCGGCGTGCAACAAGAAGGTCACCGAATCGCTGATCAAGGCCGGCGCATTCGACTCGTTGAAGCATCCGCGCAAAGGGCTGTTCCTGGTGCACACCGACGCGGTCGACTCGGTGCTGGGCACCAAGAAGGCCGAGGCGATGGGGCAGTTCGACCTGTTCGGCGGCGACCCGAATGATGGGGGAGCAGGCGCCGATGCGGTTTTCACCATCAGGGTTCCCGACGACGAGTGGGACGACAAGCACAAACTGGCGTTGGAACGCGAGATGCTGGGTTTGTACGTCTCCGGACATCCGCTCAACGGGGTGGCGCATCTGGTGGCGACCCAGGTCGACACCGCGATACCGGCAATACTCGACGGCGACGTGCCCAACGAAACCATGGTGAAGGTGGGCGGCATCCTGGCGTCGGTGAATCGCCGGGTCAACAAGAACGGAATGCCCTGGGCCTCAGCTCAGCTGGAAGACCTCACCGGTGGCATCGAAGTGATGTTCTTTCCGCACACCTACTCCGCGTTGGGCGCCGACGTCGTCGACGACGCGGTGGTGCTCGTCACCGCCAAAGTCGCCATCCGCGATGACCGGATCACGCTGATCGCCAACGACCTTGTGGTGCCGGACTTTTCCAATGCGCAGGCCAACCGCCCACTGGCGGTAAGCCTGCCGACCCGGCAATGCACCATCGACAAGGTCAGCGCGCTCAAACAAGTGCTCGCACAACACCCTGGCACGTCGCAGGTGCATCTGCGGTTGGTCAGTGGGGACCGGATCACCACGCTTGAATTGGACTCGTCGCTGCGGGTAACACCATCCCCGGCGCTGATGGGCGATCTCAAGGCTCTGCTCGGTCCGGGCTGCCTCGGCGGCTAGCCTATGTACTAGTCGGTACACTGCGCCCGGCTAGCTGGACATCCGCCCGTTGAAATATGAGACTCATTCCGCTGTGCGCGAATTCAGGTGTTTGACGCTGGCCCCGTGCCGCTAACGAAATCGGCGACGACGCGCGCAAGATCTTCGCCCTTGTCTTCTTGTAGAAAATGACCAGCGCCCTGGATCGTGACCGGTCGGTGGTGCCGAGCTCCCGCTACGTGCGCGGCGAGGACTGCGTCAGCCCCGCGGGTGATCGGGTCCGAATCAGAGAACGCGCACAGGAATGGGCGGTCATAGTCCGCAAGCGCCGCCCAGGCTGCCCGGTTCGCCGGAGCAGCCGGATCGTCAGGCGAGATGGGCACCAGCATCGGGAATTGCCGAGCGCCGGCTTTGAAGCTGTCGTCGGGAAATGGGGCCTCGTAGGCTTTGATGACGTCGCTGGACAGTGTTGTGCGGCAGCCGCCGTTGACGATTTCCCCTACCTTGAGTTGTGGCGTCTCCTGACTGTAGCGCTGCCAGGCCAGAAAAGCTTCGCCGGGATGGACGTCGCCGGTTGGCAGGAAAGTGTTGGCCGCAACCACCCGAGCAAACCGCTTCGGATCTTCCGCGACCAGGCGGAGTCCGATCAGGCCACCCCAGTCCTGGCAAACCAGCGTTATGTCGCGAATTCCGATGGCGTCGATTGCCCCGTGCGTCCAGTCGACGTGGGCCTGGTAGGTGTAATCGGTGCGGTCGGCGGGCTTGTCGCTACGGCCAAATCCCACCAGGTCTATTGCCACCGCCCTCAGGCCCGAGGCGGTGAGGATCGGAACCATATGCCGATACAGGTAGGACCAGGACGGTTCACCGTGCAGCAGCAATACCACGGGAGCCGTCGCCGGCCCTTCGTCAATGTAGTGCACGCGAAGCGTTGAGCCGGCGGCTTCAACGTCGACGTAGTGAGGGTCGAACGAATAACCTGGCAGCCCGCCGAACCGGTCGTCGGGTGTACGTAAGATTTGCAAACTCTGCTCCGCTCTGTGCTGTGCCGACGCCGTTTAGATTCCCGGAATCTCTGATGTACTGTCAAGTACACTCCGAGGTTGTTACTGACTGGGCCGATCCCGGATTGTCCAGGGCGCGAGTTGCCCGAATCAGAGCGCTGTCGCGGTATTGACAAAGTGGGATGATACGGGCTGCCTTCCGCTATGTACTGTTTGGTACAGTCGAATCGACCCGTGACGCGCAGTTCAAGGAGGCCCGATGTCGTTAACTATCCGCGAACAATCAGAGCAGCTGCAGGCGGCCTCGGCGGCGCAGCTGCCGGCAGATGTCGTCGAGGTGTTCAGTCGCAACTCACAACAGCTTCGTGCGCGCGGGGTTCCGGGCGGCACTGTGAGAGTCGGGGATACCGTGCCGTCGTTCACGCTGCGCAACGCGGTGGGGGATCGCGTGAGCCTAGACGACCTGGTGGCCACCGGTCCGGCGGTGCTCGTGTTCTACCGCGGTGGCTGGTGCCCGTACTGCAACCTGGCGCTGCGTACCTACCAGCGCGAGCTATTGCCGCAGCTGGGTGCGTGGGGCGCCACCCTGGCCGCGATCAGCCCCCAAACCCCCGACCAGTCACTGTCTACCGCGGAGAAGGCGGCTCTGAGTTTTGAGGTGCTGTCCGATTCAGGCAGTCGGTTGGCCCGACGCATCGGGATCGCTTTCGAGCAGGCCGAAGAAGTGCTCGGCGCGCAACGCAGACTGGGGCTTGACCTAGCCCAGGTCAACGAAGAGGGTTCCACGGAGTTGCCGATGCCGACCGTGCTAATCGTCGACCCCGATCGCACCGTCCGGTTTGTGGACGTGCACCCCGACTACACCAACCGCACTGAGGTGGCCGACATTGTCGCCGCGCTTGCCGGCGCGCACATTGAAACCGACTGAGCCGCCGCACCCGAAGTGGGGCTGATGCACGCAGCGCCGATGAGCTGAGACCGCCGATCTGATGTCCGTCGGCCAAGGGGTTGCGGGTGTGTTGAGGTGACACTGGAGCTGATCTACCGGGCAGCTCTCGAGGGCGCCAGGTGCTGGGCGCGTAATGATCGCGGCCACGTGCGTGAACTTCCGATGTCGCGGTGGATCGGGGGACCGGGCGCTAAGCCTCGCGACCGTTTCGCAGACGAGCATGTGCTGCGGTTGTGTTCAGGGCGGGCCACCCTGGACTTGGGATGCGGACCGGGGCGTTTTACCGCGTCGCTACAGCAGCGCGGCTCGGCAGCCCTGGGCGTCGACAATTGCCGTGCCGCAGTGGAGCTGACCCGCCAGCGCGGCGGAGCCGCGATCCATGCCGACTTCTTCGGTCCGTTGCCCGCTGCCGGGTGTTGGGATCGAATCCTGCTCACCGACGGCAACATCGGTATCGGCGGTAACCCCGTGCGCACGCTACGTCGAGCGGCGGAGTTGCTCGGGCCCGGCGGGACCGTGATCGCCGAAATCGATCGCCCATCTGTGAACAGCGGTCATGAGCTCTTGCGCTGGGAAACCAAACACTATGTCGGTCAATGGTTTCCTTGGTCACGGGTCAATGCTGCGACGCTCGACGGCATCGCCGGCTCAGCCGAACTTTTGATCATCAGCATCGTCGAGATCCATGCCCGAGTGATCGCAGTGCTGCGCGGTCAGCCGCATCCGCGCAGGTATTGAACTTGGCCGCGGGTGTCGTAGCGTTCAAACGACCAGCCATCAGGCGCATATGCCAACGGCGACTCCGAGATCCAGCGGCCGGGGGCGACCGCGATTGCGCTCAGCCGCTGGTCGGAGGCCACTGCGGCACCCAGCCGATACCCGGTTCGGCCACATCACGCCTGTAAACTAAGTCGATGTCTGCGTCGACATCGCCGGGGGGACGGGCGCTGCCGGTCACCGAGCGGGGCCGCCGCGCCCGCGCCTCGATCATCGATGCCGCCGCCAGTCTGATGTACCAAAACGGTGTCACTGTGACCAGCCTAGACGACGTACTGGCAGCGGCAGGCTCGGGTAAATCGCAGCTATATCACTACTTCGACAGCAAAGCGGACTTGGTGGCTGCGGTGATCGAGCGGCAGCTGGAGTTGGTGCTTGCGCGTCAGCCCGCTCTGACGCACATTGAGTCCTGGGACGGCATCGACGCTTGGGTCTCGGACATCCTGACGGCACATTCGGCTCCCGGTGGCCCATTTGCCTGTCCCCTGGGCACGATGGCCGCGGAGCTGAAAAATGATCCAACTTTTCGCCCGCTTCTCGATGACGCGTTCCGCCGCTGGGAAGCCCCGCTGGCGCGGGGATTGCAGACGATTCAGGATCGGGGGGAGCTTGTCGCTGACGCCGATCCGAACCGGTTGGCGAGCACTGTGATCGCAGCGCTGCAGGGCGGCATGCTATTGGCGCGAATCCGCGGAGACATCGCCCCGTTGCGTGACACTCTCGAGGGCGCCGTCGAGCAGCTACGGCACTGGCGAGCCGCTCCATCCGGCCGGCGCCGCTCGGCGCGGACCGGGGTTGACAAAACCCGGGCACCGGCCCGTCAGCAGGCGCCTAAGACGTCGGCACGGAACCGGACGGCGCGGACGGGCCGAAACGGCTCGGCGGGCAGCACCGGACGCGGTCGCCCGACTCGGGATTAAAACGGCACTGACACCTGCACAGATGTGAATCAACAGCGGACACACGGTGTTCGATGGTCAGGCCATGTTGGTCGGATCCTTGTAAATCACACCGTCTTTCATGACGAAGTCCACGTGCCCGGTGGCGTCGATGTCGGCGAAGGGATCGCCGGGCATGGCGATCAGATCGGCGATCTTGCCCTCGGCGATCACCCCGAGATCGTCGAGTTGCAGCAGTTCGGCCGCCGCGCTGGTGGCGGCGCGCAGGGCGCGCAACGGGCTGATACCGGTGGACACCATCATCGGGAACTCGCGCCAATTGTCTTGGTGCGGAAACATTCCGGCGTCGGTGCCGAACGCGATCCGAACGTCGCTGGCGGCCAGGTGCTCTGCTGCGTCTAATAAGGCACCGCGGTATTTCTGCATCTTGCGGCGCGAGTGTTCCGGAAGAGCGGCCCACAACGCGTCGCCTTCGTCGCGGCGGGCGCCGGACAGGATGGTGTATTGGGTGGGCACCATAAACACCCCGGCGTCCTGCATCATCCGCATTGTCTCGGGCGATGCGAGGTTGCCGTGTTCGATGCTGCGGACCCCTGCTCGAACGGCGCGCTGGATGCCTTCGTCGCCGTAACTGTGCGGTGTGACCGGGATGTCGAGGTCGGCGGCCGTCGCGACCAGAACATTCATCTCGTCCTGGCTGTAGGTGGGGTGACCGGGGTCGTCCGACGGTGAGGCGAACCCGCCGGTGGCCGCGAACTTGATCCAGTTGGCGCCGGCCCGGATTTCCTGTCTGACTCGGGTACGGATCTCGTCGCCGCCGTCTGCTGCCGCCAATTCCAGTGGCCTGCAACATCCTTGGTATTCGTCGGCGATCATTCCGCTGAAGTCACCGTGGCCGCCGCGCGCCGAAATCAGGTGCGGTGCCACCACCATTCGCGGGCCCTCGACGATGCCTGCTGCCACCGCGTTGCGCAGGTCGATCGTGGGGTAATCGACATCTCCGCAGCCCAAGTCGCGCACGGTGGTGAACCCGTTCATCAGCAGGGCTCGCAGCCTCGGCAACGCCTTCAAGGTCTTGGCGATGCTCGAGTCGAGCGCCATCATCACGCCCACCGGTGGCGCCAACGTGACGTGAACGTGGCAGTCCATGAAGCCCGGCGTCAGGGTGTGCCCGGAAAGGTCCACCACCCGTGCGTCGGGCGGCGCCTCGATGGCGTCGGCGAGCTGCTGGATGCGCCCGTCGACGACCAGCACCTGTCCCGGCGCCGCCTGGGCCGAGATGCCGTCCCATACATTCGCACCGGTGATCAGCGTCGCCGCCATCGTCATCTCCTCTGGGGTCTCAGAAGCGGTAGC
>DATFYT010000189.1:0-9312 GCA_035314925.1 Mycobacterium sp. | reverse complement strand
GTTTCCAGTTCTGCGAGGATCTCGGCTTGAGCGGGCCAAACGGTGGGCGGCAGGTTGACCGGGCGGCCCAGCGCGAAGGTGCAGATCGCTGCCACCAACTCCATGGCGCGGTGAGCGATGGGACGGGTGAACGGTCCGTCGATCGGTCCCGCAACCGAAACGTAGACATCAACGATCGGCCTCGGGGGGAACAGAAAATTGTCGTCCTGCACGCCGCCCTCGGGCACATCTTCGCGGAAGTGAAGCAGCACGTCGGGGCCAAGACGCCGCCACTCATCCACGATCCTGACTTGCGTGCTGAGCATCTCCTGCATACGTGAAAAGAACATTGGATCTGCCAGATTCGGCTGTTCACCAACGAGCGTGCAGGTGTACCACACGTGGCCACCGAAATCGGTCTCGGACGCCAAAGCGCCCGAGGTCAACTCGCCGCTGCGCCGAACCAGTTCGTCGACCTCGTCCTGGCGGCCCTGGTCGCTTGAGACCGCGGTGATCCACGGTGAGGTTGTCCTGCGGCGTCACCGTGATGTGGAAGCCGTCAGGCCGACCGATGATGAATGGTGCCGTCGACAGACTGGTCTGCGGTACTTCGTATCCCGCCTCGCGGACGAGGCGCAGCAGCCACGAGGCACTCAACGATTGGCGCTGATCAAGGCGGAGCTCCATCACGGACCCTTTCAATTCTCCACGGTCAGCCGCGATAAGGCGCCTTGGACCGCCTAACTTCGGCATCGGAAAATCCGGTCGACTGCAGAAGAGTGCGGACGGCCGCAACTTGGCCTTCCTGGTCACTGCCAGGTCCAACTACGATCTCCGCAACCGCAGCCGGCGCTTGGACACCGTTCTCTGGCAGGTTGATTCCGAATTCAACGTAAGGGACCAGACCAGCCGCGCGAGGCCGCACAGAAACAGGCCGGCCCGGCTCGACAAACGCAAGCAACCTGTACTCCTGCTCCTCCCGGAAAGCGTCATCTTTGAGCTGAGCGAGACGGCCGTAGACAAACCCCGACACCCAATCGAATGATGCGCCGCCGTCCGTCGCCACAAGCCATCCGTTGGCCCACGCGGTGCGAAGTCCGGCAACGAGCTCGTCCAGCACTGGCAGTGCATCTGCTTCCCCGTAGATCACCGGTTGCAATTCGGTAGGAAACGCAAACTGCCCAGCGAGCGGTGGCATCAGTTGCAGTGCGGTCGCGCGGTCCTTGAGGACATCGGTGGGAAACCCGATGCCCGCTGTCGTATCCGAGCCTGACCCGCAATATCCGCGCCCGTGGTCTGCGACCGGTGTGCGAGGAATGTCGGTCGGCGACGGATCGGCCCAATGCGATCATTCCGCATGAGCCGGGGGACGAAACCCAGTGGGACTGGCTGGATTTGCCGGATCCACCGCAGTCGTGGGGGTGGGGTCGCACCGCGCATCTGCTGGTGGGGTCGCTGGCGCATTCGGCTAAGTGGCGCGGCTGGCTGTCGCGATGCACGGACCAGCCGCACCTGGTGGAGGGCCTGGACCGGGTCGCCCAAGCCCTCGGCGGAGTGACGCGGTCGTGGCGGTTCGACCGGATGGCCACGGTATGTGATCCAGGCTCGGGCCGGGCTACCGCCTCCTTCGCCGGGGTCGCCAAGCACTACGGGGTGTCGGTGAGTGTGTGTCCGCCGCGGAGCGGGAACCGCAAGGGTCTGGTGGAGAAGGCGAATCTCACTGCGGCGCAACGTTGGTGGCGCACACTGCCCGATGATGTGACAGTTGAGCAGGCGCAGGCGGGCCTGGACCGCTTTACCAGCCGGCACGCAGATGCCCGGGTCAGGGTCAGCGCCGAGGGCCGATCCACGGTCGCGGCGATCGCCGAGGCCGAGCCGCTGGCCCCGGTTCCTGCAGCACCGTATCCGGTGATGGTGGCCGAGCAGCGCAGCGCGTCGCGCCAGGCGCTGGTGGCCTACCGCGGCAACCGCTACTCGGTGGCGCCCGAGCTGGCCATGGCCCAGGTCACCGTCAGCCATCCGATCGGCGGCGCGTTCATCGACATCGCCACCGCGGCCGGGATCGTCGTGGCCCGGCATCGGCTGCTCGCCGACGGGCTCGGCGCGACGGTGCGCGATAGCGGGCACGTGATCGCGCTGGATGCCGCGGCGATGGCCGCGGCCAACACTGGGCGTGCGCACCGGCGCAAGGAACGCATCCCACCCGGACCGGCCGCCCGCGCCGCCGCCACCGAGCAGCTGTCGCTGACCGCGGCGTTGGAGCGGCTGCTGGCCATCGAGGTCGACGCCACCGACGCCCGCCGGCTGGCCGGTCGGCTGCGGTTCGCCAGCCTGCCCACCCCCGCCACCCTGGAGGGCTTCGACGTCGACGCCGCCGCCGGTGTGGACCGCAAGCTCATCGACGACCTCGCCACCTGCCGGTACCTGGCCTCGGCCACCAACATTTTGTTGGTGGGCCCGCCCGGCACCGGCAAGACCCACCTGGCGGTGGGCCTGGCCCGGGCCGCCGCCCACGCCGGCTACCGCACCTACTTCACCACCGCCGCCGACCTGGCCGCCCGCTGCCACCGCGCCGCGATCGAGGGCCGCTGGGCCACCACCATGCGGTTCTACGCCGGCCCCACGCTGCTGGCCATCGACGAACTCGGGTATCTGCCGCTGCCTAACGAGGCCGCCTCAGCGTTGTTTCAGGTTGTCTCACAACGATATTTGAAATCCTCGATCGTGTTGACGACCAACAGGTCGGTAGGGTCGTGGGGAGAAATCCTGGGCGATACCACCGTCGCGGCCGCACTGTTGGATCGGCTGTTGCACCGCTGCGTGGTGCTCAGCCTCGACGGCGAGTCCTACAGGTTGCGCGACCACCAGGCCGCCGCCGAAACCCTGCGCAGGGCCACCACCGCAACCAGCCGATGAACCAACCATCCTCAACACCAGCCGCCAACACCCAACCCGACACACACCGAGGAGATCCGATGAATACCCGACCCGCCCAACCGATTACGAACAACGGCCAGCAACCCGATCCCCACCAAGCCGCCATGCCGATCAACGCCGCACAGCTCGCCCACATCGGCGAGCTCCTCGACATCCTCGACGGGTTCCTGCGCCGCGGCGACGGCATCGCCGACCGCCTGGCTGACTACCTGCACACCACCGGACGCGACTACCCCCAACCCCCCAACTGGGCCGGCTACAACGCGAACCTGCTCATCGACCAGGTCAGCTTCACCGCCCACAGCCTGCGCGCCCACCGCCGAGAACCGCTACAGTAATCACGGTCGTCGGGTGGGGAATTTCAATGAGCACACCTGGGGATTTTCGATGAGCGCCATCAACGCAACTGTGTGTGTCTTGCAAATGGGGAGGGACCGTGGGCATGGTCGACGTGGCGATCGTGGGAATCGGGTGCCGGCTTCCAGGCAATGTGCATGGGCCCGACCAGCTCTGGGACTTTCTGCTCGCTCATGGCGACGGGATGATCGAGGTGCCCGCGGACCGGTGGAGCCTGGACCGCTTTTACGACCCCGACCCCGACATGCCTGGCCGGATGTACACCCGCAGCGGCGGCTTCCTGCAGGACTCGCTGTGGGACTTCGATCCGGAGTTCTTCGGGATCTCAGCGCGTGAAGCCTCGACCATGGACCCGCAGCAACGATTGCTGCTGGAGGTCGCCCAGGAAGCGATGGACGACGCCGGAATTTCCGGCCGGGTCGCGGGTCGGCCGGTCGGTGTCTACGTCGGTGGCTTCACGGTCGACAACCTGACCCTCCGCCAGCGGCACACCAACCGCCGGGCGATCAACTCTCACACCGCCACGGCGGGCACGTTCACCATGCTGTCCAACCGGATCTCTTTCGTATACGACCTGCGCGGGCCGAGCATGACCATCGACACCGCGTGCTCGTCCTCGTTGGTCGCACTGCACGAAGCTACCCAGGCGATCGCCCGCGGCGAGATCGAGCTGGCCCTGGTCGGCGGGGTGAACGCGATGCTCATTCCGGAGACGTCCGTCACGATGAGCAAGGGCCGGTTCCTCGCCGAGGACGGCCACTGCAAGACCTTCGACGCAGCCGCGGACGGCTACGCCCGCGGTGAAGGAGCCGGCATCCTCGTGCTCAAGCCGCTCGCGGACGCTAGCCGCGACCAGGACCAGATTTACGCCGTCATCCGGGCCACCGGCGTGAACCAGGACGGACGCACGTCGGGCATAACCGTCCCGAACCCGCAGGCGCAGGCAGACCTCATCCGCCGCGTGCTCCGCGAATCCGGTCTGCGTCCGGAACAGATCGGGTACGTCGAAGCGCACGGCACCGGAACCGCGGTTGGCGACCCACTGGAAATGGCAGCTCTCGGCGAGACCCTCGGCCGAGTCGAGGGTCGCACCGCGGACCTCGTCGTCGGGTCGATCAAGAACTCCATCGGCCACCTGGAGGCGGCCGCTGGCGTGGCCAGCGTGATCAAGGCGGCCCTCACCCTGCACCACCGCCAGCTGGCTCCGCAGGCGACACTGAACCGACTGAACCCGGCGATCCCTTTCGCCGAGCACCGGATTCGGGTGATCACCGAGGCCGAACCCTTCCCGACCGACTACACAACAGCAGCGGTGGCGGTCAACGGCTTCGGCTACGGCGGCACAAACGCGCACGCGGTGCTGGTCGAGGCACCCAAGCCCGCCCAGCCGGTCGTCCGGAAAGCGCCGGCCCACGTGTTGGCGGTGTCCGGGCGCAACGAGGCCGGCGCCCGTCAGCTGGCCCGCGATTTGCTGCAATTAATCGCCGACCCGGCGATAGATCCCGTCGCGTTGGCGGACGTCATGTGGTCGCGACGGTCGCACCACAACCATCGATTCGCCATGCCGTTCGGCGACCGCGACGACCTGCTGGCCCGGCTCGCCGCGGTGGTCGACGGCTCCGTGACGGGCACCCGGACAGTCGGCGACGGCACCACGCCGGTTTTCGTGTTCAGCGGGATGGGCCCGCAGTGGTGGCGGATGGGCCAAGACCTGCTCGCCGCGGGCGGCCCGTTTGCGCGGGCCGCGGCCGAGGTCGACAAGCTCTTCGCCGACCTGTCCGGCTGGTCGGTGATCGACGAACTACGCCGAGACGAGGCCGACTCCCGGGTGACCAGCACCGCGGTCGCTCAACCTGCAAACTTTCTCGTGCAAGTGGGGCTGACCGCCGAACTGGCGCACTACGGCGTACACCCGAAGGTGATCGTCGGGCACAGCGTCGGCGAGGTGAGCGCTGCCTACGTCAGCGGCATGCTCAGCTTGGAGGACGCGGTCAAAGTCAGCTACCACCGCGCACGGCTGCAGGCCACCACCGCCGGGTCGGGCGCAATGCTCGCTGTGAGTCTGGGCGAGGCCGAGGCGCTGGAGTTGATGAGCGAACGCGGAGATCTGTGCATCGCCGCGGTGAACAGCCCGTCCGGGGTCACGCTGGCCGGCAGCCACTCCGCGATCGCCGAAATGAGCGACGAACTGACCAACCAGGGTGTCTTCGCCCGACAACTGCGGGTGGAGGTGCCTTACCACTCACACCTGATGGACCCGATCCTGCCGAAGCTGACCCAGGCGCTGGCCGACCTGGCCCCGCGGACGCCGATCGTCCCGCTGTACTCGACGGTCACTTCTGAGCGAGTGACTGGGCCGGACTGGGACGCCGAATACTGGTGTGCGAACGTCCGCCAGCCGGTGCGGTTCGCCGACGCTACGACTGCGGTGATCAACTCCGGCGAGCGGGTGTTCCTGGAGGTCGGCCCGCACCCGGTGCTGTCGGGCAATATCAAGGAGATCCTGCTCCGCAAGGGTGTGACGGGAACCTCGATCGGCACCCTCAACCGGCAGGCCGACGACCGCACCAGCGTGCGGACGGCGCTGGCCGACCTCTACGTCGCCGGTGCCCTGGACACCGACCACGCCCCCGGCGCCTCCGCCGGCCTCGCGCCGCAGCGCCCGCTGCCGGCGCACCGGTTTCAGCGGGTGCGGGTGTGGTCGATGGAGCAGGCGGACGCCGACGAGAAGCTCGGCACTAGTGACGCCCGCGCACTGCCCGGCGACCTGATCGACACCGGTCAGCCGGAATGGCGGACCGAGCTGGCTGCCGCGCGACTGCCCTGGCTGCGCGACCACGTCGTGGCCGACTTGGTGCTGCTGCCCGGCGCGGCCTACCTGGATGCCGGGCTCGCCGTGGCAGCCCAGACCACCGGTCGGCCCGCCCCGGCGCTGGACGACGTGCGGTTCATCACCCCGCTCGTGGTGGAGCACAACGACGTCCCAACCCTGCGCCTGACCATGGAATCCTCCAGCGGACGGTTCACGGTCAGCTCGCGGGGCAGTTCGGCCACCAGCTGGACCCGGCACGCGAGCGGACGCATCGTGGACGGCTTGGTCCGGCCGACGCTCGCGCTGCCGGCGCTTACCGGGGCCGTCACCGCCACTGCCCACGAGCTGTACCCGCGGCTGGCCGAACGCGGCCTGGTGTACGGGCCGGCCTTCCGGCGGATCGTGGACGCCCAGGTGAGCGACGGCCGCGTGGTGGCTCGCATCGATGCTACCGACACCGGGATCGCCGCCTCCAACCACCAGGCCCACCCCACCGTGCTGGACGCGGCCCTGCAGTGCGTCGCCCTGCTGGCCGGGGCCGATGACGCCTCCGTCGGCGGGGCCGTCGTGCCCGCCGCGGTACGGCACGTCCGGCAGTTCGCCGCCCTACCCGACCAGGTCTTAGTGGGCGTCACCCGCCTTGCCCCACAGCCGGGCGAGCCGAAGCTGGTCGCCGATGTCGTGCTCACCGACCCGGGCGGTCAGGTGCTGATCGAGCTGCACCGGATACAGTTCCTGCCGATCAACCCACGGCCGCCAGTGCTCAGTGAACTCGACCAGCTATGGCTCGAGCCGTTGTTCGAGCCGCGCGAGCCTCGCGACTCGGCCGGCCGGGCCAACGCCCTGGCCCTCGAGCGGGTGTTCCTGGTTGCGGCTGGCGAGGAATCGGCCCAGTGGGCCCGCGACTACGCCACCCAGCGCGGGAGCGAGCAGCTCCTCGTCGTCCGCGGCGGGGATCCCGAACGGATCTGTGCCGAGGCGGAGGCCGAACTACGTCGAGTGCTGGCGGCCGACCGAGACGACACCCGCCCGATGGTGGTCACCTTGATCGCCACCACACCGTCGGCCGACGCGCCATCGGCCGACTATGTGAACCGGCTCGGTGAGCTGCCGGCGATGCTGGTCGGGGTGGCCCGGGCAGTGCAGAACGTGCAGGACCAGGCGTTGCTCGTGGGTCGCGACCTGCCGATGCAGGGCCTGGTGATCACCCGAGGGGCGTTGCCGGTGCCTGGTGACCGGCAGGTGCCGGACTTGGCCGCGTCCGCCCTGGTCGGCGCCCGTCGGGTCTTACGCAACGAGCAGACGCTCTTGAACTGGCGGCTGATCGATATCGATCACCGCAGCCAGCTGAATACAGTCGCCCTGGAGTCCCTCGTCAGCGGGGCCTACGCGAGTGACGACGCAGACGAGGTCGCGCTGCGGGATGACCTACGGATGGTGATCGTCAACCAATCCAGCCTGTCCAGCCGACTGGAAGCTCTCGAAAAAGCACAACCGCTCCGCGATCCGGACGCGAACTTCGAGATAGAAGCGCCCCAGCCCGGTCGACTGGCCGACCTTGCCCTGCGGGAGATCGCGCGACGTGCCCCTGGGCCTGGCGAGATTGAACTGCGGATGGAGGGCATCGGTCTCAACTTCAAGGACCCGATGAAGGTCCTCGGCGTACTCGGTGAGGCCGAGCTAGCCGGCACCCACTTCGGCTTGAGCGTCGGAATGGAGGGCATGGGGATCGTCACCCGGATCGGCCCCGGGGTCAGCGGCTTCACCGTCGGCGAGTCGCGCTTTGTAAGCGTCCCGGGGATGGCCCGCCGCTACGTCACCACCCCGGTGGACGCGGGTCCGATCGAACCCGGTCACGGCCTGACCCTAGGGGCCTACGGCTCGGTGGTGGTGTTGATGACCGCGCACTACGCGCTCATGCACGCGGGCCGGCTTCAGTTCGGCGACTGGGTGCTGGTGGCCGGTGGCGCCGGCGGCGTCGGGATGGCCGCGGTGCAGATCGCCGCCAAGGCGGGTGCCCGGGTGATCGCCACCGCGTCCACCCTGGAGCGCGCCGACATGCTTCGAACCCTCGGAGCCGAATACGTCGTCGACTCCCGGTCGCTATCGGCAATCGATCAGGTACGCCAGCTCACCGGCGGCCACGGAGCCGACGTTGTCCTGAATTCCGCCCCTGGTGAGGCGGTGCTGGCCAATCTCGAGGTGGCCGCGGAGTTCGGCCGGGTGGTTGAGGTCGGCAAGACCGAGATCTTCGGTGGTCGGCTCATCGACCTGGCGGTCTTCAATAAGAACCTGTCGCTCATCTCCATCGACCTCGACCGGATGATGGCGCACCGCAAAGACCTGCTGGAGCAGGTACACCGCGAAGTGGTCGCCCAGATCCGTGCCGGGGAGTACACGCTGCTGCCCACCCGGATCCTGCCGGTGTCGCAGGTGGCGGATGCGTTCGACCAGGTCGCCCGGTCCACCCACCTGGGCCGGATAGTGCTGGACTTCACCGAATCGGCGCCACCGGTCAAACCGGCGTGGCCGGTCACCAGCATCCGGTCGGACGCGGCTTACCTCGTCACCGGTGGTCTCGGGGCCTTCGGTCTGGCCACCGCCACGTGGCTAGCTGCCAAGGGCGCAGGGACAATCGTGCTAGCCGGTCGACGTGGTGCGGCCGACGCCCACCAGCAGGCTGCGGTGGAGGCCCTGCGCGCCAGCGGCGCCGATGTCCGAGTCGAGCAGGTTGACGTGGCCGACCGGGCGAGCGTCAACGCCCTTCTCGCCCGGTTATCCGACGGCCCGCCACTGCGTGGTGTGTTCCACGCTGCCGGCGCCCTCGCCGATGAACCACTCGGCCGGCTAAGCCAGCGCGGCCTGAACTCGGTGCTGTCCCCCAAGGCCCGGGGCGCATTCATCCTGAGCGAGGCCTTGACCGAGACCGAACTTGACCATTTCGTGCTGTACAGCTCGGTAGCCAGCCAGGCCGGAATCGTTCCGCAGATCAGTTATGCGGCGGCGAACGCCATGCTGGACGCGCTGGCCCACTACCGGGCGAGCCTCGGACTACCGGCGCTGTCGGTGAACTGGGGATCGCTGGCCGGCGGCATGGCCACCTCCAGCGAGGAGATCTCGACCTACTTGGCCCTGAACGGCCTGCGTCCGCTGCCCTTGGATGCTGCCTGCGAGTGCCTGGACGTGGCGATCGGCCTGAAGCCGATCCAGGTGGCAATCGCCGACGT
>DATFYT010000188.1:0-8600 GCA_035314925.1 Mycobacterium sp. | reverse complement strand
GGTGGGCTTGTTGTCTTCGCGTCGGCGGCAAGCCATTCCGGCTCTTGCCGCTACCGTGCTGGTGCTGATGGTCGTCACCCCTCAACTGGCCGTCGACGCGGGCCTCGCGTTGTCGGTGGTGGCGACGGCGGCGCTGGTGGTTATCGCGCCGATCTGGTCGCGGCGTCTGGTGGCAGCAGGCTGGCCCAAGCCGTTGTCGGACGCGGTCTGCGTCGCGTGTGCCGCGCAGTTGGTGACGGCACCGCTGATCGCCGGGATCTCGGGTCGGGTGAGCCTGATCGGCGCCGCAGCCAATCTTGCAGTGGCGGCGCTGATCGCGCCGATCACCGTGCTGGGTAGTGCGGCGGGCGCACTGTGCTTGTTCTGGCCGACCGCGGCGCAACTGCTGATCCGGTTCACCGGGCCCGAACTGTGGTGGGTGCTGCGGATCGCGCATTGGGCAGCCGGTGTGCCCGCCGCCAGCATGCCGGTTCCGTCCGGGGTTCCCGGTGTCCTGCTGGTCGGCGCCGCCGCGGTCCTGACCGCGGTGTTGTGGCGGCGGCGCTGGTTTCGGGCCGGGATGGCGGTCGCAGCCGCCGGGCTCCTCGCCTGGTCGCTGTCGGGTCTGTTGGTAGGGGCCGGCGGGGCTGTCGGCCGCACATGACACGATCGAAGGCGTGAGCCAGCAGGTTTCGGCATTGCATCTGGTGCTGGGTGATGAGGAGCTGCTGGTCGAGCGCGCCGTCGCGGACGTGTTGCGGGCGGCGCGGCAGCGGGCCGGCACCGACGATGTTCCGGTGAGCCGGCTGCGGGCCGGCGAAGTCGGTGTCTACGAGCTGGCCGAATTGCTGAGCCCGTCACTGTTCGCCGACGAGCGGGTGGTCGTCTTGGAAGCCGCCGGTGAGGCGGGTAAAGACGCCGCGGATTTGATCGCGAACGCCGCCGCGGACATTCCGTCGGGCACCGAGCTGGTGGTCGTGCACTCAGGTGGCGGACGAGCCAAGGCGCTGGCCGGTCGGCTGCGCGCGCTTGGCGCGCAAGTTTATCCGTGCGCGCGGATCACAAAGGCCAGCGAGCGTGTTGACTTCGTCCGCAAGGAGTTTCGCGCGTTGAAGGTCAAATCCGACGACGACACGGTCAGCGCGCTGCTGGATGCGGTGGGCTCCGATATCCGCGAACTCGCCTCGGCCTGTTCACAATTGGTCGCCGACACCGGTGGCCACGTCGATGTCGCCGCGGTGCGGCGCTATCACGGTGGCAGGGCCGAGGTGAAGGGATTCGACATCGCCGACAAGGCGGTGGCCGGTGACGTCGAAGGGGCGGTCGAGGCGCTGCGGTGGGCGATGATGCGCGGCGAGCCGCATGTGGTGTTGGCCGACGCGTTGGCCGAGGCCGTGCACGCCATCGGTCGGGTGGGTCCGCTTTCTGGTGACCACTACCGGCTGGCCGCCGAAGTCGGGATGCCGCCCTGGCGGGTGCAGAAAGCGCAGAAGCAGGCCCGGCGCTGGTCGCGCGACATGGTGGCTACTGCGATGAGATTGGTGGCGGCGCTGAACGCGGACGTGAAGGGCGCGGCCGCCGATGCCGACTACGCGCTGGAAGCGGCTGTGCGAAAAGTCGCCGAGCTAGTGGCCGGTGATCCCGGTCGCTAGAGCTCAGAGCTTGTTGAGGGCGTGCGCCAGCGCAGACTTCTTGTTGGCCGCCTGGTTCTTGTGAATCACGCCGTTGCTGGCCGCCTTGTCCAACTTGCGGCTGGTGGAGACCAGCAGTTCGGCGGCCTTGTCCTTCTCGCCGGCGGCGGCGGCCTCGCGGAACGCCCGGACAGCCGTGCGAAGCGACGACTTCACCGACTTGTTGCGCAGTCGGGCGCGCTCGTTCGTACGGTTGCGCTTCTGCTGCGACTTGATGTTGGCCACGCGTTAATTCCTTCGCAAATTTCAAGCGGCTTGTAGTGTCACGTCTTGCCCCAGCGTCTCGGCGCTTAGGCAGCGAGTGTTGAGGGTATCAGTCCGCGGTGCATTCCCCCAAAGCAGAAGCTCTTGGCCTGCAGAAACGGCGTGCGTGATGCAGCATGGCAGGGTGGCCCTTCGAACTGTGCCCGTCGAGACGAGGCGGGAACCGCGCAGCGAAAAGCCGCCGTCGCAGCGCTACGAGCCGATCTTCGACGGCTACAACTCCGCCAGCAGTTACGGCGAGGCCTTCGATGAGATGTTCGACGCCCAGGGCAACGTTCGCGGCCCGTACAAGGGCATTTACGCCGAGCTTGCGCCGTCGGATGCTTCCGACCTAGAAGCGCGTGCCGAGGCGCTCAGCCGGGCATTCAGCGATCAGGGCATCACGTTCTCGCTGTCCGGTCAGGAGCGGCCGTTTCCGCTGGATCTGGTCCCTCGGGTGATCTCCGCCGCTGAGTGGACGCGGTTGGAGCGCGGCATCACCCAGCGGGTCAAGGCCCTCGAGTGCTATCTCGACGATATCTACGGCGACCAGGAGATCCTCAACGACGGAGTGATCCCGCGCCGGCTGGTCACCTCCTGTGAGCACTTCTACCGCCAGGCCGCCGGCATTGTGCCGCCCAACGGCGTGCGTATTCACGTCGCCGGCATCGACCTGATCCGCGACGAAAAGGGGAGCTTCCGCGTCCTGGAGGACAACCTGCGCTCGCCGTCGGGGGTGTCCTACGTGATGGAGAACCGGCGCACGATGGCGCGGGTCTTTCCCAACCTGTTCGCCACCCACCGGGTGCGCACCGTCGACGACTACGCGGCGCACCTGCTGCGCGCGTTGCGCAAGTCGGCGGCCACCAACGAGGCCGACCCGACCGTCGTCGTATTGACCCCGGGGGTGCACAACTCGGCGTACTTCGAGCACTCGCTGCTGGCCCGGCAGATGGGCGTCGAGCTGGTTGAAGGCCGCGACCTGTTCTGCCGCGACAACCAGGTGTACATGCGCACCACCGAAGGAGAACGTCAGGTCGACGTCATCTACCGGCGCATCGACGACGCGTTCCTGGACCCGATGCAGTTCCGCCCCAATTCGGTGCTCGGCGTGGCCGGCCTGCTCAACGCCGCCCGAGCCGGCAACGTGGTGATCTCCAGCGCCGTCGGCAACGGGGTCGGCGACGACAAGCTCGTCTACACCTACGTGCCGACGATCATCGAGTACTACCTCGGCGAGAAACCGCTGCTGGCAAATGTGGACACCTTCCGATGCTGGCTGGACGACGAACGCGAGGAAGTGCTCGACCGGGTCGGCGAACTGGTGATCAAGCCGGTCGAGGGGTCCGGCGGCTACGGCATCGTGTTCGGCCCGGAAGCCTCCAACAAAGAGTTGAGCGTGATCAGTAAGAAGATCCGCGACGACCCGCGGGGCTGGATCGCGCAACCGATGATGCAGCTCTCGACGGTCCCGACACAGATCGACGACACGCTGACACCTCGTTACGTCGACTTGCGTCCGTTCGCGGTCAACGACGGCGACGACGTCTGGGTGTTGCCCGGCGGTCTGACGCGGGTGGCGCTGGTCGAGGGTTCGCGGGTGGTCAACTCCAGTCAGGGCGGCGGCTCCAAGGACACCTGGGTGCTCGCGTCCCGCACCTCAGCGGCCGACCGCGAGCTGGGCGCCGCCGAGATTGTGCGGTCGCTGCCTAAACCGGTGACCACATCCAACAGCGACTCGGACGGCGAAAAAACTACGCAACAGCAGCAACAGTCGCAGCTGCGCCCGACGCGGGAGCAGCCCGCTCAGCAGCAACAGCAACAGCAGCAGCAGCAGCAACGGGCGGTGATCCGCTGATGCTGGCCCGCAACGCCGAAGCGCTGTACTGGATCGGTCGCTACGTCGAGCGCGCCGATGACACCGCGCGCATCCTCGACGTGACCATCCACCAACTGCTGGAGGATTCCAGCGTCGACCCTGACCACACCTCCCGAGTCCTCTTGCACGTGTTGGACATTGAGGCGCCGGACACCCAGTTGGACGTCTGGTCGCTGACCGACCTGGTGGCATTTCGGCGCAACACCGCGGGCGGCTGCTCCATCGTCGACGCCATCTCCGCGGCGCGGGAAAACGCGAGGTCTGCCCGGGAGGTGACGTCCACCGAGACCTGGGAATGCCTCAACACCACGTTCAACGCGCTGGGCGAACGTGAACGCGCCGCTAAACGCCTTGGCCCGCATGAGTTTTTATCGTTCATCGAAGGCCGCGCCGCGACGTTCGCCGGCCTCGCCGATTCGACGCTGTCACGTGACGACGGATACCGCTTCATGATGCTGGGCCGTGCGATCGAGCGGGTGGACATGACGGTGCGGATGTTGTTGTCACGGGTGGGCGACAGCGCGTCCTCGCCGGCGTGGGTGACGGTGCTGCGCTCGGCGGGCGCGCATGACACCTATCTGCGCACGTATCGCGGTGTGCTGGACGCCAACCGGGTCGTCGAGTTCATCCTGCTCGACCGGCTGTTCCCGCGTTCGGTGTTCTATTCGTTGAAGTTGGCCGAGCACAATCTTGACGAACTGCTGCACCGTTCGCACAGTCGGGTCGGTTCTACCGCCGAAGCGCAGCGGCTGCTCGGCCGAGCGCGCAGTGAACTCGAATTCATTGGGCCGGGTGTGCTTCTTGAATCGCTGGAGACGCGGCTGGCCAGCCTGCAGAAGTCGTGTTACGACGTCGGAGAAGCGTTGGCAGTACAGTACTTTCATGCTGTGCCATGGGTCGCCTGGTCTGACGCCGCCCAACGTGAGCCGCTGCCGGCGAAGAAGGGGAAGAGCTGATGTGGCGGCTGCGGGTTCTGCACGCCACCGGATATGCCTATCCGTCGCCGGCCACGGCCTCCTACAACGAAGCCCGGCTCACGCCACGCTCCGACTCCCGGCAAAACGTCGTCCTCAACCGAATCGAAACCGTCCCGCCGACCAGGTCATACCGCTACATCGATTATTGGGGCACCGCAGTCACCGCATTCGACTTGCATGCACCGCACACCGAGTTGACCGTCACGGCCTCGTCGGTGGTGGAGACCGATCGAGCCGAACCGCCGACCGAAAAGGTCACCTGGGCCGACTTGCACAGCGAATCGGTGGTCGATCGGTTCGACGAGGTGCTTCGCGCAGGCCAATACACGCCGAGGAGCAAACGCCTCACCGCCGTCGGTAAGCGGATCGCCAAGTATCACGAACCCGCCGAAGCCGTTGGCGCGGCGGCGGAATGGGTGCGCAGCGAACTGGACTACGTTCGGGGCACCACCGGTGTGCACTCGTCGGGCTTGGACGCATTGCGCGAGGGCAAGGGCGTCTGCCAGGACTTCGTCCATTTGTCGCTGATTGTGTTGCGCGGCATGGGCATTCCTGCTCGCTATGTGTCCGGTTATCACCACCCCAGCTCTGAAGCGGTGGTCGGGGACACCGTCGACGGGCACAGCCACGCCTGGATCCAGGCCTGGACCGGAAGTTGGTGGGATCTCGACCCCACCAACGACAGCGAGATCACCGAGCAGTACGTCAGTGTCGGGGTAGGCCGGGATTACTCTGACGTGTCCCCGCTGAAGGGCATCTACTCCGGACAGGGCGCGACCGACCTCGACGTCGTCGTCGAAATCACCCGACTCGCGTAGTGGACGCATCGCGCCAACATGATGGACCGTCGTTGGCGCTCGTTGCCGCGATCTGCATCGGGCTGCTCTTCGGTGGTATCGCGATTGGAGTCGCGCTCGGCGGCGTGATGCCGCTGCCCTACGGACCGGTCGCCCCGATCCAGCAGTACGTCCGCGCCGAGCCGACAGCGGTGCAGGTGATCGCGGTGGCGGTGTTCGCATCGTCGGTGCCGCTGGCCGTTTATGCGGCGACGGCCAGTGCCCGGTTGCGTCACCTCGGGGTCGGCGCCCCGACAGCGACGATCGCGTTGACGGGCGGAATCGTGGCGGCCGGCGCGCTTGGCCTGAGCGGTTTGCTGGCGTGGACACTGTCGCGGCCGGAGGTCAGCGGCGACACCGCCCTAGTCAGCACGCTTTATTACTTGGTGTTTCTGGTCGGCGGCGCCGGGCACATCGTGGCGTTGGGCCTTCTTATCGGCGGCATGGCGATGCCCGGCGTTGAGTCGAGGCTGTTGCCGCGGCCGCTGGCCCGGGCCGGCCTGGCGATCGCGGGGCTTTGCGAATTGACGACGCTGGTGCTGGTCTGGCCGGAGCTGGGCCCGATCCTGCCGGTCGCCCGAGTTTCGGCACTGGCCTGGCTGGTGGTGGCCGGCGCACGGCTACCGTTGCAGTGCAACGACATTCGAGCGCAGTAAGTCATCCGCTCGGGGTCACCTCGACCCGGTGCAGGTCGTTGCCGAGTTCGATCCGCCCGTCGAATTCGGTGGCTGCCAGTGCACGCCACTGCTCCTCCTGGCCGGGCGCGATAGTCGGCACGTAATGGGTCAGCACCAACGTGCCGACCCCGGCGCGTGTGGCGGTGGCGGCCGCCTCTTGCACCGACGAGTGGTAGTCACACACGTCTTTCATGCGCTGCACCGGCAGCGGGGCTATCAGCTCCTTGCGGACGACGGTGTGCACGAGAGCGCCTGCGCCTGTGGCGAGTTTATCGAGGCTCTCGCACGGCACGGTGTCACCCGCCAGCACCACCGAAGCGCCACCGGCTTCGATGCGAAACCCGATCGTCGGCGCCACCGGCCGGTGATCGGTAGGTGCCACCCGGATCGACACACCATCGCGGTCCCATACCGGGCCGTCGGTGTATTCGTGTACTTCGACTGGTGGTGGGGCGGTCAGGTCGTCGTGGTGTGCGATCCGGTAGCCGATGTCGGGACCGAAGGCGTTCAGCGTCGCTTCGACGACCGCCGCGGTCCCGGGCGGGCCGATGATCGGGAACGGCGCGGGATCGGGCGCGAATGTGGTGATCCAGCGGGTGATCACCACATCGCCGAGATCGGCGATGTGGTCGCTGTGCAGGTGGGTGAGCAGCAGAGCCGACAGACCAGTGGCGGCCACACCGATCGCCGCCGCGCGTTGCAGCACGCCGCGTCCGCAATCCACCAAAAATGTCTGGCCGCCGGACCGCACCAGGGTGGCCGGTCCGGCGCGATTCGGGTCGGGGATGGGACTGCCGGTGCCGAGCAGGGTGATTTCGATCATGGTTCCAGGTATGTCATAAATCTTGCTGCTGACCTGGACATTGACCGGATTTTCACGAGCTGCTTTCACGATGACCGATCTCGCCGTAGCCTGGTGTGAACCGGATCACAATCGGCGGGAGGCCTTGATGCGGATTGCAGATGTGTTGCGGAGCAAGGGCGGCTCGGTGATGACGATCAACCCTGACGCAACGGTGACCGAACTGCTGGCCGGGCTCGCCGGCCACAATATCGGCGCCATGGTGGTGACCGGGCCCGACGGTGTCGCCGGCATCGTCTCCGAGCGTGACATTGTTCGCCAGCTGCACGCCCACGGGGCTTCGGTGCTTTCCCAACCGGTCTCGTCAATCATGACCGCGGTGGTGTCGACCTGTAGTAAGTCCGACACGGTGGACAGCCTGACCATGCTGATGACCGAAAACCGGGTGCGGCACGTGCCGGTAGTCGAGGACGGAAAGTTGATCGGCATCGTCAGCATCGGCGACGTCGTGAAGACGCGGATGGAGGAGCTGGAGACCGAGCACGAGCAGCTCCAGTCCTACATCACCCAGGGCTGATCGCTCAGCTCCAGGAGTAGTCGTTTCGTAGGCGAGCGGCCACCAGGTCGAAGACGGCGCGTTCCAGGATTGCGCCTTCGCGGCGGATGCCTTCTTCGGGGACGTCGAGCACCCGGTCCAGCCGCACCCAGCTTTGTCTGCCCTCGTCATCCCAGCTGCCGCTGCCGATGGCCACCCAGTCCCGGTCGGCGGCGTGTCCTTCCTGACTGGACATCATCAAGCCGAGCAGCGTGCGCTGGTCGCGGCCCACGACCAGCACCGGGCGGTCTTTGCCGCGGGTGGGATCTTCCTGATAGGTCACCCATGTCCACACGATTTCGCCGGGGTCGGCCCGACCGTCCAGATTGGGGGAGTAGACCAGCTTGCGGGCCCGATGCGCGGTGGGAGCGCTGTCGCGGGTCACCGGGCGGCCCACGGTGATCTCGGCCGGCGCTTCGGACGCGGTGCCGACGATCACATCCAACGCGATCTTGATGCCGCGCTGTACAGTCGGCGACTGCTGTAGCTGACGGATCAACTCCGGTGCTTCGTTGAACACCAGATTCTCGAGGTTCTTCTGGAACCGCTGCAACGTCTTCCACTGCGACGCCATGTTCGCAGCATAGGACGTTCCGGCAAGACAGTTGGTCGCACGAGGCTGCCGGCACAGCGGAGCTTATGACTCGTGCCCGGTGAGTGGCCAGCCGATCAGAGAGCTTCACGAAGTCGTCGCGTAACTTAAGTTTCTTCAGGGGTTTATGTATACCTAGCGTAAGAAATTGTTATGAAGCGCTCAGGTTTTCAGTAGCGGGGTGCTGGGGGACCTCTGGCGCACGCCCGTTCGCCAGCGGAAATCATTACGAGGGGTTCTCTATGAACTTGCGCAAAATTGCCGCGGCCGCCGGCTTCGCGACCGGAGCGGCACTAACGTTCGCGCCGCTCGCGTCGGCCGACACTTCT
>DATFYT010000187.1:0-12945 GCA_035314925.1 Mycobacterium sp. | reverse complement strand
GGGAGCGTCGCGACGCGTGAGAGGTTCTGGTTCAACAGGTTTGGGTGGATTGCCCGGAAGCATGCTGACGGGTATCCGATTGTCGGTGGCGGACGCGATGCGGCTTGTCACGCAGGCGTCGACGATGCCGGCGCATACGGTGTCGTTGGTCATTCTTGAGCCGTCCGATCAATTCAGCCACCAGCGCCTAGACCGGCTGATGGGGTCGTCGCTTCCGCAACTTGCTCGCTTCCGCAGCAGACTGGTGGGCAGGCCCCTAGGAGTGGGCCAGCCGTTGTGGGCCGAGATCGACGACTATGACCCGACGTCTCAAATCCACCGGGCAACCATCCGGGCTCCGGGCGGCCAGCGCGAATTCGCCGACCTGATCGCGCAACTGAGCGCCGGATCGCATGATCACCGCAAAGCCCTGTGGGAAGCCTGGAGCATCGATGGTCTGCCGGATGGCCGGTGGGCGCTGGCGGTGCGGATGTCGCCTGCGCTGAGCGACGGCGGTATCGGCGCAGCGTCGGTGTGGTCGCGGCTATTACGTTCCGATGCGCACGACGACCGGGCCGATGATCAGCCGACGCAGCCGGGCCGGGGCATGCCTGCGGTGGGCGAACTCATTACCGACGTGATGACCCAGCTTTTCGAGCAGCAGATCAAGGGTCTTTGGCTCGTTGCCGAGACGGTGACTGGTGTGCTGGGCGCCGTCCGAGGTCAGCTGCGCGGTACCAGCGAGCCTGATCCGACCCCGCCACCGGTGTCGTCGATGAGCGGACCGCTTCCGCGCAACGTGTTCAACGCGCCGTTGACCAAGCGCCGGGCCGTGGCTTTCGTCTCGATCCAGCTAGCCGACCTGGAGACGGTCAGCACCGCGTTCGGCGGCGACATCACCAATGTTTTCCTGGCCGCCTGCGCACTGTCGCTGCGCGCCTGGCTACAACGCCACGACACCGTGCCCGACGATCCGCTGGTGATACGGATGCCGCTCGCGCTGTCCGACGCCGCGGCCACCACTTTTGGCGATCGGCCGATCGTTGGAGAAATTCGCATTCCGGTGCAGCTCGACGACCCCATCGAGGTGCTTACCAACCTACATACCGCCACCGAGAGGATGAACACCGCGCACCGGCACGATGCCGAAAAGTCGGATTCAACAGTCGATTTGGCGCGCGTCGCGTCGCTGATCCCGACCACCGTCGTCCACGCAGCTATGCAGATCTACAGCCGATTGGGTCTGCGCCAACGACTGGCGCCGATCTGTCACGCCAGTGTCTCGTATGTTTCCGGACAGCCGGTGCCCGCGTACTGTGCCGGGGCCAAGGTCGTCGGTATGCAAACAGTGACGCCGCTAGTGGAAGGCTGCGGGTTGAACATCACGCTGACCACCCGTGGCGAGGCGATAGATCTGAGTGTGTGCGCGTGTCCCGACAATGTGCCCGCGGTCGACGACATCGCGACCGGGATAGCCGATTCGCTCGACATCCTGGTGGCGGCCGCGCGGAAATCCCCTCGCGGGCAAGGCCGCTCGGTCGTCACAGAGATGACATCACACGCCACCCAGCATCGCCACGGCGGCGGCTATTAACCGTCTCAATCGCTAGTCATGCAGTAAGCCGTCGATCGTCGAAGCGTTGCTCGGCGCCGCAGCAGCCATCAGGATGTCGTGTGCGTGGCCTGGGTCGGTGCGAGTAGGCACCACCAGCAGGACGATCTTGTTGCGATTGAGTCCGATTACTTCGATGGTGTTGACCGGCTGCCTGTAATACCCGCCGAGTCGTACCATTCTGCCGCCCGTCGGCAATTTGGCCGGGGCCTTCGCCCATTCGGTGAGGTTGTATATCACGCGGTCAATAGGGCCGAGCCGTACCGACAGCACCGCCAGCAGATCTGGCAGCTCAGTCGGAAGGTCATCACTGTGCGGCCACCACGCCCCATCGACATATCCGCTAGTGGGAGCCTTGGGCTTCAAGCGCAGTCGCGGTGTCTTCTCGGGTGGTATGCGCTTCGCATCGGTCGTGCTTCGGCCTTGCTGTAGCGTCATGCGACGCCCCTGTCTTGGCCGCGAATCGGCCAAATCATTCGAATCGGCGACGACACAATCTGAAACGGTCGCGTGCGAGATACCGCCGACACGTCAACGCTACTCGCACTCGGCAGGTAGAGCGCAGTGCGTCCTAAAGCAAAGGGGGCTGGCAGGACAGTGCCCGCCAGCCCACCTGTGACAACGAGATCGCTAAACCGGTGTAACTCCTACTGCCTGAGGGCCTTTGGCCCCTTGGCCGACCTCGAATTGAACCCTTTGGTTCTCCTCAAGTGACTTGAAACCGCTCCCTTGGATCTCTGAGTAGTGAACGAACACATCCTCTGCGCCGCCATCGGGAGCGATAAAGCCGAAGCCCTTGTCGCTGTTAAACCATTTCACAGTTCCCTGCGTCATACTTTCCAACTTCTCTCATTCAGAACGGATGTACGAAAAACATCCTGCTTCAAGGTAGCACGAGCAATCAGGGGTAGCCGCTTCGTTCGCCGCGCTGTGCGAACGGATCCGTGCGACGGGCGCGGTGTAGCGTCGATGTTGAACGTTTGGTAGCCACGGTGATCGTTAGTCGATCCCGCACTCGTGTGCCGGGAGAACCTCGAAATGAAGGAATCGTCTATGGATCGCCGAAACTCATGCACTCATCGCCTGCCAGCGACACCGATTTCGTTGACTAAGGCCTGCTCAACGCCATGAACCGCGCGGCATGTGCCCGGCGCTTGGCCAGTCCGGTCCGGCTTACCCTGGCCATCGAACTCGGCAACGGCCTCGATGGAGGCTGGTGGCCGCACACGGCCTCGGTAGCGCGCGAGCTTCCCGACCTGATTGGCGCCCTGTCCGCGCGATTGGGTGAGATCCTCGATATCAGCATCAACTGGTCATCGTTGGAGGGTTGCCCAGATCTCGACGCGGTGAAGCGCGCGAGCGTGGCGAACCCCGTCCGGGTCGCCAGCCACCAACGCCTGATGATGATCACGGGCAGTCAGTATTCGGCGAATCTCCTCGTGGTCCCGTGCCGGACCTCCAGCGCTCTGGCGGTGATGGTGTTGCGGCAAGCCGCCGCGCTTGACATCGCGCACGCAGAACGGGAGACCGAAGGATTCCGGATCGCCGACGACATTGTGCGTGCCGCGCGTGCTGAAAGCGCGTTGTGCGCGCAACGCCTCCGGCGAACTCGACTCGCGCACGTCGACAACGCAGATTCAGCCACGACAGTTTGATGCTCGGCGGCAACACTCCGATGCGCCAATGTTGTTGCTGGGTACGACATTAAACGGCGCGAACCGCGTTGCGCGCCAACGATGTTGACATCGCTATTGCCGGCGCGTTTACTTACTAGAAGGATTAGCCCGGAAGATTGCCGTCCGCTGTGGCCACACGGATTCGCCTTTTGGAATCGGACGCACGGGTGCCCGCCAGTCGATTGAAGGGCCACAATGAGAAATTCTGATAAAAAGCAACGAAATATCTTTCACGAAAACGTGATCCGTATAGGCGCGGGTTTCGTGGCGAAGGAGCACTCACATGTGGTGGAGACGTTATCGACGCTCGGGCCGCATCTCGGTAGGTGGGGTTCGCGCGATGTGAGCGTGGACGTCTCTCTCCAGGGCCGCGGCGGCAAGGAGCAGCGCGTCACATTGCGCACGAGCCTACCCGGCCTGACGCCGCTGGTAGCCGTCGGAGAGAACCCGGACATCACCCGTGCGCTGGGTGATGCGAAGCGCGAGCTGATTCGGCAGCTCGACCACCAGAGGTCGGCGTACGAACCCATGCACAACCGCCGGTCCAGCGCGACGATCCGGCACCCGGGTACGTCTGTATCGCCCAGGGACATCCTCGGCGCGGCAGTACGCAGGAGGGCCAAACGCAGGGAAATGCTTGTGGCACAGTCGATGTGGGATTCTGAGGGCGGGGCGACGGGAGAAAGTGAGTCGCTGTCGGAGGGCCTCGAGCGCCGCCCACCTCGGGGTCTTGGTGGCTGACGCAATGAGGCGCGAGGTGGGCGCAGAGCTCGAGGTCGAGATTACCGAACCGTCGACGTTGGAATTCCAAATTGCTGTAGCGCCGCACCCGAACGCCGAAGTTTCAGAGCGGTTGTCGTTCGTGCTGGACGGCAATCCCGTTGAGTGCTCAGAGATCAGCGGTATGCACGGCAGCCGCATCCACAAGTTGGAGGTCCCGGCCGGCTACTTGACCGCCGACTATGCCGCGACGATCGTCGGCCGGACCGGTCCGGCGCCGGTGACCGAAGCCGACCTGTCGATGTATCTGCGTCCCAGCCGGTACGCGGAGGCTGACAAGTTCTACGGTTTTGCCGCAACTGAATTCGGCAGCTACGTCGACTCGACGACTTTTCTGGAGAGAGTCTCGCTCTGGGTGGGCACCCGGCTGAACTACGTGCCGGGCTCGAGCGACCCCATCGACGGGGCGGTCGAGACCTTGCTGGCCGGTGCCGGAGTATGCCGTGACTACGTGCACCTGGTGGTAGCGCTGCTGCGCGCGGTCAAGGTACCCGCCCGCGCGGTTTCGGTATACGCGCCGGGTCTGTATCCGATGGACTTCCATGCAGTCGCCGAGGCATTCGTCGACGGGCAATGGCGGGTAGTCGACGGGACGTTGCTGGCACCACGGCAGGCGCTGGTGCGCATTGCCACCGGGCGCGACGCCGCCGACATCGCCTTCCTGGACAACCACGGGGGCGCGATCACCCTGAACAAGTTGGCGGTCACGGCGATCGTGGACGGCGACCTTCCCATAGATTCGATCGACCAACTGGTGTCGATCGGCTAACGGGCCCATTGCGCCCACACTCGCAAATCGGCTCCAACTAGTGGATGGTGGAGGTATGACCTCGCCACCTCGACATTCGGGCAAGGGCATCGATGCCCTACTCCCGCTCGGCTAAATGTGGCAATCCACGAAAAGCTCCGCGCGGCCGTCGACGGCCAGCGCGGCCTAGCCGCCGCTGACTCAATTTGCGAGGCCTGCGTGACGTTGTTCAGCATTGACGCGGCGGCCATTTCACTGATCTTCGCAGGGGTCACCAGCGGGACTTTGGGCTCCAGCGGCGCGTCGGCGCGCATGTATGACGAACTGCAGTTCACTTTCGGCGAGGGCCCGTGCTTGGACTCCGTAGCGTCGCGCAACCCGGTCCTCGTCGCCGATCTCGCCAACGCGAACGACGTTCGGTGGCCTGCGTACAGCCCCGCCATGCTCGAGCACCAGATTCGGGGCATTTTCGCGATTCCGGTCGTGCTGGCCGGCGAATACGTCGGCGCCCTGGACCTGTTCCGCACGAAACCCGGCGAGCTGCACGCTGATCATCTGGCCGGCGCGATTGTCGCCGCCGAGCTGGCCGGCATCCCCTTGCTGGACCTCATGGACTCCGATCTACAGGCCGCCGTCAACGAGCCAGACAGCGACGCCTGGGCCGAATTGAACGCACTGAGCCGCACGGAGGTCAGCCAGGCCACCGGCATGCTCGTCGCGCAACTCGGGGTCGAACCCGCCGAGGCGCTGGTACGGCTGCGCGCCCACGCCTACGCCACCAGCCGCAGCGCCACCGACGTCGCCCGCGACATTCTCGACCGGCGTCTGCGGCTCGATGCGGACTAATGCAATCCGGCAAGGAGGGAAAATGTGACCGATACACCTCGTGAAACCCGCGTCCTCGACGCGGTCGTATCGCTCGTCGACAAACTGCTCGACGACTTCGACGTCGTCGACCTGCTCACCGAGCTCACCGAGCGCTGCGCAGACCTGCTGGATATCGCGGCGGCGGGGTTCTTGCTCGCCGACCCGTTGGGGCAACTCCGCTTGCTGGCCGCGACCTCTACGCAGACGCGCGAATTGGAACTCTTCCAATTACAAGCCGACGAAGGGCCCTGCGTGGAGTGCTACGCGACTGGCGAACAGGTCTCGGTTGCAGATCTGGGCACCGCAACCTCGCGGTGGCCGGGGTTCGTTCCGGCCGCGCTCGAGCTGGGGGTCGCCTCGGTGCATGCGGTGCCCATGCGCGCTGCCGGCATCGTTTTGGGCTCCCTGGGTCTGTTCGGTACCAGGCCCGGCGAGCTCAGTGAGGCCGATCTCCTGGTTGGGCAGACGCTTGCGCATATCGCGTGCGTGGCTCTTCTGCAGGAACACCCGCCGACGCCCTCGACGGTGATACCGCAGCTGCGCTCTGCGCTGACCCACCGCGTCGTCGTCGAGCAGGCCAAGGGCTTCCTGCGCGAACGCCTCGATATTTCGGTCGACGAAGCATTTTCGCTGTTGCGCAGGTATGCGCGCGTCCACCGCGATCACCTGACGGACGTTGCGCGGCAATTGATGACGGAACCGAGTTCCCGTCCGGCGCTACTGGAAAGGATGACCGAACTTGCTCACGACTGACGTCTCCGCAGTTGAGCACGCCGCACGGCCTCGGTGACCAGTCGCTCCGCGACCACGTACAGCTTGGTGTTCTCGCTTTGACTCAACCGGACGAGCCGGGCGAAGGCCCACTCCGCGCTGGCACCCGACCGGCTCCGGATGATGCCGATCGCCTGATCGATCACTGCGCGACTTTCCAACGCCTGCTGTAGTTGTTCCGCGCGTTCGCGAGCTCCCACCAGCAGTTGCGCGTTGTAAATCGACACTGCCGCCGGCCCGGCGAATTGCGAACCCAACCGCACGGCGTGCTCCCCGAAAGCGTCATGGCTGGTCGCATAGGAGTTGATCGCGCCGATCACGTGTTCGCCGACCATCAGCGGCAGCGACAGCGCGGAATGGACGCCCATCCTCGCCACCCGGCCACCGAAGCGCGGCCAGCGGCTGTCACTCCCCAGCGATCCACTGACGATGGTCCGCCGCGACTCCATACACGTGATGCACGGCCCCTCATGCAACTCGTCGTACTGGACGACGTCGATTTCGTGGACGAATTCCGCTGTGGCGGCAGCCTTCTGAAGTGTCGGTCTGCCTTGATCCGCGTCGATAATCAACCCAACGCCGGCACCGTCGACCCCGGGAATGGCATGGGCAGCGAACTCGGCAACCTCGCCCAGCAGCTCGAACACGCCGCGGGCACCGGCCACCATCCCGGCCAGCCCGCCCAGCCCGGCTCGCAAGTCGACTTCGTCCGCTTCCCGTTGGGCGGTGGACAATTCTGCGTGCTCAGGCCCTTCGCGACCCGGCTGAGCGTCGTAGTCGGTCATGGTGCCAACGCAGTCTACCGCCGATCTAGGTGACCAGCGCCAATGCGTGCGCGCGCCGCAGTTTTCCGGACGGCGTCTTCGGGATCATTCCCGGCTCGAGCACCACCACGTTGCGGGGCCGGACGTCCACCTCCGCGACGACCTCATGGGCCACCTGACGTTCGACCCGGCGCACCTCGGCCGGGTTCTCCCAGACATTGGATTCGACAGCGACCGCGAACATTTCGCGCGGGTGTCCGGCGTGCAGGCGGACCGCGACGGCGCAGCCGGGCCGGACCCCGTCCACGCGGGAGGCGGCACGTTCGATGTCGGTGGGGTAGATATTGCGCCCGGCCATGATGATCACGTCCTTCACCCGGCCGCACACCACCACGTTGCCGGTTTCGGTGATATACCCCAAATCGCCGGTGTCGTACCAACCGTCCTGATCCTGTGCGGCGATGAAACCGGCGGCCGTGGTGTATCCCAGCGTGACGGGTTCGCCGCGCACCTCGATGACGCCGACACCGCGAGTGGGCAGCACGTCGCCGCCCTGGTCGACGATCCGGGCCTCCATCCCCTTCAGCGGACGACCGACCGAGGCCAGCCGCCGGGTTTTACCCCTGGATGCCGGGATGGCTCGGTGCAACAGGGCAAGCAGGTCGGCGTCGACCTCGTCGACCATCATCCCGCGGCCGCACTCGGTAAACGACACCGCCACCGTCGTCTCGGCCATGCCGTAGGCGGGCACGACCGCTTCCGGACGCAACCCGAACGGCGCGCCGGCCTCGCACAGGTCCTCGACATCGGCCGGCTCGACTTGCTCGGCGCCCGAGAGCGCCCACCGCAGCGTGGACAGGTCGAACTGGCCGGGCTCAGCCTGCCTGCGCAGGCGTTTGGCGAACATCGTGTAGGCGAAGTTGGGCGCCGCTGTCATGGTGCCCCGGTACTTGTCGATGAGCTTCGCCCACAGCAGGGTGTCGCGGAGGAAGTCCATCGGCGTGACCTTGACCAGCTCGAGGCCGAAATACATTGGGACGGTTAGGTAGCCGGTCATGCCCATGTCGTGAAAGCACGGCAGCCAGCTCACGATCACGTCGGATTCCGGGTCGACGTTTGCGCCGACGAACATCGCCTCGGCATTCGAGACGATGTTGCGATGACTGATCCGGACGGCCTTGGGGAATCCCGTCGAGCCGGACGTCAATTGCAGTAGCGCCACGTCGTCGTCGTCGGTCTCGACCGGGTCGATCGCAGGACTGTCGAGCAACTGCTCGATCGTCAGCACCGGCATTCCCAGCTGGACCAGCAGCGGTGCCGCGGCCATGAACGGATCCGACACCACCACAGCCTTGGCGTCGATCATGTTGATGACGGCCGTGGTCTCCTCCCCCCAGCGTTGTAAATCGGTGCGCGGCGTGGGCTGGTGCAGCATCGTAAGGCTGCCGCCGCGCATCCAGATGCCCTGTGCGGTCGGGGCGATCTCGACCGGCTCCCCGGCCAGCATCGCGACCGCATCGCCGTGGCCCACACCGGCGGCGGCCAGACCGCCCGCAACCCGGCGGGCCCGCTCGTGCACCTGACGCCAGGTATGCCGGACTGGGGCGTTTGGCTCGCCGGTGTTCATGCCCTTGAGACTGCGCTGCGCGCTGTCATACATCGTCTCGGTGAATCGGCTCACCACAATCCCCCTGGCTCCGGCGCGACGGCACCGCATGTGTTGGTCGGATCGGTGTTGTATCGGAATCGACGGAGCCGCTGGGGCACGACCGCGGAAGAGCGTGACCCTCTCTTGTACATCCCAGATGGTGTCAGACGTGCCGACTGTACAGACTCGACCACCGCCGAGGCCAACGGCACGCCAAGAACCGCTGCACTTGCAGCCAATTGAGACCTCCGGCGCCCGAAAGCACAACCCTAACGGTCGGCTTACGTCGGAGCTAGAGGCCCTTCGGCGGGGAGATCAGGTCGCCGCCGTGACGTTTCCGGGAGGCTGGAGTGTCAACCGGGAATGACGCTACCTTCCCGACTGCCTGCTCTCCAGCAATTCACGCGCTGCGTTGCCGTTGGGCTGCTCGCAGGATCGAACCAGCGGTCAAAAATGCGGGTTTGTCGCGGTCGGCGGGGTCGATGGGCAGATCTGCCGCGCAGCGCAGCACCATCAACGCGAGCCCGCTGTAGGTCGCGTACGGGACGATCAGCAGGTTGGCACGAGCATCGGTGCCGTTGACAGTCATGACGTGCTGGTGCTTGTGTTCCCACCCTGGCCAGTTGAAGTCGGGTGGTCGTTGCAAAGGTGGCCAGTTGACGCTGATGGCGGTGATGTCGCCGAGCAGGGGCGTCAGGGTCGCAATAAGGCCGGGCAATTCGACGGTCATGCGATCTACGCGTGGCCACCACGCGCCGTCGATATCACGGCCGAGCTTGCCGGCCACCGACAGCCGTACCGGAGTGGCTCGGCGTAGAGCTCCGAGCGGATACGTCATCGGAGATCGCGCAAAGGAGCCACGGTGAGGGCGGCAAATTCCACAGACGGATCCTTCATTCGGCATCGACCCCTCGCGGGTGCGGGGCGCCGGAGGAATCACATTGCAGGTGGACGGCCGCTGACAACGAAACTGCTCAGCCTCCAGGTTACGCCACCAGCGGTTTCTCGGCCCCGGTCAGCCCAGCTGCCTTCAGGCACTGATAGTTGGCGGTTCGTTGCTCTCAACCGCCGCAATGACTTTCGCGATCAGCCATTGCACGGCGCCAATCGCCTCGGCGTTGTCGAGGTTCCACGCGCCGATCAGCCGCTCATAGGTCGGGGGGCTCCACAGCACGTCGAGGAGGCCGGCCAGCGCCCTGCGCTGCGCGTCCGGCAGCTCGGGTGCGCGCGCGGCGACCGCGCGGTGCAAGGCGTCGTGTCGCCGGGCGTCGGCGCCGGCGAAGGCCGGGCCATGCGGTGTGCCCATTGTGTCTTTGATCGCGAACCGTCGCAGCGACGCAAAGACCCGAGCCGTCACGTCGGCAAGATTGTTCAGCTCGACGTCTTCGTAGCTGATGCCCGCCTCGTCCTCCAGCCGGGCCATGATCGCGTCGTGCAGCTGCCGTTCGGAGGGGAAGTTGCGGTAGACGGTGCGCTCGCTGACCCCGGCGCGTTCGGCGACGGCCCGGAAGGTCAGCTCGTCCCAGTCCCAGGTGGTGAAGCCGCGCACCAGGCGAGCGCCCGCGTCGATGATGCGTTCGCGGGTCGCGGCGGCCCGTTGGCGGCGTGCCGGGCTGTGATAGCGGCGTCGCGGCGGCTGGTCCTCCAGCGACGTTGACAACTCGCTCATAATCGCGTCAGTATACTGACACGGATTCTCCGAAGGGGATAACTGTGGCCGAATTCGACGACGTCGTCGGCCGCGCTGTCGCGCAGACCGGCTTGGACGATTTCGGTGACGACTCCTTCCGGGAAGGGCTCGAGGTGCTGCTCGCCTCGTTGCGCGACGAGGCCCGACTCAATGCCCGCGGCGAGGGCTATCTCTATCCACGCATCGTCACCGCGGTATCCCAGCGGCTCCAGGTCGAGGACTGGTATCGCCGCCACCCCGAGATCGACGACGTCGACATCCTGCCGCCGCTCATCGGGCTGGGACTGCCCCGCACCGGATCGACGGCCTTGTCGCTGCTGCTCTCGCAGGACCCCGGCATTCGGTATCTGCGTCGGTGGGAGTCATCGCAGCCGTGTCCACCACCGTCGACGGTGCAGGGTCCCGATCCGCGGATCCCGGAAGACGAGGGCAACAAAGTCGGCTCGCGGGCGCACGTTCCGACCGGCACCCACGCTCCGATGGAATGTCTGGAATTGATGGCGCTGGACTTCAAATCCCACATCTTCCAAGCCTTTGCGCAGATCCCGTCGTACTCCACGTGGCTGGTCGAAAAAGCCGACCTCACCTCGACTTACGCCTATCAGCGGCGAGTGATGAAGCTGCTGTGTTGGGGTCAGCCGACCCGACCGTGGCGATTGAAGTCGCCGTCGCATGTGTTGTGGCTCGACGATCTCAACCGGGTGTTCCCCGACGCTCGTTTCGTGATGACGCACCGCGACCCGACCGACGTGATCTTGTCGGTGGCCGACCTCTACGCCGACATCATCGGCGGCTTCACCGACCACATCGACCGCGAATACATCGGCCAACTCAACGTCGAGCACTGGTCGCTGGGCATGCAACGGGCGATGCGATTCCGCGACGGCGGAGCCGATCATCGCTTCTACGACATCGACTTTCGCGCAATGCAGGCCGCCCCGATCAACGAGATTCGCGGGCTGTACGCCTGGCTGGGCGAGCCGGTCAGCGACGAATTCGAATCGCGGATGCGCGCTTGGTGGGCCGAGGCCGCGGCCGAACGCGAACCGAGCACGCACGCCGACCCGGTGGCCTTCGGCATCGACCTCGACAAGGTGCGGCCGTTGTTCGCCGACTATGTGAAATCGAGGGCACTGCATGGCAATTGATCTGACCGGCGGTATCGACCCGGCACGGGAGCAGGTGTTCGCGCACCGGCCCGACGACCCGGAGATGCGCGACTCGGTGAGTTTCTGGGTCGTCGACGACCGCGGCGAAGTGGGCCTGCCCCGCATCGGAATTGAGGCCGTCGCCGCGAACTGGGATGCGCACGACGTCCAGGTCAACGTGGCGTTCCCCGACGGGCGGGTCTTCCGGTTACGCGAAAACGGCCAAAGCTGGCCCGCCGAAGGGCCGGATGGCCGTCCCACCGTGCTCGGCGCCGGCGGGCTGGGGTTCCGCTGCATCGAGCCGTTCGACACCTGGACGATGAGCTACGACGGCAAGGCGGTGCAGACCTCGTCGACCGACCTGATCGACGGCAAGAAGGACGGACCACTGGTCGACGTGAGCTTTCACGTCGAGGCCAAGATGGCGGTTCCGCCGTGGGTGCAGGGCGCGCTGTCCGCCGAGGCAGACTCGCGACTGAAGACGTCGATCGAGGGCAACCTGATGGGCGGGCCGCGCTACGAGCAGCTGTTCCGCGCGACGGGAGCGGTGAAGGTCGGTGACGACGAGCGCGAATTCGTCGGCACCGGTTTGCGCATCCGCCGCCAGGGGGTTCGCAAGCTCGCCGGATTCTGGGGCCACAGTTGGCAATCGGCGCTGTTTCCCAGTGGACGCGCGTTCGGCTACATCGCCTATCCGCCGCGCCCCGACGGCGAGCCAACCTTCAACGAGGGCTACATATTTGACGGCATCACCTCCAGTGGCAGCCTGATTCCCGCCCGCGTCGTCGAGGCGCCGTGGCTCACCCGGCTGCAAACGGTCGGCGAGGACGTCTCGCTGGTGCTGGAAACACCAAGCGGGACAGTGCATATCGCTGGTGAGACGATTTTGTCCACCCACGACATTTATCACGACGACAAGATGTTCTCCAGCCAGGCGCTCAAGCAGGAGACGCCGAGCTTTCCCGCGCTGCAGCAGGCCGGCGTGCGCTATCGGTGGGACGGCGAAACCACCTTCGGCATGCTGGAGCGCTCCAACCCGTTGGACAAAATCACCCGTTAGCGTCCGCCGATTTTCCTAGTTCTAGCACCGCGGTCACAGCCCAACCGCGATACTTCGCGGCAGTGTCGAAACAACTGACGTGCGGATGCTTCGGCCCTGACCTCTTGGAGACTCGCTGAATGAACACCGGAATCAACCTGCACCAGTGGGAGCGGCGTACCGAATGGCTACTCGCCGCAGCCGCCGTCGTATTCCTGGGCGT
>DATFYT010000186.1:0-13439 GCA_035314925.1 Mycobacterium sp. | reverse complement strand
GTACGGACCGTTGCCGGTGTCGCCGACGTAGATGATGTCCTCGTCGGGCAGTTGGTCGATGATGGCCCGCGCCACCGTCAATCCGCCCACGCCGGAGTCGAAGACCCCGATGGGCGCCAATGTGTCACTCACGTCGCTGACCGCCCCGCGGCACGGCGACGTTCCCGGACCGTGCGTTCCGGTCTGGACAACAGGTAGGCGGCCAGCACGCCGGCAATGCCCCCGCAGAGATGTCCCTGCCAGGACACACCTCCGCAGACGTTGAGCACCGGCACGGCCCCCCACAGGACCCCGCCGTAGCCGAGCAGTACCACGATCCCGATGACGATCTGCCAGCCCGAGCGAGTGAAGAATCCGAACACCAGCAGAAAGGTTAGCCAGCCGAAGATCAGACCCGAGGCGCCGATGTGATCGCTCTCCAGGCCGCAGGACGATCCCCAGTTGCCGATCAGCCAGGTGCCGAAGCCGCCGACGATCCACACGATCGCGGTCGCCCACAGGAACCGGGACAGCCCGGCCAGCGTGACCAGAAAGCCGAGGACCAGCGCGGGCCCGGTGTTGGCCGCAAGATGCGCCCAGTTCGCGTGCAGCAGCGGAGCGAACAGAATGCCCCACAAACCGTCGGCCTCTAGCGGCCGGATGCCGTTGAGGTCCCACTCGTGCCCGTCGAGCTGGTCGAACAGCTCAACGATGTACAGCAGCGCCACGAAGCTGATGATCGTGGCTCCACCGACCACCCACGCGGAGCGCTTCTTCGGTTGTTGCGCCGGTAGCGGCGGTGTGCTCACGCCCATAGCTTTCCTTCCAACGCGTCCTCAGCCTCATCCACGCTACCGGCGTACGCGCCGGTGGAAAGGTACTTCCATCCGGCGTCGGCCACCACGAACGCAATGTCGGCGCGCTCGTCGACGTTGACGGACTCGGCCGCGATGCCCAGCGCCGCATGCAGCACCGCGCCCGTCGATATCCCCGCGAAGATGCCTTCGGCGTCGATCAGCTCGCGGGTGCGGCGAACCGCGTCGGCAGCGCCGACCGAGTAGCGGGTGGTCAGCACCTTCGGGTCGTAGAGCTCGGGCACAAAGCCTTCGTCGATATTGCGCAGCGCGTAGACGCCCTCGCCGTAGCGGGGTTCGGCGGCCACGATCCGCACGTCAGGCACCTGCTCCCGCAGAAACCGGCCGGTGCCCATCAACGTCCCCGTCGTGCCCAGCCCGGCGACGAAGTGGGTGATCTCGGGCAGATCTTTCAGCAGCTCGGGGCCGGTGCCGTGGTAATGCGAATCGGTGTTGGCCGGGTTGCCGTACTGGTAGAGCATCACCCACGACGGATTGGCGGCGGCCAGCTCCTTGGCCCTGGCCACCGCGGTGTTAGACCCGCCCTCGGCCGGTGAGTAGATGATCTGCGCGCCGTAGAGCTCAAGCAGTTGGCGACGTTCGATCGAGGTGTTCTCCGGCATCACGCAGATCAGCTGATAGCCCTTCAACCGCGCCGCCATCGCCAGCGAAATCCCGGTGTTGCCGCTGGTGGGCTCGAGGATCGTCGCGCCCGGCGTCAGCCGGCCGTCGGCCTCGGCTTGCTCGATCATCCGCAGCGCCGGCCGGTCTTTGATCGAGCCGGTCGGATTGCGGTCCTCGAGTTTGGCCCACAGCCGCACATGCGGCTCGCCGTCCCAGCGGGGCGATAGCCGCTGCAGCCCCACCAGCGGTGTGTTGCCCAACGCGGCGAGCAGCGAGTCGTACCGGGTCATCTGCGCCGCTCCTCTCCCCCGCAAGCGGGAGGTGCCCCCACATCGCTCTCTTGCTCTGCATCGTCGCCGACGCGCGTCATCTGCGCCGCTCCCGCTTACCCGCCTGCGACGGCGGGCAGGATGGTGACCGAGTCGCCGTCGGTGATCGCGGTGTCCAGCCCGCCGGAGAACCGCACATCCTTGTCGTTGACGTAGATGTTGACGAAGCGGTGCAGTTTGCCGTTCTCGACCAGACGCTCGGAGATTCCGGAGTAGTTGGCCTCCAGGTCGCTGATGACGGCTTGCAGCGTCTCGCCGCTGGCTTCGACGCGTTTTTCGCCGCCGGTGTGCGGCCGCAGGATGGTCGGGATGGAGACGGTGACGCTCATGGCTGCCCCTCGTAACGCTCGACGATGGTGACGGGCTCTTCGGTGACGACGCCGTCGACGATCCGGTAACTGCGGACTTCGTCCCGGCCGGGATCGCGGGTCGATATCAGCACGTAGTGCGCGTCAGGTTCGGCGGCCAGGCCGACGTCGGTGCGGCTGGGGTAGGCCTCGGTCGCGGTGTGCGAGTGATAGATGACGACGACCGCATCGCCTGACTCTTCTAGGCCTCGCCAGACCTTGAGTTGCTCTTGGGCGTCGAAGCGATAGAACGTCGGTGAGCGTTCGGCGTTGACCATCGCGACATGCCGCTCCGGGCGGTCCGAGCCCTCGGGACCCGGCAGGACGCCGCAGGCTTCGTCGGGGTGGTCGGCGCGGGCATGCGCGACCATCGCCTCGACCAGGTCGGCACGGATCACCAGCACGTCACCGATTACCTCCGGTGATGAGCGCCGCTCGCCCCCGCAAGCGGGGGGACCCCCACCTCATCGCTCTGTTTCTTTATCGTCGCCGGCGCGTTGCAGGAATGCCCCGGGCAACAGGCCCCGGTAGGTCGGTATTCCGGCCACCGACTCGGCGGCGATCACAGCATCCAGCACCGCGCGGGCGAGGCAGTCCGCCGCCGCGGCGCTCACCGCGGTCGCCAACGGCGTCTCGGGCGAGAACGCGGCCGGCGTATCGGCAGACGGTGCGACCTCGACGGCGCCGGTAGCCAGGGCGAACACCATGTCGCCGTCCACCGGGGTATGCACCGGCCGGATGCTGCGGGCGAGTCCGTCGTGGGCGGTCCGCGCGACCTGTTGGCAGGCGGCCGGGCTCAGCGCTGCATCGGTGGCGACGACCGCGATCGTGGTATTCAACGAGCTCAACGGGGATTCGAGCTTCCCCAGCGCAGCGACCTGCTCATCGGGCGGTGTCGTCAGACCGAGCACGTCGACCAGGTAGGTCAGCCACGGTAGGCCGGTGGCCTGGTCGATGACATTGCCCGCGGAGTTCACCGCAACCAGCGCACCGACCGTGACGCCCGACGGCAGCGTCGTCGATGCGGTCCCTACGCCGCCCTTCAGCACGCCGGCGACCGCCCCCACCCCGGCACCGACCGTGCCCACCGCGACTTCGGTGCCGGCCGTCTGACAGGCGGCATACCCGAACTCAGCCGTCGGCCGGTGACTCCAGTCGCCGACGTCCAGATCGAAAATCACCGCACCCGGCACAATCGGCACCACCCCGCCGGTCATCGCCACGCCGCGGTCGTGCTCCTCCAGCCAGCGCATGACGCCGTCGGCGGCCGCCAATCCGTAGGCGCTGCCCCCGGCGACGAACACCGCGTCCACGTAGCGCACGCTGTTGGCCGGGTCCAGCAGGTCGGTCTCTCGGCTGCCGGGCGCACCGCCCCGGACATCGACGGCGCCGACCGTGCCGGGCGGCGTCAGCACGACGGTGACCCCGCTCGCCCAACCGGTATCCATGGTCGCGTCGGGGTCCAGCCGGTGGTGGTGGCCGACGAGAATGCCCGCGACGTCGGTGATCGAGCTCATCGGGATCCCATCAGCGCCAGCACCAGATACTCCTGCAGGAAGGTCAGCCACTGGTAGACGTCGAGGTGCGAGGACATCGGATGGTCGTCGGGCAGTCGATCGGGACCGCCGGGATGGATATCGAGCATGGTCCCCAGCGCCAGGCGGATGTCGTTGACGGCTGCGATCCAGGCGTTCGCCGCGTCCTCGGTCAGCTCGAATCGGCCGCCGTCATCCGGGACCGTCGCCAATAGCTGTTGCGCGGCAATGCGTTTGGCCTCGATGATCTCCGGCTCGTGCAGGCTGCGCAGCGCGGCGTTCAGCCTGTCGGTCGCCTCCGGGACATCGTCGTCGGGCTTCGAGAAGTCCGGTAGCAGCCGCTGCATCGTGGCATTGTCGGGAGGTTCGGAGTTACCGGTCTTCATGCCGGTGATTTGCTCGAGTTCGTCTGGCGGCGAAGACGATTCCCGCTCATCGAGCAGTCCGATCATCGAAGCGACCAGATTCTTGAGCAAAGCCGCCTCATGCGAGTCCAGAGCGGACCGGAAACGGGGACCGTCGGCGGTCTCAACCCGCTTCCACTTGCGCACGTCCGAACCCGGATGCCCTCTCAGCGGTCCTGCTGCATGGTGGCCCACAACCCGGCGGCATGCAGCTTGGACACGTCGGTCTCCATGGATTCCCGGCTGCCCGCCGACACCACTGCTTTGCCTTCGTTGTGTACCTGCAGCATCAACTTGGTGGCGTGCGGCTCGCTGTAGCCGAACAGCTTCTGGAAGACGTACGTCACGTAGTTCATCAGGTTGACCGGATCGTCCCAGACGATGGTCACCCAGGGAGCGGCCGTGGCTTCGACCGAGTCGGCTTCCCGTTGCCGGGTGGTGCCCGGTTTGGTCGGGGCTGACGCAACCATGGGTCCTAGGATACCGAGCCGTAGCAATCCACCCGATACCGTTGCGGTGTGGATGACTCGGTGTGCGCCGGGCTGCTGACCGACCGCTACGAATTGACCATGCTGGCAGCGGCGTTGCGCGATGGCACCGCGGATCGCCGGACCACGTTCGAGTTGTTCGCGCGCCGGCTGCCCGACGGACGCCGCTACGGCGTGGTCGCCGGGACGGGCCGGTTCGTGGAGGCCTTGCCTGAATTCAGGTTCGACGACGTGGCGTGCGAATCGCTGGCGGAATTTCTCGACCGGGACACGTTGGCGTATCTGCGCGACTTTCGCTTTGGCGGCGACGTCGACGGCTATGCCGAGGGCGAGCTGTATTTCCCCGGATCGCCGGTGCTGTCGGTGCACGGCAGCTTCGCTGAATGTGTGGTGCTCGAGACGCTGGCGTTGTCGATCTTCAACCACGACACCGCGGTTGCGTCGGCAGCCGCCCGGATGGTCAGCGCGGCCGGCGGGCGGCCGCTGATGGACATGGGCTCACGGCGTACCCATGAGCGCGCCGCCGTCGCCGCGGCCCGCGCCGCCTACATGGCCGGCTTCGCCGCGTCATCCAACCTGGAGGCCCGTCGCCGCTACGGGGTGCCGACCGAAGGCACCAGCGCGCACGCATTCACCCTGCTGCACGCCGGCGACGAACCCGACGAACTGGCCGCGTTCGCGGCGCAGGTCGACGCGCTCGGTGCCGGCACCACGCTGCTGGTCGACACCTACGACGTGACGACCGGTGTGGACAACGCGGTCGCGGCCGCCGGCACCGGGCTTGGCGCAGTGCGCATCGATTCGGGAGATCTGGGCGTGCTGGCGCGTCAGGTCCGGGCGCAACTCGACCGGCTGGGGGCGACGCAGACCCGCATCGTCGTCTCCGGCGACCTCGACGAATTCGCCATCGCAGGGTTGCGGGCCGAACCCGTCGACAGCTACGGCGTCGGCACCTCGCTGGTCACCGGATCGGGTGCGCCGACGGCGAGCATGGTGTACAAGCTGGTCGAGGTGGACGGTATCCCCGTCGAGAAGCGCAGTGTGCGTAAGGAGTCGCACGGCGGCCGCAAAGAGGCGCTGCGGCTGTGCCGCGCGACCGGCACCATCACTGAAGAGATCGTGCATCCGGCGGGGCATCCGCCGCAGACCAGTGAGCCGTCCCGGGTGGTGACGGTTCCGCTGGTGCGCGATGGCGAGGCGGTGATCGACGTGAACCTGGGCGTGGCGCGCGACCTGGTGGCATCGGGCTTGCGAAGCTTGCCGTGGGAGGGTCTGATGTTGTCGCACGGCGATCCGGCGATTCCCACGACGCACATCCCGGTCCGACGCCGGCCCATCAACCACCAGGAGTAGCCACGCCCGACGAGTTGCCGGTGTCTGTGCCCGACCTGCTGGCCACCGCGGTCGCAGCGCTGGGCGGCAGTGAACGCAGCGGCCAATTGCGGATGGCCACCGCGGTTGCCGACGCGTTCGAAACCGGAGAGCACCTGGCGGTGCAGGCGGGAACCGGGACCGGAAAGTCGTTGGCCTACCTTGTTCCGGCGATTGCCCGCGCGGTGTCCGACGACACCCCGGTCGTGGTGTCGACCGCGACGATCGCCCTGCAGCGCCAACTGGTCAACCGCGATCTGCCCCAACTGGTCGATGCACTCACCGCTACGCTGCCCCGCGCGCCGCAATTCGCCCTGCTGAAGGGCCGCCAGAATTACTTGTGCCTGAACAAGATTCACAATGGTTCGGCGGCGAGCTCAGATGACGAACCGCAGGACGAGCTTTTCGAGCCACAGGCGGTCAGTGCATTGGGCCGCGACGTGCAACGGCTCACCGCCTGGGCCTCGACGACAGACTCCGGCGACCGCGACGACCTCAAGCCGGGCGTCGCCGACCGGTCCTGGTCGCAGGTCAGCGTGTCCGCGCGGGAATGCCTTGGCATGGCACGCTGCCCGTTCGGCACCGACTGCTTCGCCGAACGCGCCCGCGGCAAAGCCGGCGGTGCCGACATCGTCGTCACCAACCACGCGCTGCTGGCCATCGACGCCGTCGCCGACTCGGCCGTGCTGCCCGAGCACCAGCTGCTGGTGGTCGACGAGGCGCACGATCTGGCCGACCGGGTGACCGCGGTGGCCACCGGCGAATTGACTTCGACCGCACTCGGAATCGCCTCGCGGCGCATCACCAGGCTGGTCGAGCCCGAGCTCATGCAGCGGTGGGAACGGGCCTCGGCCAACTTCACCATGGCGATCCAGAACGCCACTGCTGGCCGTATCGACCACCTCGACGACGAACTGGCCACGCACCTCACCGCGCTGCGCGATGCGGCCAGCGCGGCACGCTCGGTGATCGACAAGGCGGCGGCCGATACCAAGGCCGCCGCGGCGCGCGCCGAGGCCGTCGCCAGCCTCACCGAAATCGGCGACACCGCATCGCGGTTGCTGACGTCGTTCGCGCCGACGATCCCCGACCGCACCGATGTGGTGTGGCTTGACCAGGAGGACAACCGCGGTTCGACGCGTGCCGTGCTGCGGGTGGCGCCGCTGTCGGTGGCCGGGCTGCTGCGCAAACGGTTGTTCGCCGGCGCCACAGCGGTGTTGACCTCGGCGACGCTGACCGTCGGCGGCTCCTTCGACGCGATGGCGACCGCCTGGGGTCTGGCCGACGCACCGGATGACTCCGAAAAGCATTGGCGTGGAATCGATGTCGGGTCACCGTTCCAGCACGCCAAAGCCGGGATCCTCTACGTCGCCGCCCATCTGCCCCCGCCCGGCCGCGACGGCACCGGCTCGGCCGAGCAGCTGAGCGAGATCGCCGACCTGATCACCGCGGCCGGCGGGCGAACGCTCGGGCTGTTCTCGTCGATGCGCGCCGCACGCGCCGCCGCCGAGGCGATGGCCGAACGACTTTCGACGCCGGTGTTGTGCCAGGGCGACGACACCACCGCCGCGCTCGTCGAGCAGTTCTCCGCCGACGCGGCGACGTCGCTGTTCGGCACGCTGTCGCTGTGGCAGGGCGTCGACGTGCCCGGCCCGTCGTTGTCGTTGGTCATCATCGACCGCATTCCGTTTCCGCGGCCCGACGATCCGCTCCTCGGCGCCCGGCAGCGTGCGGTGGCCGCACGCGGCGGCAACGGATTCATGGCCGTCGCTGCCAGCCACGCCGCTCTGCTGCTTGCGCAGGGTGCCGGGCGGCTATTGCGCGGCATGGACGACCGCGGGGTGGTGGCGGTGCTGGACTCCCGGATGGCGACCGCCCGCTACGGCGGCTACCTGCGTGCCTCCCTGCCGCCGTTCTGGCCGACGACCGATGGCACCGCCGTGCGCCAGGCGCTGGAGCGATTGCGAACAGCCCAGGAGGCCCGCTCAGCGGGCTCGGCTGAATTGCCCGCGTCCACAACGGGCCGTTCCGGCCCGCATCGTCAGCGGGCTGAAGCCAGGGCGACCAAGCCCAGCTCGGCCCCGGAGGCCAGCATCGGATGATTCGGCAGCACCCGCACGGTGTAGCCAACCGAGCCGGCGACCGGCAGCGTCGTCGTCGTGGAGAAAACGTGATCGCCGCCGGCCGCGGTGCCGGTGTATGGCATCTCGACGGTGACCGGGTTTACCAGCGCGTCGCTGGTGTCCACCCTGCCGACCACAGCCTGCACGGTGACCTCGTCGGGCCGCAGCCCGGCCAGCTGGACGGTCGCGGTCAGGGTCAGCTTCGATCCGAGTACCGGGGTGTCGGGCAGCCCGGTGCTGTCGACGTCGGTGACCTCGATGCGCGGGAACGCGTTGAACGCCCGTCGGCGGTAGTCGGCCAGCTCCCGAGCGGGGTCGAACGCCGCCTGCCCATCGTCGTCAAACGTCACGGTCCGGCGCAGCGACTCCGCCGCCGGCACGTAGTAGCGCTGCGTGTAATCGCGAACCATCCGGGAGGCCAGCACTTTCGGGCCGAGCGTCTGAATGGTGTGGCGGACCATTTCGATCCACCGGCGCGGTACGCCGTGCTCATCGCGCTCGTAGAACGTCGGCGCCACCGACTTCTGCAGCAGGTCATAGAGCGCCGCCGCCTCCAGGTCGTCACGACGGCCCTCGTCTAACACGCCGGACGCCGACGGGATCGCCCAGCCGTTCTCGCCGTCGTACCACTCGTCCCACCACCCGTCGCGGATGGACAGGTTCAGCCCGCCGTTGAGCGCGCTCTTCATCCCCGACGTGCCGCAGGCCTCCAACGGGCGCAGCGGGTTGTTCAACCAGACGTCGCAGCCCCAATACAGCAGCCGGGCCATCGACATGTCGTAGTCAGGAAGGAAGGCGATGCGGTGGCGCACCTCGGGCCGGTCGGCGAACTGCACGACCTGCTGGATCAGCGCCTTGCCGCCGTCGTCGGCGGGGTGCGACTTGCCGGCAACGATCAGCTGGATCGGCCGGTTTTCGTCGAGCAGCAACTGTTCCAGCCGATCCGGATCGCGCAGCATCAGCGTCAACCGTTTGTAGGTCGGGACCCGTCGGGCGAACCCGATGGTCAGCACGTCTGGATCGAATGCCGTTGCAATCCAACCTAATTCGGCATCCGGTGCGCCACGTTCGAGCCACGAACGACGCAGCCGCGCCCGCACATCTTCGACCAGCAACGCCCGCAGCTGCGAGCGGATCCACCACAGGTGACCGGGGTCAACCTCTTTCAGTCGCAGCCAGACGCCGGGGTCGCTGAAGGCCGAATCCGGCCCCGCCAGTTCACGACCCAGCTCCAACCATTGCGACGCCGCCCAGGTGCGCGCATGAACACCGTTGGTGATCGAGCCGATCGGCACCTCGTCGGGGTCGAATCCGGCCCACAGCTCGTTGAACATCGCGCGACTGACCCGACCGTGCAGCAACGAAACGCCGTTGGCGCGCTGGGCCAGCCTTAGACCCATGTGGGCCATGTTGAACTTCTCCGGGTCGTCCTCGGCGCCCAACGCCTGGATCCGCGCCAGCGGCACGCCCGGCAGCAGCGCCTGGCCGTCGGCATCCGTGAAGTATTGCTCCACCATCTCCATCGGGAACCGGTCAATACCGGCCGGGACCGGCGTGTGGGTGGTGAACACCGTGCTGGAACGAACCACGGTCAGCGCGGTGTCGAAATCCAGCCCGGCATCGACCAATTCGCGGATGCGCTCTGCGCCGAGGAATCCGGCGTGGCCTTCGTTCATGTGGAACACCTCGGGCGCCGGCAGCCCTTCGATGGCCGTGAACGCCCGGATGGCTCGCACACCACCGACGCCGGCCAGGATCTCCTGCTGCATCCGATGCTCTTGATCGCCGCCGTAGAGACGGTCGGTGACACCACGCAGCTCGTGCTCGTTCTCCGAAATGTCGGAGTCCAGCAGCAGCAGCGGAACGCGACCGACCTGGGCCACCCACACCTGCGCGTGCAGCCGGGCGGCGTCCGGCAGTGCCAGCTCAACCAGCGCCGGAACGCCGGCACCGTCGGTGAGCAGCCGCAGCGGCAGCCCCTGCGGGTCGAGCGCCGGGTAGGTTTCGTGCTGCCAGCCATCGGCGGTCAGCGACTGCCGGAAGTAGCCGGAGCGGTAATACAGGCCCACCGCGATCAGCGGTAATCCCAGATCCGACGCGGACTTCAAATGATCGCCGGCCAGGATTCCCAGGCCACCCGAGTAGTTCGGCAACACCTCGGCGACCCCGAACTCCATGGAGAAATAGGCGATGCCGTTGGGCATGGCAGCGCCGTTGTCTTGTTGCTGCTGGTACCACAGCGGGCGGCTCAGATAATCGTTCAGATCGGCCGCCAGGTGATCGAGCCAATCCAGGAACCCGCCGTCGACCGCCAGCTCGTCGAGCCGCGCCGGGCTCACCGCGCCCAGCAGCGCAACCGGATCCTTGCCGCACTGGGCCCACAGCGCCGGGTCGATCGCCCCGAAGAGTTCCTGCGTCGGCTTGTCCCACGACCAGCGCAAGTTGATCGACAGCTGTTCGAGCGCCCCCAGACGTTCCGGAAGGTGAGCACGGACCGTGAACCTGCGGAGGGCTTTCACGCGTCACTACCTTACTGACGGTGTGCTCCACGCGCTCTCCAGGGTTGCGGCTGGTCATAGTGTTTTCGTCGCGGAACGTGTGTGCTAGTTCGCTTGTCGTGCCCACAATTTGCCCACATTCTCCGCCACCGAGTCCAGGTCGGATTCGAACAGATCGGCCTATACGTCGAGCGTCATCGCCGCGCTCGCATGGCCCAGCATCCGCTGCACCACCTTCGGGTTCGCGCCGGCGCTGATCGCCAACGAGGCCGCCGTGTGGCGTAGTGCATGAGCGGTGACCCTAGGGAACGCGGGTCGGGCGTTCTCGGCGGGCTTAGCGGTGCGTCCTGCAGAATGCTAGTCATCCAGAACAACATCACCACCATCGTGCTCATCGGGATTGCGCTTTTACTAGTTGCCGGCGCGCTGGTTGGTGACCGTAAACGGGCAGCGGCGTTGGTCGCCGCGGGGCTCCTGATGGCCTTCACGACACTCGCGATCGGGGTGCATGCCCATGGATGGGTAACGGCGTTCGACGCTCCCACCGCGTCTGGGATCGGAAAAGCCACCCACCGATCCCACGGGCTCGACGAAGCTTCGTTGATGACCGCGCGTCTCGGCAGCTCCGCTGTGATCGCAGCGGCCGGACTAATCGGCGCAGCGCTACTGTCTTGGCGTGCTCGCTCAGTGAGGCCGGGAGTCATAGTGATTGCCACGGTCGGCGCGGCTACGCTCGCCGAGACCGCCATCAAGGCGGTCGTTGACCGCCCACTGACTCAAGCGGAGGTCCTAGCATCACCGCTATTGAGTACCGAGCACCATTCGTTTCCGTCCGGGCACGTGGCGGGCACCGGCGCGCTGCTCGGAATCATCGCCGTGTGCATCGGGGTCGGACGGAGCCGTACTGTGCGGGCCCTGCTCGCAGCGTTGGTGCTTACCGCTGTGCTGATCGTTACCTTCAGCCGGTTGTATCTCGGTCTCCACTGGCTCACGGATGTCGTTGGAGGCGCGCTCCTGGCCGCGCTGTTCGTAATTCTGGGGGACGTCGCCCTGAGAATGCGTCGCCGTCCGGTTTGGCCGCGCCGCAGACCCAGCAGGGATTGTCTGGTCAGCTCGTGAATGTGGGGTCGTTGGCCAGCACGGAGCGATCGGCGTCGGTGGCATCTGAACGCGACTCACCTGTCAACGATGTCGAGCACTCAGACGCCTCCAACCGCGCTGACTCCGGCTGTTCAGCGGCGGCCGGTGGCCGGGGCGAGGTGGGCCATCCCGCGGAGAATCCACGGTGCGCGCCTCGCGATCACCTCCACGGCGCGGTCCGAGCGGCGCATCGCGGTCCGACGGCCAGGAGTGGGCATTGACGCCAGTTCCGCCTCGGCCGATCCGGCCGGCGCGCCGTGGCGGTTGACCGCCAGGAGTTGCCAGGTGCCGGGCACGCCACGCAGCTCGACGCTGCCGCGGTCGTCGAAGCCGGTGCCCGAACCGACGACCAGGTCACGCACGGTGCGTGAGACGAGGATTTCCCCGGCGCCGGCCTGGCCGCAGATTCGCGCGGCGATGTGTACTGCGAGCCCCCCGATGTCGGCGTCCAGCAGTTCGCATTCGCCGGTGTGGATGCCGGCGCGGATCTGGATGCCCAGTGTTTCGGCGTCGATGCGCAACGCCTCGGCGCAGCGGATGGCCTGCGTCGGGCCGTCGAAGGTGGCGAGGTGGCCGTCGCCGGTGCTCTTGACCACCGTGCCGCCGAATCGTTGCGTGAGGTCGGCGGTGATCTCACGAAAGCGCTGCAGCACCGCACGCCAGCGCTCGTCGCCCGTCGCCGCGGCGTGTTGCGTGGACGCGACGATGTCGGTGAACAGCACGGTGCGCAGGGCGCGATGTGCCTGTGCCGGTGCGGCATGGCTGCCGGTGAGAAACTCCTCGATCTCGGTCAGGATCCTGTCCGGATCGCTGAACCAGGGCAGGTGGTCGGCGCTGTCGACCTCGAGGTACCGCGCGCCCGGGATGTGGTCGGCCAAATAGCGGCCCGCCTGCACCGGCACGACGAGGTCCTCGCGGGCATGGATGACCAGGGTTGGCACGGTGATCGTCGGCAGGATCGGCCGTACGTCGATCCGGAACGCCGCTTCGAGTGACGCGCGCGCCATTCCCGGGCTGGCGCACATGCGCTCAAACATGGCGAGCTGGCGGAATCGACCGGACACTGACGGCGCGGTGATGCTGAATGTCGCACCGCTGCCCCACCGCGAGCGGACGGCGCGGGCGATTTCCTGAAGGCGGGCAACCTGCTCCACCGACGGCATATAGTCTTCACCCAGCTCGGGGAGGGCCCGGGCCCACAGCTGGGCCGGGTCGCACTCGATGTCGTCCCACCCCCCCGTGAAGCCGTAGAACGGATACGAGTCGGTGAGGATCAACGCCCGGGTTCGCTCCGGTCGTGTTGCCGCGAAAACAATGGACGCAAATCCGCCGTCACTCATGCCGAAAAGAACGGCCCTTCCGAAGCCGACGGCATCCATGACAGCCTCGATCTCAGTCGCTCGATCATCCACCGTGCGAACGTGCGGGACCGGGTCCGACAGCCCGACCCCGGCCTTGTCAAAAACTACGACGCGACAGAACCTGGCGAGCTGATCGAAGAAAGCCTTGAATTCTGGGATGGTCCAGAACAGCTCGATGTGGGTGACGAACGGCCCGATGAAGACCAGCTCGATCGGTCCGTCGCCGAACACCTGATACGCCAGGCTCAGATCGCCGCAAGATGCGTACGCGGTGTCCGCCACGGCATGAGCGTACTGCTGATCCCACCGCTCGCCGGGGTACCAGTGATAGTCCGCCAGGTAATTCCACTTAGTGATTGCTCAGGCAGCTGGTGACACCGGGGATG
>DATFYT010000185.1:0-10790 GCA_035314925.1 Mycobacterium sp. | reverse complement strand
CATGCTCGACTTCGCCACCTGTACCGAATGTGGGCGCTGCCAGTCGCAATGCCCGGCCTGGAACACCGGCAAGCCGCTTTCGCCCAAGCTCGTCATCATGGACCTGCGCGACCACTGGATGGCCAAGGCGCCCTACCTACTTGGTGAGAAGACCGCCGAACCGCTCGAGGGCCTCGACCTGGAGACGACCAAGGAAGAGGGCCACCACGTCCCGGAGTCGGGATTCGGCCGGGTACCCGGACACGGGCCCGAGCAGGCAGCCCGTCCGCTGGTCGGCACCGCCGAGCAGGGCGGCGTGATCGACCCCGACGTGCTGTGGTCATGTGTGAACTGCGGCGCCTGCGTCGAGCAGTGCCCGGTTGATATCGAGCACATCGACCACATCGTTGACTTGCGTCGCTACCAGGTCATGATGGAGTCCGAGTTCCCCTCGGAGCTCTCGGTGCTGTTCAAAAACCTTGAGACCAAAAGCAACCCGTGGGGCCAGAACGCCGCCGACCGCACCAACTGGATCAGCGAGGTCGACTTCGACGTCCCGGTCTACGGCGAAGACGTCGACAGCTTCGACGGTTACGAATACCTGTTCTGGGTGGGCTGCGCCGGCGCTTACGACGACAAGGCCAAGAAGACCACGAAGGCGGTCGCGGAACTGTTGGCGATCGCCGGGGTGAAGTATCTGGTGCTCGGCACCGGCGAAACCTGCAACGGCGACTCGGCGCGCCGCTCGGGTAACGAGTTTCTGTTCCAGCAGCTCGCCCAGCAGGCCGTCGAAACGCTGGACGGCCTGTTCGAGGGCGTCGAGACCGTCGACCGCAAGATCGTCGTCACCTGCCCGCACTGCTTCAACACGATCGGCCGCGAATACCGGCAGCTGGGCAGCAATTACACCGTGCTGCATCACACCCAGCTGCTCAACCGGCTGGTGCGCGACAAGAAGCTGGTCCCGGTCAGTCCGGTGTCTGAGGACATCACCTATCACGACCCGTGCTTCTTGGGCCGCCACAACAAGGTGTACGAGGCGCCGCGCGAGCTGATCGGCGCCTCGGGCGCAAAGCTGGCCGAGATGCCGCGTCACGCCGACCGCAGCTTCTGCTGCGGCGCCGGCGGTGCGCGGATGTGGATGGAAGAGCACATCGGCAAGCGGATCAACCACGAACGCGTCGACGAGGCGCTGGCCACCGGGGCGACCACCGTGGCCACCGCATGCCCGTTCTGCCGGGTGATGATCACCGACGGCGTCAACGACCGCCAGGAAGCCGCCGGCCGCGAAGGCGTCGACGTGCGCGACGTGGCGCAGCTGCTGCTCGAGTCGCTCGACCGCAACGCGGTCAAGCTGCCGGAGAAGGGCACCGCCGCCAAAAAGGCGGCCGAGCACGCCGAAAAGGCCGCGCCCAAGGCATCGACGGCAACCACGACCGCTCCAGCGACTGCAACCGCAACCGCTCCGGCGAAGGAAGCCGCCGAAACGGAAGCCGCCGCCCCGGCAGAGGACAAGGCCACCAAGGCCGTCACCGGACTGGGTATCGCCGGCGGCGCCAAGCGGCCCGGGGCGAAAAAGACTGCGGCACCAACACAATCCGCTTCAGCGCCGGCCACCGAGGAAGCCAAGGCACCGGCCGCCCCGGTCAAGGGTCTGGGCATTGCCGGCGGCGCCAAACGGCCCGGCGCTAAGAAGGCTGCTGCCCCAACACAATCCGCGCCCGCCGCGACGCCCGAGGCGAAATCCGAACCGGCAGCGGCGGCTCCGGAGGCCAAGGCACCGGCCGCCCCGGTTAAGGGGCTGGGCATCGCGGCCGGAGCAAAACGGCCCGGCGCCAAAAAGGCCGCTCCCGCGGCACAAACCGCGGCCGCGACGCCAGAGCCGGAGGCCGCGACGCCAGAACCCGAGACAAAGGCAGAGCCGCAAGCAAAGGACGAACCGGAGTCTGGGGCTCAGGATGGCGAGACCAACGCACCGGCAGCGCCGGTTAAAGGATTGGGCATCGCGCGAGGTGCCCGTCCGCCGGGAAAGCGCTGATCAAACGCATTTAGCCATTAATAATTAGACAGTCATGGCACCATAGTCGATGTGACTACGCATCAGCTGCCCTGGCATAACACGGGTCATCAGCCCCGGCAGCGTACGTTCGCGCAGTCCTCGAAGCTGCAGGATGTGCTCTACGAGATCCGCGGCCCGGTGCACGATCACGCCGCGCGGCTGGAGTCCGAGGGGCACCGCATCCTCAAGCTGAACATCGGCAACCCGGCGCCGTTCGGCTTCGAAGCACCCGACGTCATTATGCGTGACATGATCCAGGCGCTGCCCTACGCGCAGGGCTACTCGGACTCCAAGGGCATCCTGCCGGCGCGGCGCGCGGTGGTTACCCGCTACGAACTCGTCGACGGCTTCCCACGATTCGACGTCGATGATGTGTATCTGGGCAACGGGGCCTCGGAGCTGATCACGTTGACGCTGCAGGCGCTGCTGGACAACGGCGATCAGGTGTTGATCCCGGCACCCGACTATCCGCTGTGGACGGCCTCGACCTCGCTGGCCGGCGGCACACCGGTGCACTACCTGTGCGACGAAACACAAGGCTGGCAGCCGGATATCGCCGACCTGGAGTCCAAGATCACCGAGCGCACCAAGGCGCTGGTCGTGATCAACCCCAACAATCCGACCGGCGCAGTCTATGGTCGCGAAATACTTTCGCAGATGGCCGAATTGGCGCGCAAACACCAGCTGCTGCTGCTCGCCGACGAGATCTACGACAAGATTCTCTACGACGACGCCAAGCACATCAGCATGGCCTCGGTCGCGCCCGACGTGTTGTGCCTGACCTTCAACGGACTGTCCAAGGCGTATCGCGTCGCGGGATATCGGGCCGGCTGGTTGGCGATCACCGGGCCCAAGGAACACGCAAGCAGTTTCCTCGAGGGCATACACCTATTGGCGAACATGCGGTTGTGCCCGAATGTACCTGCGCAGCATGCGATTCAGGTCGCCCTCGGCGGTCACCAAAGCATCGACGACCTCGTGCTGCCCGGTGGGCGACTGCTCGAACAACGCGACGTGGCCTGGTCCAAGCTGAACGAGATCCCTGGGGTGTCGTGCGTCAAACCCGCTGGTGCGCTTTACACTTTCCCTCGGCTGGATCCCGAGGTGCACGAGATCGAAGACGACGAGCAGCTTGTCCTGGATCTGCTGCTGCAGGAGAAGATCCTGGTCACTCAGGGCACCGGATTCAATTGGCCGGCACCGGATCACCTGCGGATCGTGACGCTGCCGTGGTCGCGCGACCTTGCCCACGCTATCGAGCGGTTAGGCAACTTCCTGGCCAGCTACCGCCAGTAAGGCAGATTACGGTTGGTCGACTGAGCCGTCCGGGCAGTACACGCTGATCGCGGTGTCGGCGAACCTGGATGCGGTGTTGAGTGACATACCCGGTGACCCCGCGAGCATGTCCTGAATGATCTCCTGTTCACTCTCGCCGCTCGCATACCGCGTACAAACACGACGCGCATCGTTGATCGCAGCATCGTTCGTTCGCCGTAGCTGAAGCCCGTCGGCGGAAAGACGCGAGAGGAATTGGCCATTCCTGTCCGTATGGTCGGGTGGCGGGTCGGCCGCCAACGCGGACGCCGCCTGCGACGCTGGGGGCGCGACGTCGTTCGACGCGAAGACATCGTGCTTGGTCCGGCCAAGGACGAATACCGCCGTGATGGCGCCGATAGCAACTACCAGCCCGCCCACCAGGGCGAGGCTAGGAAGTGGCTGCGGGTCTGGCGGTGGCGTCGTTGTCATGTCAGATTCCCAGCGTATGCGGCGTTAACCCGTTCGCATGCCACCGTTCGCTGGGGGTATGCCGGGAGTTCGCTGGGAGCTTCCAGCAAGCAAATCGGACCGGGCCGGTGTCAGCGCCGTTCCAGCAGCTCCAGCAGGTAGCTCCCGTAGCCGGACTTGAGCAGGGCGCCGGCGCGCTGCGTCAGCTGGTCGTCATCAATGAAGCCCATCCGCCACGCGATTTCTTCGGGGACGCTGACCTTTAAGCCCTGCCGACGTTCCAGGGTGCGGACGTAATCGCTGGCGTCCGCCAGTGAGTCGAACGTCCCGGTGTCCAGCCAGGCTGTCCCACGGGCGAGCACCTCGACGGTTAGCCGACCCTGATTGAGGTAGGTCCGGTTGATGTCGGTGATCTCGTATTCACCGCGTGCCGAAGGTCGGAGACCCCGGGCGATCTCGATCACGTCGTTGTCGTAGAAGTACAGGCCTGGCACCGCGTATTGCGACTTCGGTGTGGCCGGTTTCTCTTCGATCGACAACGCAAGGCCGTCCGCGCTGAATTCGACGACACCATACGCCGATGGGTTGGCGACCCAGTAGGCGAAAATGGCTCCGCCACTGATCGACCGGAAGCGTCGGAGGTTGGTACCCAGGCCAGGGCCGTAGAAGATGTTGTCGCCCAACGCTAATGCCACCGAATCGCCGCTGATGTGGTCAGCGCCGATCACAAAGGCCTGGGCCAGACCCTCGGGCTGGTCTTGTACCGCATAACTGAGGTTGATGCCGAATGCGCTGCCGTCACCGAGCACCCGTTCGAATGCGGGAGCGTCGTGGGCGGTAGTGATCACCAGGATGTCGCGAATGCCGGCCATCATCAGTGTGGACAGCGGGTAGTAGACCATCGGTTTGTCGTAAACCGGTAGCAACTGCTTGCTGACGCCCATGGTGACCGGATGCAGACGCGTGCCAGAACCGCCGGCGAGAATGATGCCTCGCATGTCCTACTCCTCAGTCGACGAGATCGGCGTCGGTCAACTCGGTCGCGGCCAGCGCCGAGGGCAGGTCGTCGTGCCGGAACACCGAGGTGACGTGGTCTTGGACCACCCGAAAGGCCGACGCGATAGTGGCGTTGGCACCGGGATCGTCTGCGTTGCCGATCTTCTGTTCGACGACCACGACGCCGTCATGAACGTATATTCTGCCCACTTCGGCCTGTCGCGGGCGGGCAGTTGCCCAATCGCGCAACGCGGCGTGGCCCTGCGCGGCACCGTGCGCGTCACCGACTTCGATGTCGTCACTGGACAGGGCCACCAAGGTGTCGATGTCGGACGCATTCAAAGCGTCATGCCAAGCCAGTACGGTGGCGATCTCCGATGTGGTCATGGTCTGAAACGTACCGTGTGCGCCGTTTTAGAAAGGCGTGTGGTCGAGCCAATGCTGCCATATCGCGGCGTCGCCCAATACCGCGATATCGGTGTCGGCGACCGGAACTCGTCGCACGACCGCCAGCAGCAGGTCGACGGCGCCGCCGCGCAGCGCAACCGCGCCCTTGTCGTGACCGTGTGACCACGTGATGCGGTCTCCGTCGGCACGGATGGTCCATTCACCGGCAGCTCCGAGACCGGTATCAGTGGCGTGCAGATGAACGGTTTGGCCGCCGTCCAACGGCAGCGGTGCGTCGTCCCGTCCGGCCTGGGCCGCCACCCGCTCAAGCCATTCGCTGATGGCGTCGACTGCCAGGTCGGGTGTGAGCGTGTAGTCGAGCGTCAGCGCCAGCGCGGCGTCGGCCCGATGCACCGTCGCCTCGTGCAGCCGGCGCCGCACCCACCAGTAGGCCGGCCGCGAGCCCAGAAACGTCCACACCGGGGTTTCCACGCCGACGTCTTCGACGGCGTCGATCAGCCGCTGCGCCCCGCCGTGCAGCCAAACGATCGCCTCGTCGGGATCGGCTGGCGGTTTGCCGCTCTCGACGGTGCGCGGGTCGAGATAGTGGTCGACCCGGTCGGCGACGATCTGCGCCGCCCAACGGTCACCGCGACCGACATGGCGGAACAACTGGGAAAGGCTCCAGCCGGGACAGGTCGGCACCGGAGCGGACGGGTCGCCGCTGCGGATCAGCTCGCCGAAGGCGCGGTTTTGCTCCAGCAGTGCTGCGGCATAGTCCACGCGGTCAGGCTACGCGCCGTCCCAAGCAGTGCACGCGCCAACCGGCTTGCTGCCACCGGGGCAGGTCAAGGCAGTTGCGGCCATCGACGACGACGCGAGATCGCACCCGGTCGGCAAGTTGGTCGGGGTCGAGGTCGACGAACTCTTTCCACTCGGTGAGAACCAGCACCGCGTCCGCGCGGTCGCAGGCTTCCTCCACCGAGACCGCGTAATTCAGCGTGGGAAACAGCCGCTGGGCGTTCTCCAGCGCTTTGGGGTCGTAGACGTTGACCGCCGCACCGTTGAGCTGCAGCTGGCCGGCGACATTGAGCGCCGGCGAGTCACGCACGTCGTCGGATTCGGGCTTGAACGCGGCGCCGAGCACAGCGATGTTGGCTCCCAACAGCGAGCCGCCGCACGCGGCGGTGGCAAGTTCGACCATGCGGGTGCGCCGGCGCATGTTGATGTTGTCGACTTCCCGCAGGAACGTCAGTGCTTGGTCGGCACCCAGCTCACCGGCGCGAGCCATGAATGCGCGGATGTCTTTGGGTAGGCAGCCGCCGCCGAAGCCCAAGCCGGCGTTGAGGAATCGGCGCCCAATGCGCGGGTCATGCCCGAGCGCATCGGCCAGCAAGACGACGTCGGCGCCGGCCGCTTCGCATACCTCGGAGATCGCATTGATGAACGAGATCTTCGTCGCCAGAAAGGCGTTCGCGGAGACCTTCACTAACTCCGCGGTCTGCAGATCGGTCACCAGGAACGGCACCCCGGCATCCAGCATCGGCGCGTACAGCTCACGGATCGCCGCCTCGGCGCGCGTCGAACCGTCCTGTACGCCAAGCACAATACGGTCGGGTCGCAAGGTGTCTTGCACTCCGAACCCTTCCCGCAGGAACTCGGGGTTCCACGCCACTTCCACGTCGACACCGGGCGGCGCGGCCGCGCGCGCCCGCTGGACGAGCTCGGCAGCGGTTCCAACCGGCACCGTGGACTTGCCGACGATTACCGACGCGCGAGTCAAGCGTGGTGCGAGCGTGTCGATTACGGCGTTGACGTGGCTTAAGTCGGCGCCGTATTCGCCGCGCTTCTGCGGAGTGCCGACCCCGAGGAAATGGACGTCGGCGAACTCGGCAGCCAGATCGTAGTCGGTGGTGAATCGAAGCCGGCCAGCTGCGATGTTGTCGCTCAACATCTCTCGCAGGCCCGGCTCGTAGAACGGAACGTCACCGGAGGCCAGCTTGGCGACCTTACCGGGATCGATATCGACGCCGACGACCTCGTGCCCCAGCGCGGCCATTCCGGCCGCGTGCGTGGCACCAAGATAGCCCGTACCAAAGACGGAGCACCTCATACACCCGTGTGTAAGTTGCCGCAATGAGCTAATGGCATCGCTCTTCTGAGCGGCGGGCAAACGTCAGGTGACGCTTTGCTGTCGGAGGCTAAAAACCCAGGCCCGGCATACCAAATCCGTGGCCGAAGCCGCCGTGGCCTCCGCCACCAAACCCGCCGTGGCCGCCCCCGAAGCCGCCGTGGCCACCGCCGGGGTAACCTCCGCCGCCGGGGTTTCCCCCGGGGCCGGGGTAACCGCCACCGCCCGGGTATCCACCCCCGCCGGGATATCCACCGTGGCCCCAGGGCCCGAGCCCCGGACCTATGGGAATCGGAATTGGAATCGGGACGGGAGCCGGCGCAACAGGAGCAGGCGCCGGCGCGGGCGCAGCCGGTGCAGGAGCCGGAGCCGCCGGTTCTGGAGCCGGGGCGGCCGGAGCCGGCACGGGTGCCGCAGGTTCTGGGGCTGGAGCCTCGGGCGCCGGAGCCTCGGGAGCAGGCGCTGGGGCTGCCGGAGCGGGAGCCGGGGCGACAGGAGCGGGCGCCGGAGCCGGGACAGCGGCAGGAGCTGGGGCTGCCGGTGCGGCGGGCGCCGGCTTCGCCGGGGCAACCGCATTGTGGCCTGGTTCGGGCCGGACGGCTGCCGTCGGCCGCATAAGGATCGCCAGCGCGACCACCAGTGCCGCTGCCCCGACCACGAAAATCGCCGCGACCGCGCTCACCACCAAGAACAGCGGTCGGCGGCCGCCGTCCCGAGGAATAACGCTGGTGACGCCGGTATAGCTGCCGGTCGCAAACTCTTGCTCGTCCGCGAATGCGGTGTAGGCATTGGCGTCCTCGTCCCCAACCGCACTGTAGGCGAGGGCTTGCTCACCGGATGCGCCGTCGGCGGCGACGTCGAAAAACCCGGGAGCCACGGCGTATGGGTCGATCGCACCGGTGCCGGGATCTTGGGCATAGGCCAGTGCAGCGGTCGACGAGGAGAACAACGGCGCATTGGCCGATGCCAGCGCCGCACCCCGAGCCAGCGCTGTTTCCGGCTCCTCGGGCGCATTCACCGTCAGCGCGGTGGCCGCCTCCAAATGCGGCTTAATCGGCGCGATGTCAACGCCGGAACCGACGACGAACAGACCATCAGGCCGCGTCTCCAGCGCCTCGGCGCCGGACGCCATCGCTGACAGCTCGGCGATGGGATCGCTGCCGGGGGTCAGCGGCTGGCGGTGCACGTCGGTGATCGACCCGTCGGCGGTGTTGACCAGGGCCAGCGTCGCGGTGTCCGGCTCGACAAATAGCAGGCCCGTCTGGGCATAGCCGACGGAGTTACCCACAACCTGTGCCAGCGCGGCGGCGGCCAGGAACGACGAGACCAGCATGACGTTCTCGACCTTGCGCGCCGCCAGTGCGTCACGCAGCGCCGCGGCCTCAACCGGATCCGTCCAGGTCACACCCGTCGACCGCAATTGGTAACCACTCTCGGAGGCACCTTCTTGGGTGCCAAGGATCGCTGAGACCACCTGGTCGGCCGCGCTAACGGTTGGCGCGTCGGCCGTGTTGACGGCGAAGCCCTCTTCATCGACGGTGACGCCGTCGGCGTTTTCGCCCTCAACGAGAACCATGCGGACCGCAGTGGGCGCCATCGAGACGCCAAGTACGGTGTCCACTCTTCCTCCAAAGCTGTTCGCTTGCGGCGGACCGGGCCCACCGGGAACTGATCACCGTGCCGAGCCAGTGCACTGCGGGATTGCCGAGTTCCTCGCATTCTGGCAGGAGCGACACGGACCGCTCCCCCGGTCTTTGACACTTCGACAGTACCTAGGGCCGGACCGGGTGGCCACGGTTGACCGCAGAAGCGCCCAGACTTACCCGCGGCCGTGACCGAAGCCGCCGCCGTGGTGACCACCACCGAAACCGCCATGGCCCCAGCCGCCGCCACCGTGGCCCCAACCGCCACCGTCATCGTCGCCGTGGCCCCACGGGCCTTCCGGCGGTCCGAGCAGCGGGGGCCCGAAGATTCGCGGAAGGATCGGCGGTATGAGCGGGGGTGGAGCCGGCGGAGGGACCAGAATTGGCACCGGAGCGGGAGCCGGCACCCGAACGGGTGCGGGCACCGGAGCAACAGCGTGGACCGGCGCTGGAGCGGCTACCGGAGCCGGCGCCGGCACAGGGGCGGGTGCGGGTTGCACCGGCACCAGCGCCTTCGGCGCCGGGGCCACGACATGCCTGGGGGCCACCACATTCTGGCTCAGGCTGGGCCGGGAACTGACCGACGGCCGAATGCTGAACGCCAGCGAAATCACCAGTGCCACGACGCCGACGGTGAAAATGATCATGACGCTCATCGCCGCGAAAAACGGCGTGCGAGTCGGCTGCTCGAGCCCTGCCATCGTGAAGTCGGGATACATGCCGGTCGTGAAGTCTTCTTCATCGACGTCGGTGTAGGCGTCCGGACCCTCTTGGGTGTAAATCGCGGCCGAGTCGTCTGCGACGGCGCTATAGGCCAACGCATCCGCTCCCGGCTCGACGCCCGCGGCAGCCTCAGCGACGGCCAGATATCCCGGCGCGAGCGCGTGTTGACTCACCGAACCGGTGCCCGGATCCAGCGCGTAGGCCAGCGCAGCAGTCGACGACGCGAATAGCGGCGCGCTCGCCGACGCCAACGCGGCCCCTTTGGCCAGCGCCGTGTCGGGCTGCTCCGGGATTCTCAGCGGAAGCGACGTCGCCGCCTCCAACGCCGGCTTGATCAGTGGGACGTCGACGCCGGAACCCACCACCAGCAGGCCCTCGGGGTGCTCCTCAAGCGCCTCGGCGGCAGAAACCAGCCCGACCAGGGCGGCAACGGCCTGGTCGTCGTCCTCCGGCAGCAACTCACGGCGGACATCTGTGATCGAGCCGTCGGTGGTCTCCACCACCGCCAACGTCGCGGAATCGGGCTCGATGTACAGCAGCGCGGTGCGGGCATACCCGGTCGCGCTGCCCATCGACTGAGCCAACGCCGCCGCAGCCAAGAACGCCGAAACCAGCATGACGTTCTCAACCTTGCGGGCCGTCAACACATCACGTAATTCGGCGGCTTCCTGCTGGTCAGTCCACGTCACACCGGTCGACAACAGCTGATAGCCGGCCTCGTCGGCACCTTCCCGAGTGCCCAGAATTGCCGCAACGACCTGATTAGGTGCGCTGAAAGTTGCCGGGTCTTCGCCGTCGGCGACACCGAAGTTCTCCTCATCGACGGTGACGCCGTCGGCGTTTTCGCCCTCAACCAGCACCATGCGGACCGTCGTGGGTGCCATACACACACCAAGTACGGTGTCCAACACTCCTCCATGTTGTTTGCTAGCCGTCCACGTACTGCGATGGGCAGCGCAACAACCGGGCTCCCCACCACAAGATTGATCGCCGCACAGGGGTGCAGCGTTACCGCCAACGAAGTTAGCTGGGCTATATGAAGTTGTGGTCAGAAGTTGGTCGCCCCCGCTGACCCTTCATATCGCGACACTACCCCGGGACGCACCCGGCGGACCACCTCAGCGGTGCCCGCCGCCTCCGCCGCCGC
>DATFYT010000184.1:0-35246 GCA_035314925.1 Mycobacterium sp. | reverse complement strand
GCACGAGGAGCTGCCGTACCAATACGTGGTCGTGGAGGGCACCGTCGTCGACACGACGCCCACCCCGGTGGAGGTGCGCGAAGCCATCGCCATCCGCTACCTCGGCGAAGAAGGCGGACGCGCGTTCGTCCGCAGCATGGAGGGGCAGAACACTGTGCTGTTCACCGTCCGCCCCGACCGCTGGCTCACCGCCGATTTCTCAGATGAGTTGTAAGCCTCTCGGCTGAGACGTCCGATCACGGTTGTCCGTCGTGTCGCGACGGTTCATGACTTCGCTTGCCATAAAATAGCCGTCTCCGACTGTGGGCCGTTAAGTTCGAAAACGCTTAGGAAGCAAGTTAAATGGACCTTGAACGTATTACCCATCCGTTGCGACTGGCCAGGGGGTCCCACCAGCCCGGATCGGGCAAAGGGTGTGCCATGAACGCCATTTCATACATCAACGGCGACGAGCAGATCACCGACTTCCCTGCGACGTCCGCGCGCCCGTTGGCCTCCTTCGTCCAGCTGTGCAACGACCTGCTGGCCGGGCCCCACGGTTACCTGTCACCAGAAGACAGCCTCCTGGTGCTCGACCTCGGTTGGCTGACGGTGGGCACCGCCGACGTTGCCGACGACGTCATGCACATCTGGGTGACCAAACTGCTGATCAGTCCGCCCTGGGGCGTCGTTCGATACGCCGACGACGCAGCGGCCGAGGCAATCACCGACATCGCCGAGTTGCATCGCAGACTGGCCCCTGGCGACACGCCGCCGATCGCCGAGTGGGACAGCGCTGCGCGCAACGCGCGCACAGTCAGTGAGACGTCACAGGGCACCGAACTGTATGCGATCCGCGCTGCATACCAATCGACCGCGCTGATTGAGACCGACGACTGGGACACCTTGGATGCCGTAACCGGCAATGCCCTGCGCGCGCACAGACTGGCAAACGGAGATGCCGGCGCGGCCCGGATCCTGGAAGTCACCCGCAACGCTATCCGCTCATGGCGGCGCCTTGGCGGGTTGAGCGTGGTGAGCAACAGCCCGATACCGGTTGCTGGTGCTCGGCCCCGTAAGGTGGCGGCGGCGTAACAGGTTTGCTGGCGACCGCAGCCACAAACAGCTCTTCTTTTTTCGGTGCGCTAGGCCACTGATGCCCATGCCGCGTACTGGCCGTCGGACTCATACGCGGCCCGGGTTGCGGCGGTGTACTGCTCGACTGTCATCGGACACGTGCGGCTGATGACCTCGACAAGGTTGTTGGTGCCGGCGAACATGTTGTTCTGAAAGGCACGAGCAACATTGCTCAGGTACTGCACGAGGTACGGAGACGCCCCTTGCGCCCGCAGCGCGGCCGCAAAAGATGGGATGCCTACAGGTTCGTAACGCACCGGAATGCCCAACGTTTGCGCCATTTTCTGCGCGATCGCGTCGAGGTTCAACTCCTCGGGACCGTACAGCGGATAGACCTGACGGTCGTGTGGTCCTGGGTTGGCCAGGACGGCTGCGATAACTCTGGCTAGGTCCGCACTGGCGATCGGGGCGAAGCGGCCGTTGCCAAATGGCAGGCGCAGTATGCCCTGCCCGTCGTGGCGCGCCCATTGCCAGGTGAGCTGGTCGGCGAACATCGTCGGCCGCAGATGCGTCGTGATCAACTGTGTTCGGTCGAGTAGACGTTCGGCGATCCAGTGGTCGCGCGCCCCGGGGTACCCGTCGCGGCGCGCCGAAATCTGCGACATGTTCACCACCGCGCCGACACCGGCCTCGCTCGCGGCTTGCGCGAAAATCGCGGTGGCCTCGAGCAACCTGGGCGGGTCGGGCGGACAGCAAAAGTATGCCGCGGTGACCCCGACCACGGCGGAACTTACCGCGTCGAAGTCGAGCAGATCGCCTTGAACGACTTCGGCGCCCAGCTCTTGCAGCCGCGTTGCGCGGTCGTCGAGGGTATGCACGAACGCCCGGATGCGAAACCCGCGCTCGCGCAACAATCTCACGGTCGGGGCTCCGGTCTTGCCGGTGGCGCCGGTGATCAGCAACAGGTCAGTCTTGTCGGTCATTGTTTACTACCTCTCGATCTCAACAGTGGTTGGTGGGTGGGCGACGAATCCGACGGGTCCCGTCGATGACGGGCGGTCACGCGCTTTCACGAATCATGTTGCGCCACGGTTCGAACACGCGCTTCTGGCGAAGATTTTTGCGAGTCGGCAGTTGGCCGCAACAGGTAAATTCCGAGTGCGAGGATCAGGATGAACGGGATATCGGTGAAGAACTTGCTCCAGTACCTGTCGATGTCCATGCCGGCCTGCCCGGCCATGAGGACCCCGTGAGCGAGGTTCGCCCACATTGTGAAGCTGAGAAATGACAAGTAGGCCTGAGGATTACGGCCCGCGCGGATCAGGAAAACTCCCCACACGATGTAGATGATCATCAACATGGGAGGGACGTGGTTGTGCTCATTGCCGAACCGGACATCGTTCCAGATGGTCCAGTTCAGAGCACCCCCGTGTTCGGAGAGCAAGGGTGCCTCAACGAGGACTCCCACAAAGAGCAGCGAGAAGATGATCAGTGTGAGTACGCCATAGACGCGAAGGAAAATCTTGAATGCTGCCAGCTTCCTGGCCGATTCCACGATCATTTTTGTCACGACTCCTTCGAGGTTGACACGCACCGAGAGCGACGTGCGCCCGTTGTGTTGGTCGGGGCGCACCACGATCGATCCACTCATCGCGACCACGCCCGACATGTATAGAGGCGTTCCACAACAGAAACTCATCGGAGATCGCCCGGCACCGATGACGTCCACACACCGACCTCCGTTAGCGGCCACGTCCATCCGACAGGCGACCCACGCGCCAGGGTGGCGCCGATGAGTTTGGGGATCGCGCGGCCTCTGTATTGACGGGAGGTGAGCGATATGACCCGAGCGGCTGTGGTGCAGTACCGCACGACCACCGTCTCGACCGAACGCAACTGCCAACTGATCGAGGACGTACTGGTCGAACTGGCTGCGCGGGACCCGGGAGGACTCCACTACCAGGTGTTCCGATTCGACCACGGTACCGGCTTTATACACGTAGCCGTTTTCGATGGCACGACCGATCCGTTTGCCGAGTGCAGCGCCTACCGGAACTTTCACCGGGAACTCGGCGACCGCCTGGCAGCACCGCCGATCGTGACCCGGGCCGTACTGATCGGTTCCTACCCGTCTCCAGGCCCTCGGTTTTGACCGAGACAACGATCCGCGGCCGATACATCCAGCAAGGACACCAATGAAAACAGCGGATAGCGCACCTAGGGAAGAATGGCGTGGAAATCGACGAGTGGCCGTGGCACGACAGGTACGGGGCAGCGACTCATGAAAACCATCACTGACGGTGATATCGACGGCGATGACTTCGGGCTGGTTGCGGAGCCGTTTCGACGGGAGTTGGTTGCCTACGGCTACCGCATGCTCGGATCGGTTGACGATGCCGAAGAAATCGTGCAGGACGTTTATCTGGAGGCCTGGCGCGCGTACGAGCGTTTTGAAGCGCGCTCCTCAGTGCGTACCTGGCTATATCGCATCGCGACACGGGCGTTCGTGAAGGCCGTTGCGCGACGCAACCGCCGCCCATTGCCATCGGACCTGAGCGCGCCGGCGGCGAACCCCGGGGTAGCGATTCGCGCGGCGTCACCCGAAATCACGTGGCTGCAGCCCGCTCCCGATTCGCTGCTCGCCGGCACCTTGGATGATCCGGCCGGGGTGGTGGTGGCGCGCGAGACGACGCGGTTGGCCTTCGTTGCGGCGATGCAGGTTCTTCCCCCGCGCCAGCGGGCGGTGCTCATTCTGCGTGACGTATTGCAGTGGCGCTCATCAGAAGTTGCGTCTCTGCTGGATGTCAGCGTGGCGGCGGTCAACAGTGCGTTGCAGCGGGCGCGTGCGCGTCTTCCCGCCGATCACAACACTCTGGTCGAACCGTCCGAGCCGCGACAGCGAGCGCTGCTCGACCGATACGTGGCGGCATTCGAAAATGCCGACGTCGAAACCCTGGTCGCGGTCCTGACCGAGGATGCGGTGTTCGAGATGCCACCCTTGAGCGTCTGGTTTCAAGGTAGCGCGGTCATCGGCACCTTCCTGGCGGCACGAATGCGGGAGTTGGGACAAGCCTCGGTAGTGAGGACATCGGCCAATGGACAAGCGGCCGTGGCGCTGTACATGGCAGCTCGTGGTGGGGAGCGCCACCTGCACGCGCTGCATGTGCTCGCCATCGTGCCCGAGGGTGTGTCTCGCGTTGTGGCATACCAGGATCCCAATGCACTGCGGTGTTTCAATCTCCCAACCCGCCGCTAGAGCCAAGTCGACCGCCGCCGACTCGACGCCCGACACGTAAGGGACGGTGAGGACGCTGGAACGGGCAGAGTTTCCGCGCAATGCCGCGGTCAGTCGCGGGCAAACGTGTTGCGTGCCCGCACAATGACCCGATGCAGGCAATCGGGAAGATCGGGAAATTCATGCCTCATCCGGCGGCCATCACTGACGGAATCCGTCGATTCCTGTTAACCGTCGCGTTGCTGCTAACGCTGGTGGGGTGCGCCGCCGACCGAGCATCAGGCGAAAAGGGAGACTTCGCCGGTACGGTTGAGATCGGTAACGGGCGGCACCTTTATCTTGAGTGTCACGGAAAGGGCGGCCCGACAGTGGTTTTGGAATCCGGCTATCACAATTCGTCGGATCCGTGGAGTTACTCTGACGCCGCCGCGCCTGCGGTGGGGCCCGCCGTCCTGCCCGCGCTCGCCGGCGATCACCGCGTCTGCGCCTACGACCGGCCCGGGACCTTGCGCTATCCTGACCCACCCAGCATTAGCGACCGCAGTTCACCGGTGGCAATGCCACGCACCGCGCATGACGTTGTCATCGATCTGCATGCGTTACTCGCCGCCGCACGCGTTCCGGGCCCTTACATTCTGGTGGGTCACTCGCTGGGCGGTCTGTTCGCCCGGCTGTACGCCCAGACCTACCCCGACCAGGTGCGCGCATTGGTGTTCGTCGATGCCTTCGCCGTCGACATACCCAGCCTGATGGGGTCGGACTGGCCCACCTATCGGCAACAGTTGGATGAACCGTTGCCGCAGTTCACCGATTCGCCTTCGTTCGAGGTGATCGACATCGACAAGAGCGTCACGCAGGTCGCTGCGGCTCCTCCGTTCCCGCCCGTCGCCACTGTCGTGCTGTCGAGAACCGAGCCGTTCGGGATTCCCGCGACCGTCCCGCCCGAACAGGGCGTGAAGTTGGAACAGGCGTGGCAGCAAGCCACGTCGGATCTCGTTGCCCTGCGGCCGCAAACACCACACTTCTTCGCGACCGGCAGCGACCACTACGTCCAAATCCACCAACCCGACGTGGTGGTGGCAGCCGTAAGTCTGGCTACGCGGAGGTCTGCCCCGAACCGCTCAGTGGCCTACCGGCATACTCAAGCAAATGGCAGTGGCCGCAGTGGCAGGGAACCAAGGTCCCGCCGCGCGCCGCGGTGACGGAACTCCCCGGTGTCGGCCACTATCCGGAATCCGAAGCGCCGCAGGCCGTCGCGGCCGCGGTGCGGATGGACTCGCGACGCCTCTAATTTAAATGCATTGTGCTGCAATCCGTTACGGCTGAGTGAGAACCAGGTCGTCGGGAAGACCGTCACTCAGTACAGCCTGGGTGAGCAGGTCGCCGAGCAGTGGCCCGAATTTCATCAGGTTGCTGCCAACGAACGCGACGACGCGCCCGCGGCGCGCCGCCGTCCAGCCGTCGCCGCCGGCGTCGAGCCACGGTGCACGCACGGTGACGCAATCCACTTGGCTAACCGGTGATAGCGACGGGAACAGTGCGCGCACACCCACAGGGTCCGGCACGTCCTGTCCGAACGCCCAACGCCCGGTGCTGCCGACGGGCAGCCCGTAGCCTTCGGGCGCGGACAGGCACGCCGCACCGATCGCGTCGGCGCCTTTGTAGGTGAAGCGGGTGTGCGGGGCGAATTCGACGTCGAGCGGACCGAACAGTGCCGGTGTCTGGACTCCCGCGCAGATCAGCACGCGGTCGGCTCGGATAACGGTGCCGTCGACCAGAGTTGTCGTGCCGTCGTCGTCCACCGACACGGCGGCGTCGCACCGGATATCGACCCGCCGCGCCAAGGCGGTCAGCGCGCGGCGGATGCGCAGGCTGCCGCCGAGCGGATCGAAAAGTCCGCTCTGCCACGGCGCAGCCAGAAAAGGAATCCGGGCCATGATGGCGGGCTGGTCGAGGCTGGAGAAGCTGGCACCGGCATTCGTCATTGCCGCGGCGATATCCTCGCGGGCGCCGACAGCAACGAATCCTTCAGCACCGAGCAGTCGCCCTACGCCGAATTCGGCCTCCCAGCGCTGCCACCCGTCGCGTGCCCGCAGCGCAAGTCGACATAACTCCGGGCGTCGGTGAGCGATGCGGAAGATCCGTGCCAGTCCTGCGGACTGCTCGGCGAACGGCTCACCGCGCTCGATGACGACCACCTGCGCGCCGCGGCGCGACAACTCATAGGCGGTCGCGAGACCGCAGATTCCGGCGCCAATGATGACAATCACGCTAGAAACAACTGTGCCACAGCTATGATTCCGGCGTGTCAGTCACCGTCACGCCGGTGCCGGGGAAACCTGCACTGCTGTTGGGCGCCTTCGACATAGCCGGCTTGGGCTATGTCGCCGAGGAATTCTTCATCTCCGGACCGGCCTCGTCCTACAGTTCGGTTGCCGAACTCGGCCCCGACGGCCGGTGGAGCGTGGAAGCCTCAGACTCCGCCGAGTTCACCACCCGGATGGTGGTGTTGACGCCGGTAGATCCGGCCCGGTTCAACAGGACCGTCCTCGTCGAGTGGCTCAATGTCAGCGGCGGTATTGATGCTCCGGCAGTCTGGATGATGGCGCATCGCGAAATGGTTCGCGCCGGCTACGCCTACGTCGCGGTGTCGGCCCAGCGCGTCGGCGTCGAGGGCGGCACGAACTTGATGGGCGTGGACATGTCGCTGAAAAGCCAAGATGCACAACGGTATGCCGCCCTATGTCATCCCGGCGATGCGTTCTCCTACGACATCTTTTCCCACGCCGGTCGGATCGTCAGAGACGCACTCCGCAATGGCGTGCTGCGTGAGCTGCGCGCCGAACACGTCGTCGCACTGGGCGAGTCCCAATCGGCGCTGTTCTTGACGACGTACATCAACGCCGTCGACCCGCTCGCGCAGGTCTACGACGGCTTCTTGGTGCATTCGCGATTCGGGCCCGCCGCGCCACTGGACGGCGGCTCGATATTCGACGTGCTGGACGGCAACACCTCGCTCGCGGTGGCATTTCGGCCGGACCTGCGTGTCCCGCTGCTCACCATCATCACCGAAACAGACCTCTTCGGTGGTCCGCGTCGGGGCTATTACGGCGCGAGACAGCCTGATAACCAACGACTTCGGGTTTGGGAGATCGCCGGTACCGCACACGCCGACAACTACACGATTCAGGTGGCGCCGATCGACAACGGCTCCGCGGCACTGGCCGATATCGTCGCGGCCTACGCGCCGACAAACATGTTGATGGGTCGGCAACTGGATCACTGCATCAATTTCGCGCCACAGCACCACTACGTTCTGCAGGCGGCGCTACCGCACCTCCGCCAGTGGGTGCGCACAGGCCAGGCGGCACCCACCGCGCTACCCATTGAGCTAACCGATGCCGACCCACCCCAGCCCGTCCTCGATGCAAACGGGCTCGCGCGGGGCGGCGTCAGGACGCCGTGGGCGGACGTACCGATCGCCCGGACATCCGGTGTCGGCGGTGAGGAGAGCACGATGTCGTCGATCTTCGGCTCCGGCGAACTATTCGATGCCGCCACCGTGCGCCGGCTCTATCCGGGCGGCGCGGCGGACTATCTGGAACGCTTCACTGCCTCGCTGGACTCGGCGATTGAGGCGGGGTTCATCCTGGCCGCGGATCGCGAGGAAATTCTGCAGCTGGCCGCGGCGACGTTCCCCGGAGTTACGCCTGCTGGATGATCTCGAGGCCGTTGCCATCGGGGTCGTGAAAGGCGAACATCGGCGGAACTCCCTGCCAGTGCAGCAGCTCGCCAACGTCGACACCCCGGTCATGCAACCGCTGATGCGCTGCGGCGGCGTCCGGACTGGCCAGGCGGACGCCGGTCTCTACGCCGGCGGGAACGCCCTCGTGGGCCCGCAGCAGTGCGATCGCCGTCGCCCCGCCGGGCGGGGCGATCGTGATCCACCGGCCACCCAACTGGGGAAGGGGCACGTCAAGCTGCTTCTCCATACCCAGCGTCTCGGTATAGAACTCAAGTGCGCGGTCTTGGTCGGTGACCGGAATACCGATCGTCGCGATCGCGGAGATGAACGGTTGCGATGTGTTCATCGTGTTCTCCAATTCCTCGGGTTTCGATGCCGTCGGCACGATGACGACTGAACCGCTGGAGAATCGACAATTCGCAACGATCGGTCAGACGCCGCGATTCACAACGGCGCGGCCTCAAGGGTCAAGCTGAACAAGGCGTAGGCCATGCAGAACAGAAAGTTCAGCGTGACAAGGACCAAGCCGATAAAGAGGAGCGACCGCGCGCCGCGGCGTTTCAGGCGCTTGAATTTCGCAGACAGTTGTTCACGCCTCAGCCGGGTCGCGATGAACGCGAAATTGACGTCGGCCACCTCATCAGCTGCGACGGGCACGCCTGCCAGCATCTGGCGCAGTCGCTGTGGCGGGGTATTGACGCCAACGCGCGCGAAGCGCCGACTCAGTCGTCGCGCCTGCCTGCGGCTGAGAACCTGATTTCGCAACTGAAACCGCTGCGACAGCTGCCCACGGTCGTCCCCCCAGGGGTTCGACGGGGTCATCACACGCCGCATTGTATTCGCTTGTGTCCAAGATCCGGAAGGTTACGGCCGATTGGCTGCCGGGAATTCAGCCGGTACCGCATTATTACCGGTTGGGATTCCGCGAACTGGTCAGGATCCACGACGAGCGGCTGGCGCGCCAAGGCGCGGGACAGCACACGAATCCTCAGACCGGCGCCCAGAGGTCGATCGGGACGACGTCTTGTGCGCGGCCGTCGAGTCCGAGCAGCCGTCCCCAGGACTTCAGCGACCGCAGCACCACGCGTGTGTCGAGCACCGCGACGCCGGGGTGTTCGGCCGACAGTCGGTGAATCACCGGGTCGAGGTCGGACACGGTGTGTAGCTGCATGGTGACGAAGATGTTGGCGGCTCCGCCGCCGGTGAGCTCGACGCAGAACCGGGTCTCGGGGTATCGCACCAGTGTGCGGCCCACTGCCGCCACTGCTGATCCGGTCACGCTGAGCTTGAGCGCCACCGCGGTTGGCCAACCCGCTTGTACCCGAGCGAAATCTGTGCGGAATGCCAGCATTCCGGCATGGGTCAACAGGCCCATGCGGCGGCGCACGGTGGGTTCCGGACGTCCAACCGCCGCGGCCAGGTCACGGAAACTGAGCCGACCGTCGTGTTGCAGTGCCAAGAACAGCTCGCGGTCGAACTCGTCGAATTCGTGTGCCGGAATGGCTTTCGCAGGTTCGGGCGTTACCGCCCGAACCTGGTCGGGGCTCAGCCCTCCGAGTCGCCAGCGCGTGCCGCTGAACAGTTGGGTCATCAGCGCCGACTGCACGCGGTTCAGCCCCGCGATCGCCGGCAGCCTGTCGACGACCAACGCCGCCAGTAACGGCTGATCGGCCGCCACGACAAAGGCGTAAAGGTTGTCTGGGCCGGTCGTGATATTGACGCTGAAAACCTGTGGTATTGAGGCGAACTCGGCAGCCACCGCCGCCGCCGCGCCCGGTTGGCATTCGGCTTCGAACAGCGCGGCGCGCAGCGGCAGCTGTGGGCCGGGCGCCGAGGACACCCATGCCCGGCCGGTGGAGACCAGGCGACGCCACCGCCGCGCCGCGGTGACCGGCGCGACCTCCAGCACCGAGCCGAGTTCTTCAAAGCTGGCGAGCGGATTGAGATGCAGTGCATCGAGCAACGCGACATCCAGCTCGTCTACTCCGTCGCCCACAACGGTAATTGTCGCGCGACGTCACGTGTCCGAGCGCGGAAAGCCGGACCATTCGGGCAGGCTGGACCCACGGGGGACCAGGACCGGATCCGACTAGCGGGGTGGCGTGTGGCTGAAGCTGACCGGCGAGGCAAGCATGTGGACCCGACCCATCGGGGTGTCGGCGTCGTAGGCATCGGGGACACCGATGGTGTGCTCGTCGTCGCAGCCGGCATGGGCCGGGTCGACCAGTCCCAACGTTTGGTACCACATGGCGTTGCGGGTGAGGTTGACGCTGACGTGCCAGCTGCCGCCTTCGGTTTGTTGTTTGATTAGCCCGGCGGCCGCGCCGAGCGCGCCCATGTAGCCGGTGATGAAGTCGTTGATCAGCCCGGTGGGCGGCAGCTGCGGATTATCGGGGCTGCCTTCGATCGCCATCAATCCCGAGGCCGCCGAGCCGTTCATGTCGAAGCCGCCGCGGTTCGCCCACGGCCCGGTCGAGCCGTAGCACGTGACCGAGACGTGCACCAGCCCGGGATGGGTCTGGGCAAGCTCGCGGGGGTCGATGCCCAGCTTCTCCAGTTTGAGCTCGCGGTGGTTGTTGATCACCACATGGGCGTCGCCCAGCAACCGGTCGACGTCGGCCTTTCCGGTCTCTTTCGTCAAATCCAGCCAGGTGCTGCGTGATCCGATGTTCGCTTCGAAGTACACCCAGTCGTGCTCGAAGTCATTCGGACGGCTCGCACCCAGCACGTCGGCGCCCTGCTCGGCCAGCACGCGTCCGACGGTGGGCCCCGCGATGGCATGGGTGAACGACAACACCCGCACCCCGCCGAAGGGCCGATCCGACGGGCCCAGCTCACGTGGCGGTGCGTCACCGATGCGGGTCAAGCCGATGACTGGCTGGGCGGCGAGCCAGGAGCCGTGCGGATGGGCCAGCCACTCGTCGGGCGTGCGGGCCACACAGGCCGGCAGCCCGGCCGCATTGGCGGCGTCTTCCAGCTCGACGGCGTCCCAATTGCTAAATTTTTCAGCAACTTTGGTGATGTCTGGTGGCACATCGAGGAAGCGGCACCAGTTGGCCGCCTGATGCGGATAAACCGCCGAGGCCATCACGGTTCGCCCGTCACGGGTGCGGTAGGGAATCAACGCGAACGGGTTGTCCATCACCAGCGCGATCGAGGGGAACTCCCCGGCCAGCGTTGGCTTCCAGGCGAAGCTGGGATTGATGTGGTGTACCGCCTGGCGTAGATCCAGGTGCAGATCCTGATCGGGGCCGCCGCGATGGCGGTGCAGGGCCGCCGCCGCAACGGCGTTGCCCATCATCGGGATGCCGATCGCGGTGGCGAGACGGTGGCGAGCCGCAATCATCGGATCCTGGCCGGCGAATGTCACCCGGCCGCCCGCGTCCGCGGTCGACAAGTCAACATCGGCGAGTAGGTCGTTGAGAGCGACGGTCGGATCGAATGTCATGGCAGTCAGCATGAAGGTGGTGGTCGGCGGACCCTGAAAATGAAGGAAAGTCATCGGAATCCGCGTCCCGATGACGAAAAGCGTCACGACCATCCGCGGTCGGTCCATAGTTAGAACGTGTTACAGTTTGCCGGCATGAGCCGGAAACGCGTCGTCGTCGCGGGACTGGGTGACGTGGGTGTCCTCACCGCGATTCGGCTCTCCAAGCACGCCGATGTCGTTGGTATCTCGGTCAAACCCGGACTGGTCAGCGGCCAAGAGCTCGGCGTCCGATTGGCTCGCCCGCGCGATTGGGCGCGCGATTATTGGGTCCCCTTCGACAGGTACCGACGTCTGGATCGGGTGCGGATCATTCAGGGCACGCTGACCGGACTCGACCTGGCCGGCCACACAGTCTGCTGCCAGGGTGACGACGGCGCAACGTTCGCCGAGGAGTACGACGCGCTCGTCATCTGCACGGGAGTCAGCAACGGCTTCTGGCGCCGGCCGACCATGCAATCGGCCGGGGAGATCGCCGCCGACCTCAGCGCCGCACACGATCGGATGGCTGCGGCCCAATCGGTGATCGTCGTGGGCGGCGGCGCAGCGGCGGTCACCAGCGCCGTCAATCTGGCAACCACCTGGCCCGACAAGCGAATCGACCTCTACTTTCCCGCCGACCGGGCTCTGGGCGAGTACCACCCGCGGATTTGGCAACGCATCCACGGCCGGCTCACCGATCTCGGCGTGGGCCTGCACCCCGGGCATCGCGCCGCGCTGGAGCACGGCTTTGTCGGCGACGAGATCACCACCGGTCCCGTCCACTGGAGCACCGGACAACCCCCGGCGTCGGCCGAGGCAGTCCTCTGGGCGATAGGGCGGGTCCAACCCAACACCGACTGGCTGCCGCCGGAGCTGCTCGATGAGCACGGCTTCGTCCGCGTGACGCCCGAGCTGCGGGTGTCCGGCCATCAGGGTGTGTTCGCGGTGGGGGATGTCGCTGCCACCGACCCGCTGCGCAGCTCCGCCCGCAACCGTGGAGATGCGCTGGTGGCGCATAACGTCCGCGCCGAGCTTGCCGGCGGACGCTCCCGCACCTACCGCGCGCCGGGCCGACGGTGGGGTTCGCTGCTGGGTATACAGCGCGACGGTTTGGAAGTGTTTCTCCCAACCGGGCAGGCTTTCCGCTTGCCGTCATGGTCGGTCGAACGGATCGTCATGCCGGTGGTCGTGCGGCGGGGCATGTACGGCGGAGTGCGCGAAAACCACCCGCTGGCGAGATGAGCCGCGGCGTCAGCCGTGTTTGCCCCGCACCCATTGGAAAGTGCCGATGGTTTTAGTCCGCACGCTGGAGAAGCCGTGCTCCTCGAGGAAGTCGCCGATTTCGTCTTCCCCGAATACATAAGCCCCGCCGTTGGGCAGCTTCCGCCAGAGCTCCGGAGCTCCCCGGACGATAGGCACCATTACCGCCAGACGTCCGCCGGGTCGCAGTACCCGGGCGATCTCGGCCAGCGCGGCGAACGGGTCTGGTATCAGCTGCAAAACGGCGATCGAGACGACGGCATCGACGGTCTGGTCGCGTAACGGCAGGCGTTGGGCATCGGCCCGCAGAAAGCCGACCTGTGGGCCGGCCTCAGCGCGCACCGCGCGCGCCAACATCGGCTCGGAGATGTCGACACCCAACGCGAGGCCATCAGGTCCTGCGGCGCGAGCCAGCGACGCGGTGATCGAACCGGGCCCGGCGCCGACGTCCAAGGCGATTCCGCCCTGCGGGATGTTCAACCACTCGATGGGGTGCTGCAGCGATGAAAGAAACCTGCGCGATAGGGCCTGCGCGTTGTCGTACAGCATCGACCCGATCGACGACGCCCACACCGCCTGGATGGGACCAGTGTTCTTGGCCGGGCCCTCGTCCTCGGCTGCTGAACTGCCCAACAGGTCGAGGTAGCCCTTGCTCGCATCCGGTTCGGTAGGTGGCTCGCTGAGCAGGTCCAGCGCCCGCTCCAGGGCAGGAGACAACGTCGAGTTAACGGTGGTCATGAATGCCACTCCTCAATGAAATGTCAAGTTCTACAGGCGTTTACGAAACCGAAGCCGCAATTTTTCGACGGTTCGTTTCTGTTCGCAGCCTACGCCGGGTGGTCGCATGCTTCCAGTTCGAGACGCAAGGCTAATCTCGGCTAGACGAAGGAGAGCACAGTGACGACAGCGTGGTCGCCGAGCCGACTCGGCAACCTGACCGGCAAACGCATCATCGTGACCGGGGCCACCAACGGCGTGGGCCTGGGAACCGCACGCCTGCTGGCGCGCGCGGGCGCGCACGTGATCCTGGCAGTCCGCAACACCGAGTTGGGTGCCCACCGAGCCGCTGAGATCGGCGGCTCCACATCGATCGCCAAACTCGATCTCGCCGACCTGTCCTCGGTGCGCGCATTCCCCGACCAGCTCGACGGCGACGTTGACATCTTGATCAACAACGCCGGGACAGTCGTCCAGCACCGCACCGACACCGTCGACGGCTTCGAGATGACCATGGGCACAAACTTTTTGGGGCCCTTCGCGTTGACGAATGTGATGTTGGGAAGAGTGCGCTCACAGATCATCAACGTCGGATCCGACGCCCACAAGTCGGCGACGCTGCGCCTCGACGACATGCACCTGCGCTCGCACAAGTGGACGGCGTATCCGGCATACGCGCGCTCCAAACTTGCGGTGATGCTCTGGGGCCTCGAACTCGACCGCCGGTTGCGGGCGGCGCAGTCGCGGGTCTCAACCCAGCTCACGCACCCAGGTTGGGTGTCCTCGAATCTTTCTCAAGTATCAGACAAGCCAGTAATGGCGGGTTTTCATCGAGTGGTGACCGCGTTGGCCAACAGGTTCGGCAACGACATCGAAGAAGGCGCCGCGCCCACTCTGTACTGCATCAGCGAGCCGATTGCGCCCGGCAGCTATGTGGGTGTCGACGGCCGGCTCGGTCTCAAGGGCGGTCCGGTGCTGATTGGCCGGTCCGCTGTGGCATGCGATTACGAGATCGCCGCGAAGGTGTTCGAGTTCGGCGAAAAGGAAACCGACACAGAGCTTTTGATTTAACCGACCGTTTAGCTATATGGGCGTGGCGAAGATTGCCACGGCGTCCCCGCCAACCGATACGCCGACGGAGCCGATTCGTTCGATCAGCCGTGCCCGCAGCTCGGTCGCTTTGTCGGTGGCGAGTATCAGCTGGTGGGAAAACGTGAACGCGATGTCGACCCATTGCTGTGCGGAGTAATGCAGGTCGTGCGGATATTTCCGCTGGGTGACGCTGAACCCCGCCGCGGCGATCATGTCGATGACCTCGCCGGGATTGCCGTCGCCGCTGCGGGTTTCGACGTCCACGTAATCCCGGTAGATCGCCTCGAAGTCAGCGCGCGTCGGGTTGGTTGGCCGCAGCCGGTTCCAAATCAGCGCAAGCTTCCCGCCGTCGTTGAGGAGCCCGCGTATTTTCGGCAGCGCCACCGCCGGATCCACCCAGTGGAATGACGCGGCGAATACGACCAGATCGAATTTACGCCCCGCGGGCTCCCATTCCTCGAAGGTCGCGAGTTCGACGGGGATGCCCTTCGCCTGCGCGACGGCGGCCATGCGGGTGTCGGGTTCGACGGCGAGGACTTCGGCGCCTCGCTCGATCATCTGCATCGAGGCAATACCGGTGCCGGCACCCGCCTCGAGGACGCGGCGCGCACCGGGCGCCAGCACGTCGTCGATCAACCGGTCGGGGTAGCGCGGACGGTACGTGTCGTAGTTGTCTGCCGCACCACCAAATGAGTTGGCGCGCTCGCGATTAGTGAACAGATTCAGTCGCGGTGGCATGTCATCGAGCCTATCGAGGCAACTTATGACTCCGCTGTCAAGTGAGGGTGGGCCTGCTCACTACTGCTTGACGTGCGCGAGCGCTCGCTCAAGAGCGCACAAGCACCAGTGGCCCGGCACGCCTTTCAACTCGTGCTCGCCGCGGTCGGCGAACCGGTGCCGGGAGCCGGTAACGATGTCGCGCACGGTCGATGACGCCAGCACCTCGCTTGGCCCCGCCAGCGCCGCGACGCGCGCCCCGATGTGGACGGCCAACCCGGCGACGTCGTCGCCGCGCACTTCGACCTCGCCGGCGTGTATGCCCACCCGCACCTCGATGCCCAGCACCCGGATCGCGTCAACAAGGCTGTCGGCGCACGCGATCGCGGCGCTCGGGCTGATGAACGTCGCGACGAATCCGTCGCCGGCGGTGTTCACTTCGCGACCGCCAAACCGCTCGAGTTCGTGGCGCACGATGGTGTCGTGGTTGTCCAGCAGGTCTCGCCATCGGCCGTCGCCGAGCACGGCGGCGCGCTCGGTCGACCCGACGATGTCGGTGAACATGATGGTGGTGAGCACCCGCTCGGCGCCGAAGCCGCCTCGCACGCCGGTGACGAACTCTTCGATCTCGTCGAGCATCGGCGCGGTGTCGCCGACCCAGTAGAGAGCATCCGCGCCAGGCAGCTCGACGAAGTGTGCTCCGGCGACGTGCTCGGCGATATAACGGCCGTTGTCAATCGGGCAGAACTCGGAGTCCTCGCGGTGCAGCACCAGCGTCGGTGCGGTAATACGTGTCAGGGTGTCGCGGACATCGCAGTGCCTGACGGTCAGGATGATGGCGCGGGCCATGCTGGGCGACGCGGCCCGGTTGCCGGCCATGTCCCACCATGCGCGGAACGCGTCGTCGCTGACCATGCTGGGAGCGATGAAGCCGAGCATGTCGAAGCCCTGGTCGACGGCGTCCGGTTCCATCGCGACCGTCGTGTAGGGATCCTCGTCGACGATGTCGAACCCCATGGGGTAGTCGGGAGCGCGAAGCGTACGGGCCGCGCCGTCGATGATCACCAGGTTGCTCACACGCTCGGGATAGTCGGCCGCGAGAATGAGTCCGGTCATCGAGGCGAACCCGGGGGCGAAGATCGTCGCCCGCTCGCATCCGATCGCATCCATGACCGAGATGGCGTCTTTCGCCCAGTACTTGGGCCCGATCATCTCCAGCGATGGGGCCCGCGAGGATAGGCCAACCCCACGCTGGTCGAGACGGATCACCCGGCTGAAGGAGGCCAGGCGCCGGTGAAAGCGGTACATCGACGGTTCGGCGTCGATCGTGTCGATCGGGATGGACGGCCCCGGCAACACCAGCATGTCGGTCGGCCCATCGCCCAATACCTGGTAGGCGATGTCGACCTCGCTGCAACTGGCGTAGCGAGTCCGCGGAAACTGCGCCACCGTTACAGGTTAGTTCAGCGCACCGACATGATTATCAGGTTGCCGTGCCGTGGGTCCGCGGTGACAGGGTATGCAGGTAGCAGGATGGGCGACGTGCAGAGCTGGAGGAGGGCGCCATGCAGATGACGGGCAACACCATTCTGGTGACCGGAGGAGGCACCGGGATTGGCCGCGGCCTGGCCGAGTCGTTGCACAAGTTGGGCAATCAAGTCATCATCGCGGGCCGGCGCCTCGAACCGCTTCTGGTGGTGGCCGAGGCCAACCCGGGCATCGAGCACCTGTCGTTGGATCAGGGCGACTCGGGCGACATCCGGCGATTCGCGATCGAGCTCTCCGACAAGTATCCCGAGCTCAACGTCATCGTCAACAACGCCGGCATCCAGCGCGTCGAGGACCTCACCAGCCCCGGCCCCGGAGCGGCGGAGCAGACCATCGCCATCAACCTGCTGGGCCCCATCCGGCTGACCGCGGCGCTACTGCAATTGCTGCTGGGCAAGCCACACGCGGCGATCCTCAATGTCACGTCCGGGCTGGCGTTCATGCCCAGCGCGCTGACGCCGACGTACTGCGCCAGCAAAGCGGCGCTGCACTCCTACACCCAGTCGCTGCGCTATCAATTGCGCGAGACCTCGGTCCAGGTCATCGAAATCATTCCCCCGCAGGTGCAGACGGCCTTGCAGGGCGACCACGGATTCGACCCCAGGGGAATGCCGTTGGATGAGTACATCAGCGAGACCATGGCGCTGTTGCAAACCCAGCCGGAGGCTGAGGAGATCATCGTGGACCGGGTCAAGGGGTTCCGGTTCGCCGAGCGAGACGGGAGATTCGACGACGTCTACCCCGCGTTCAATCAGAACATGACCGCGGCGCTGGGCAAGTGAGGACAACCAGCGATGCGGTCACACCCTCAGCTCTTCCACGGCCAGTCGCCGGCGTCCCACCGTTTCTGGACGTCCGCATAGAGCAACGTCTGGTCGTTGGGTAGTGATGCCTTGACGTGTCGCGTCGAGTCGTCGGTGAGCACCTCTTCGTCTCCGCGCTGGACACCATCGAGGGCCTGGTGGGCGACGTCGCCGGACGAAATCTTGCTCTCCGGCACATTGGCTGCCATGTCGGTGTCAATCCACCCCGCGTGCACGCCAACGACGAGGGTTCCGGCTGCGCGCATTTCGACGCGAATCGCGTTCGTCAACGCCCATTCGGCGGATTTCGACGCACCATAGGAGCCGTTGAACGGCGATGTCAGCCAGCTGGCGATCGACAACACGTTGACCACCGCGCCGCCGCCGTTCTTGGCGAGTACCGGTGCGAATGCTCGGCACATCGCCAGCGTCCCAAAGTAATTGGTCTCCATTTCGCTGCGCGCCGCACTCAGGTCAGGCGCAGCCAGCAACGGCGTCCGCAACATCGCGCCAGCATTGTTGATCAGCACCGTGACGTCGGTACAGCGGGCCGCCGCGGCGCGGACGTCATCGGGCTTGGTGACGTCCAATCGAATGGCAACGACCCGATCGTCATTGATGTCGACGGTGTCCGGGTTACGTGCTGCGGCGTACACGCGCGCCACGCCGCGACTGAGCAGTTCTTCCACGAACGCTTTCCCTAATCCGCGGTTGGCCCCGGTCACCAATACACTTGCGCCCGCGAGCGTTACGCCGCCGGCCCCATTCATCGCAGCGGTCATGTCTGATCGTCCCCTTTCGGAAGCGCACCGACTCGCGCCGCCAAACCCGTACAACGTGACGAACATCCGGTGGTATTCCTGGACGCCACCATCGGCACCCGCTTTCTTACCCGCTCGACGAGCACCAGTTCAAAAACCGTCGAGTGGGAGACTCCGACGGGCGTGCAAAACTACCCGCTGATGGTGGTTGAGGTGTCGTCGGACTCGCATCCGTTTTGGACGGGCACGCGGCGCACTCTCGACACCCCGGACGGGTGGAAAAGTTCTACCGGAGATACGGCCAGCGGGTCAGTCGCGAATAACGCCCTTGTTGCGCATCAGGAAATCGGCCAGAAACCCGTCGTGCGGGATCTCAGGTGCGCCGTAGTAGGTCGGGTGGCGGCCGCGGTACACATTGGCGATGGTCGGATCGACGAGCAGATCGTCGATCAGGTTGTCGTCGTTCGTGATCGCGTTGATCACCAACGAATGCCGCAGCGGCGCAATACCGTCCCAGCGCGACCACGGCGAGACCCAGACACACGGGAACGGCAGTTCGACGTTGAGCTTGGTGACGTCGGGCTTGGTCATCAGGTGCACAGCCGGACGCAATGCCGCGCAGCCGTCGGTCAGCGCGGCGACTACCTGATCCGCGCCGAGCACCGGCGTGGTTCCCGCGGACGTCGCCGCCAAGTAGTTCGCCAAAGCCGTTGCCTGCTCGACGTTTTGGGTGGGTAGAATGGCCCGCTCATCCTCGGTGGGCAGCACCGGAATCGCCGATAGCCGTTCGCCGATCGCGTGCGCTAGCGGGGCCGGATCGCCCTCGTAAAGCACGGCTGTGGTGTTGACGCACGCGATGCCGCCCAGGTTGGCGATCGAGTCGGTGATGACGTCGAGGTAGTCACGCCAGTCCTGGTCGGCGGTGATGACGATCTTGGCCCGGCCCGGGCCGTTGACCAACACCGTCGGGTCGTTGGCGTACCGGTCGACTACGTCTTGACTGCCGTAGACCATGGCGAGATCGGCCGCCCGGGTGATCTCGTCGGCGCCGCGATGATCGGTGGGCAGGTAGGCTACGTCCTCCGGGCGAAAGCCCGCTTCGCGCAACGCATGAACCAACCGGTGCGCGGTGAGCGGCTCGCGGCGGGACGGGCGGACCGCCACCCGGTAGCCAAGCGCGAGTGCCTGCGGCCACAACCCGTGCACACCCGGTCCGTTGCCCGAAGCCAGCACCCCGAACACTTCGCCGCGCCGCACCCACACCGCAGCACCCTCGCGGGTGCGCTCGTCGCGCCAATCCAGCACCGCACCCGTCGGCCGGGCCTGTTGCACCACGCTGAATGCAGAAGCGACACCGTCGGTGACGCCGCGGGCTCCCGAACGCGTCACCGCGATCGGGACCCCGGAAATACGGCTGGCCAGCTCGGCGTAGCCGTCGAAGTCCAGCCCCGCGATCACCCCGGTGGCGAAAGCATCGGCAGCTTTGGCCAACGCGGCTTCGCGCTGGCCGGCGGGCAGCGGCCGGGTCTTGCGTTGAGCGATGATGGTGCGCGAAACATACAGCGGGGGAACGAGGCTGAGCTCGGCAACCATGACGCCGGCGGTGGTCGTGACGATTTCGCGGTTGCGGGTCTGGTATGCGCCGTCGGGACCGAGCGCATCGATGCGCATCAGTAGACGCCTTCGATGACCGGCTCGCCTTCGAAAGCCGCGACGGGCTGTACCTCGCTGAGCGAATCGCCGACTTGACCCTCGGGTCCCGGCAACCTGATCGCGCTGTCGCGCTCCAGGTTGTTCGGTAGGAACATGCCCTTGCTGAGATGGTTCATCACGACCTGCCCGCGTTGCCCGTAGGGCACTTCGCCGCCGGTGTCAGGGTCCACCACTGAGAAGACGACATAGGGTGTGCGCGGGTCGAAAACGAACGGCTCACCGTCGCCGACCCGGCGAGTCGTCGCCTGGGAAAGAACCATGGTGCTGCCGAACACCATGGTGATCGTCGTATTCGGGAAGATCTCGCGGAGCAGGTCGAGCGTATCGACGTCGACGTGGGCGCCGCTGAGCAACGTGAAACGGACCTTTTCGTTCACCAGGTTCGCCACCTGGTCGTTGCGTGCGATGGCCTCGAGTAGCGGAGGAGTGGTGTGCAGGTTCGCCACGTCTTGGGTCGCAAGAATGTGGGCGGTCTGCTCGATGAGATGGTCGACGTACGCCGACACCTCGGAGGTCGCGTTGCGAGCGGCAATCTTCTTGACCCAGCGAGGATCCAGGTCGATCGCGTGAAAAACGGAGCCGAGCCGTTCGGAGACCAGACGCGAAAAGTAGCCCACCCCGTGCGGCCCGCTCGGCATCATGCAGACGAAGCCACGGCCTGGTAGAAAACCGCCGTTGGCGAAGTCCTCGGTTTGCCATTGGATGACTTGCGCGATCCAATCTGGCAGCTGCACAGTCCTTTTCGGCGCGCCCGTGGTGCCGCCGGACTCGAATATCTGCGGAATCGGCGGCGGTGATCCCGCGGAAATATAGCCGCGCGGGATCAGCTCTTCAATCGGTACGTTGCGCAGCTCGTTCAGCACGTTGGGGAACAGCCGCAGATCGGCAAACGTGTTGACATCGGTCAGCGGGTTGAAGTTCAGCGTGCGCGCCGCCCGTAACCAGAACGTGCAGCCGGTGTCCTCGCCGAAGTGCCAGGCTATCGCGCTGCGTAGGTACGCCTCAGCGTCGTCGACCGGTGCCGACCGTGGCACATCCAGCAGCGAGAAATCGATATCGGCCATGCCATCGATCATGTCGCAGCCCAGATCGGCCGAGCAATCGACAGGCGGCCAATCGGCTTAACCTGAAAGGCTTTTCGTACGCCGTTAACTGGTTGTAGCAGCACAATTCGCCAGGCCGACACCTCCGGCCTCGCGAGGCCGGCGCCGACACGCATCCGGGCAGATATGTAACGGACGCAGGCACACCGGCGACAAAAGGGTAAACTCACACTGACTAACAGATGTCTCGTAGATGAACGAAAGGTTAACGATGCAGGTCATGGCCCAGGTATCGAGGACGGAGACCCGATCCCGACGCCCGCAGATGTCAACCCCGAACGCGCCATCGTTACCACTCCACAGCCCAGTCGACACAGCCGACAGAGTGAGCGCAATTGACTTCATCAACCGGGTCAACTGGTTGTTCGACGCCTGGGACATCGACGCGATGGTCGAGGCGTTCCTTCCCGATAGCGTGACGCATCACACCCATGGCGTCGTTCGCGGCCGGATTGAGACGCGGCGCTTCTTCCAAGAGCAGATTCCCTACACCGTGCCCGGGACTAGTCGGCACGCCACCAACCCGATCGTTGATCCCGACGACGACGATGGTGTGATCGTCCGCTATCACAACCTTCTCGTCCGCTGTTCAGCAGCGGCATCGTCGCCGTCAAGGATCGTCGGAGGGCAGGTCGTGGCTGACCCCGCGGATATGCCCGCGCTCTGGGTCTACTCGGCGATGACGGACCGCTTGCGCCGCACCGATGGCGGATGGCGGATCTTCGAACGCCGTGTCGGGCCGACGTCGATGAACGACGGCCTGACCCCCGGCGCTTCCCAGTCCGGATGCATGGACTGGTGACTTCTTAGCCCGCAGTTCAGCGCTCGAACGCGCGCCATTCGCCTTCGGGCTGGGCGAGACGGTCGGCGATCACCGACAGCGTTTCCAGGTTGTGGCCGTAGCCGAGGTGGCTGCTGCGCACTTCGACGTTTTCGGTCTCCGGAGCGGGCAAGCTCATGCAGCACTGCCAGGCGACGATGCCGTCGCTTTTGCTGTAGATGCAGGTCGTCGGAACCGACAACGGTTGGGCGCGGCGCGTCAGCGCGGATTCGGAGACGGACTCGGTGGCGTCGGAGCCGCGGTTGACCAGCCGCCACACTCTCCACGCAGTGCTGGCCTGATGGTTGCCGCGGAACGGGGATCCCAACGTGATCACCGACCGGACGTCGTCGGGCAAGGCGCGGGCCAGTTCACGGGCGTAGATGCCGCCGGCGCTCCAACCGATGATGCTCACTTTGCGTCCATCGGACCGTTCCCGCATGTGGTGCAGCCGTGCCGGCAGCGTCTCATTCATGGTGGGGCGGTACCCCATGTTGTAGCCCAAACCCCAGTCGTAGACCCGATAACCTAAGCGGCGCAACATATCACGCAGCAGCTGTGTCGAGAACGGGCCGGCCAGGAATCCGGGAATTACCAGAACGGGATGGCCGTCGCCGCGGGGCCAAGCGGTGTTTCGCCGCGCTGCGCCGAGTGCGGCGAGGTACTCCAGTCCCGTGCGCCACTCCAGCGCGCGCAGCAGGTGCCCCGGTGGGGCCGCGTTGACGGCGTCGGGCAGCTGAACCGACTGCTGCGCAACGGGTTCAGGAATAGAAGCCATCCAGGGTCTCCTTGTTCTGCTCGGCGATCACGCCGCGCTTCACCTTCAACGACGGTGTCAGCTCACCGCCTTCGACGGAAAGTTCGTGGTCAAGCAGCGCCCACTTCTTTATCGTCTCCCAGCGATTCAGGCTGGCGTTGAGCTTTTTGACGTGCTCATCGATCATTTCGTGCACGGCTTCGGATTCCGTGAGCTCCTCATACGACGTGTCGCGCAGGCCGTGGTCTTTGGCCCACCCGCTGATCGAGTCCGCGTCCAGAGTCACCAGGGCGGCAGCGAAATTACGCCCCTCGCCGAACACCATGAACTGGCTGGCGTACGGGCACAACGTCGCAAACTTTGCCTCGATCGCCGGCGGCGCGACGTATTTGCCGTTGGACAGCTTGAACAGCTCCTTGATCCGGCCGGTGATCGTCAAGAAGCCGTCGCCGTCGATGCTGCCCTGATCCCCGGTGGACAGCCAGCCGTCATCGCTGAGTGCTTCAGCGGTGGCCTTCTCCAGATGGTGATAGCCGGCCATGACGCATTTACTGCGGAACTGAACCTCCCTGGCGTCGCTGATCCGTACCTCCGTGCCGTCGAATGGCAGACCGACCGTGCCGAGCTTGTAGTTGTTGGGGCGGTTAATGAAGCCCGCGCCGGCGGACTCGGTCAGCCCGTAGCCCTCCAGGATCAGCAGGCCGGCCGCGTCGAACCACTCGGCGATGTCGCGGTTGAGCGGCGCGGAACCGGACACGAAAAACCGGATCCGCCCGCCGAACACGTCGCGGATCTTGGCGAACACCAACCGGTCGAACACATTCTGTTGCAACGCCAAGTGCGGCCACACGAATTTGCCCTCGCGGCGGCGACGGGCGACCTCTTTGCCCACCGCGAATGCCCTGTTGAACAGGATGGCTTTGGCGCCGCTCTGTTGCGTGACGATCTTGGCGTAGGCCTTCTCGAAGATGCGTGGCGCGGCTCCCATGAACGTCGGTTTGACTACCCCGGTGTTTTCCACGATCTTGTCGACGCGGCCGTCGATCGCGCTGGCGAAGCCGCACGCCAGCTGGGTGGAGATCAGCACTTTGCCGAAGGCATGCGCGAGCGGGAGCCACAGCAGCTGCAGGTCGTTCTCGCCGAGCAGATCCATCTCGGCGATCGCGGCGCCGGTGTACACCCACGCCTCATGACGCAGCCGTACCCCTTTGGGTTTGCCCGTCGTCCCGGACGTGTAAATCAGCGTGGCCAGCCGGTCAGCGGGGATCTCCTCGGCGACTTTGCGCACGCACGAGGGGTCGTCGGCCAGCCGCTTCGCGCCGAGTTCGGCGAGCTCGTCCAGAGTGATCACCGAGTCGCCGTCGCCGGATCCCTCGAAGACCACGACCTTGGCAAGGTCGGGCAAGTCGCCGCGATGCTCGGTGATCTTCTCGAGCTGCGTGTCGTCCTCGGCGAAGACGACCCGGGACGCGGAGTCGGCGAGGATGTAGGCGGTGTCGTCGCCGTTGGTGCTCGGGTAGACGGTGGTCGTTGCCGCGCCGGCGCACATGATCGCCAGGTCGGCCAGGATCCACTCGAGCCGGGTGGTCGATGCGATGCCGATCCGGTTCTCCGGCTCGATGCCCAGCGCCAGCAGTCCGGCTGCCAGGGCCTCCACCCGTTCCGCCGCCTGCTTCCAGCTGACCGAGGTCCAGCCGTCTTTGCCGGGGTATCGGAAGGCCTCCTTGTCTGGCGATGCCTCGACGCGGTTCAAAAACAGCATCGCCAGATTGGGCGCTTTGGTGGACGTGGGGGTGGCACTCGTCTGGCTCATCGGACTTCCTTTTGTGCTCTCAGCAACCGCGCATCATCTATGCATGGCGACCCGCGTGCGCCGGGCTCGCGATCGCCATGGGTTGATCTTGCTGGGAGTGCCCACCCCTGGATGGCCAAAACGTGAATTTGCCGCCCTTTCGGGATCGCGCGGCGCCAAAAACCGATCGACGTCTGCCCGCGACCCGCTCAGGTTCGAGCGTCGTCGTGCTACCCGTGCTCTGACAGCAGGGCCAAGTGCTGCAGGTCGGTGACGTATTTGTCGATCAGTGCAGTCGACAGGTGCGGAATGTCTTTGTCGGCGCCAATTTCGGCTGCCCGTACTGCGGTCTGAAACACCTCGGTGGGCGTGGGAGCGCCGCGCAGCGGCCTTTCGGGTTCGCGATAGGCGCCGAGCAGGGGCAGCACCGACCGCTGTCGTTGCTTCTCCGGTAGCGCCTTCAGCGTGGTTTCAAACCGGGCGATCCACTCGTTGTAGTCGCCGATCCGGTGGATCTTGTGGCCGGCGTCGATGAGCCAATCCACGAAGGTGTCCAAAGAAATGCCGTCGTCGTACGGATTCTCCACGTCGAAGGAACGGAACCCGTCGGTGACCTGCTTCCCCAGGGTGGTGACGGCTTCGGCAACAAAGTCGGCGGGCACGCCGGCGTAGTGCGCCCGGGCCCGATTCCCCGCCGCGTCGGTCTGATAGAAGGACCCGGGCGCGATGCCCGTGACCAGCAGGCTCAAGAGCAGCCGGGTGAAATTGTCGACCACATTGAGCTGCCCGACATATCGGCTGTGGGCCAGGATCATGTCGGAGCGGAAAACCGCCACCGGCAGGCCGCAGAGGTCAAACGCCTCACGCAGCAGGACCTCCCCGGCCCACTTGCTGTTCCCGTAGCCGTTGGCGTACGAGTCGTCGATCGCGCGCGCCGGGCTGATGGCGCGGATGTCGCCATCCTCGGCAAACTTGTCGGGCGCGATCGGCATGGCAACCGCCACCGTCGACATGAAGGTGACCGGTTTGATCCGCGAGGAGATCGCCAGCTTGATCACCTCGGCGGTACCGACAACATTGGGGCCGAACAGTTGCTCGTAGGGCAGCACGTGATTGACCAACGCGCCGACGTGCGCGATCAGGTCCACGCTTTCGGCCAATCGCTGCCAGGTCGTGTCGTCGAGGCCGAGTTTGGGTTCGCCGATGTCGCCGGTGATGACTTCCAGGTGCTCGGTGGCCAGCTCACGGAAGTGACCGAGCAGCTGGGGGTCTCCGCTGTCGAAGACCTTCTCCAGCCGCGCACGTGCCGCGTCGGCGTCGCTGCCGCGGATGATCGTGATCAGCTTGCCGCCCGTGCGGGACAGCCGTTCCAGCCATTCCAGCGTCACGAAACGGCCGAGATAGCCGTTGGCGCCGGTGAGCAGAACGGTGTGCGGCTCTCCGGCGGCTCGCGGCAGGGTCTTGGCCGCGGTCAGAGTCGCGGCGTCGATGAACCTGTCCAGTGTCAGATCACGTGCGTAGACGGTGGTTTCGCCCTTTCCGTGGATCCTGGTGAAGGTGGGTCGCGTCGACCCCGACCGGCGCTCGGTCTCGATGTAGTCGGCGATCTGGCTCAGATCGCTCGCAGGACTGACAATCACCCCCACCGACACCTCGACCCCCAGCAACTCCTGAAGCAAATTGGAGAACGTCAGCGCGGACAGCGAATCCCCGCCCAGGTCGGTGAAATGTGCATCGGAATCCAGGTCCGCGCCCCCAGATCCGAGCACCGCCCGCGCGGCCCCGATCACGGTCGCCAGCACCGGCTGCTCTGCGGCCGCCTGGCGCAACGCGCGAAGCTCGCTCACCTGTGCGGCGGCCAGCTCGGCGTAGAGCTGCTCTAAACGCGCACCGTAGGCATCTTTGAGTTTGGGCCGCAGATTCTTGCCGACCCCAGAAAGCAGGCCGTTGGCCGTGCTGAATGGTTCGGTCTCGATCAAAAAGTCGGCGGGCACCTCATAGGACTGCAGCTCGGCGGCTGCCGCGGTCTGCTGCAGCGATTCCCGTAACGCGGCCCTTAGCGCGGCGGTTTCGTCACCAAACTGCGAAAGCGCTTCAGCAGTAGGGACGATCACCGCAAGCAGGTAGGAGCGTTCGCTGTTGCCGTAGACGAAGACTTGTCGCACCAGGGGCGCCGCGCTGAACACGGCTTCCAAGTTCGCGACGGCCACGAACTCGCCGTTTGCGAGCTTGAGCACGTTTTTGCGCCGATCGACGTAGACGACATGATCGGGTGCGATCTCGGCCATCACGTCGCCGGTGCGGTAGTAGCCATCTTCGTCGAACGCCTTGGCGGTGACCTCCGGGCGTTTGTAATAGCCGGGTGTGCTGTTCTCCGATTTGACCAGCAGCTCGCCGCGCGGATAGGGCTTGTCGGTGGTGAAGTAGCCCAGCTCGGGGACGTCGATGAGTTTGTAGTCGATCACCGACGGGCGGACGATGATGCCGTCCCTGCTCACCGGGACGACCTCGGTCAAGCCGTATAGGTCGCCCACGTGCACGTTGAAGCACGACTCCAGAAACGCCCTCAGCTCGGCGGCCAGCGGGGCGGTGCTGACGGCGGTGCGGAGCACCCGGCCGCCGAGCTCTTGTTCCCGCAATTCGACGGCGGCTTCCTGCTCGGCGTCAGCGATGTCGGCGCCCTCCAGGCTGATGCGGTCCACCGTGGACCGGTAGTGCTGAAACAGCATTTCGACAACCCTGGGCACCAGCAGCAAATCGGTGGGTCGCACCAGCGCCCAGTCGTCGAACAACGTCGACAGGTCCGACTCGGCAACGAAATAGCTGGTGCCGCCGGTCAAGAAGGCCGCGGCCAACGGCATCCGCCCGGCGATGTGGTTCAGCGGCATGAAGTTCACGTTGAACACCGGGAGTTCAGTCTCATTGAGCGATGAGGTGAATAGCCTGGCCAGCGTCCGTTCGGTGATCATCGCGCCCTTGGGTGTCCCGGTGCTGCCCGATGTGTAGAGGATCATGGCCAGCCGCTGGTCGGTGTCGTCGGTGTAGAGCGGTTCGGGCGGAAGTTCCCGACCGCGCTGGATGACCTCGTCCAGCGTGCTAACGACGACCGGCATACCCGCGTCGTGGAGGCGCTTCCGGGCACGCTCGAGGTTCTCCCGGTGCTCATCGACCTGCGGCTCGTAGTCGAAGACCACCAGATGGCGTAGCGACGCACTCTGCAAAGCGGACTCGACGGCCAGATCCAGATATGCCGCGCCCGCCGCGAGCACCCGCGGCTCGATCTCGTCGATGATCGGTTTCAGTACCGATGCCGGGGCGCTGTGTTGCAGTGGCACCGACACCAAGCCGAGATAGCCGCACACCAGCTCGACAGTCAGATAGGCGGGCCCGGCGAACCCCACAGTGGCAACGAAGTCGCCGGGATTGACCGGAAACGTCTCGTCGCGGCGCCACGCCGCGGCGACCGCGCGCACCGTCGCCCACAGGTCGCCGTAGCTGGTGGTCTCGAAAGTGGGCAGCAGCCGCGTGGTGGTGCGGCCGTTCGCCGAGTCGAGCACCAGCTCCCGCGCGCGTTGCCCGAGTGCGGGCCGATCCGCGTAGCCCTCCACGAGCGTCTCGATCACCTCGGGCAGCCGAAGTCCGGGCCGGCGCGCGGCATCGATCACCTCCGGGATCGGTTCGGCGGCCCGGAACTGTGGGTCGGAGGCGTAGAGCTGCGCAACACGACGCGCCCGTCGCTCCGCTCGTGTGTCGGTCGAACCTGAGGGGTTGGTGATCTCGTTGCGGACTTCCGTCGTCATCTGCAAGGCCCTCTCCATCTAATAATCCAACCGACGGTTTCAACAACGAGGACCGTGACATGTGATCCGGTGCGGCGGGTGTGATGGCCGACACACTTGGTTCCCGACTGATCACTGGTCGTCGGCTGCTGCTCGTGCTGGGCTGAGCATCAGGCACCCGCGACCGCACCTACATCCGGCAGCGCACAGTGCAAGTGCTAGTGCCGATCTCGATGTCGGGCGTTTGGCCGCTTTGGCCGATCATGCCGAAACATCCTGTGGTGTAGGCGGTTCACCGGATTGTGTGAGGGCGCGGCTGATTGTGTCTGTGACGAGGTCCGGGGCGTCATGCAGCAGCATGTGTCCGGCGCCGGGCTCGTGCACGAGCATGGCCCGGGGGATACCGGCGGCTAGATCGTGGGCATGCGCGGGCGGGGTGAGCTTGTCGGCTCCACCAACGATGACGGTCGTGGCGGCGGAGATAGAACCAAGCGTGTGGTATTGGTCGTAGTTCCGCAGGCTGGGAAGGAACCCGACTTTGGTCGGCAACGGGGTTGCGTTGATGCTCGCGGCGGATACAGCGGCGAGAGCACCGTTGCCTGCCGCGTATCCGGCACATCTCGTCAGGGCGGGCCACAGCGGGCGGGCGAGAGCCCGAACTATCTCGTCGGTCATCGAATGCGGCGTGTGCTGCACGAGCCCGTGGAGGATCTTCGTCGCGGGGGTGGCCAGGAGCCGGCCGAGGCCCCGGTTGGCGAGTTTGCCTGCAGCAGTGGCGACGAGGACAAGCGATTTCGGCTCAACGGGGCGATGACTGGCGCTCCGGGCGAGGTAGGCCAGGGCTGTCATGCCGCCCATGGAGTGTCCTGCGAGGGTGAGTGGGCCTTTAACGCGAAGCGCTATGAGGAGCGTGGCCAGATCGTCGGCGAGCTGCTCGATGCGGTAAGTGTGCATGGGTGCGTCGGCGGAGTCGCCATGGCCGCGATGGTCGTAGCTGATAATCCGAATGTCATTGCCCCACTTGCGGATCAGCTGACCGATCTGAATATCCCACGACGATTGGTCTAAGCAAAGGCCATGCAGAAGGACCACAGTGTGGTCAGGTGCGCGAGACCCATAGTCACGCACGGACAGCCGCACACCGTCACTGGCAGCGATGGTCCGAACGCGGCCGAGAGGCGGGCTGTCTCGCCGGATTGCCGCGCGGGGCTGCGTCCGCGCGGAGCCACTGTGGCCGCGGTCTGGCGATGCCCAGGGCCCCCTACCCGGCGCGCTCACGATGTCGCCGATCGTCCGTAAAGGTGGGCGATCAGTTCAACCCACTCACGAGCGTTCTGCCGGTTTCCTAGCTGAAGGTGCGGCGGGACCAGGCGGGAATGCGACCGGCCGCCAGCTTCGGCCACAGTGGTACTGATATAGATCAGCCAGTATGGGCGGCCTGCTGGCTTGAACGCGCCGCAGATCTCTGCCCGATCCATTCCGAAAGCGCTTATCCGCTCACCACCATCGTCGTCGAGACACGTGATGACTCGATGCAAGTCGGCGACGGTCGATGTCATGTCCGATTCCTCCTGTACTTTGGGCTCATCATCAGCCGTCTGGGGTAGCACCCACATCCGCCAGCGCACAGTGCAACTGGCTACTCAGGTAACTGGCCAGTCAGCTTGACTCGGACCGGCGGCTCAATGGATAGGACACGATCGGGCGGCTTGCGCGGTTCAATGCCGAGTTTGATGAAGCATCGCCATGCCCCGTGGGGGAGCGACGGACTTGTCTGCTGCGCCGGACTATTGGCGCCAAAGTCTATGGTGCGATTGATGATTGGCGTCTGGCCATCAGAAAGCTGGCGCGGGCTGTCACGCAGTACACCGCCGACACACCGTCAAAAGCTAAGGACGTCGGCGACCCTATGCGCGGTTCGTAGCGCGAGACAGGCTGTTCCGAGGCGGCACCATATTCGGATCGGTGGCACCGTCACTCACGCTGAAGTTTCACACTTCGTCGGGCTGGACGATCCCTGCGGTCTTGGCCAAAAAGTTGGGTGCGAGCACCGACAGGCCGGTGGCCGCTGCGGTCGCACCCGCCACTCCGGTCCAGGCGACCGGCCCCAGTGGCGTGCATCCGAAGAAGTGGCTGACGCCGGGAGTCTGGACGATGGCGACCAGAACCGCGGAGCTGCCCAGCGCCGTCGCCACGACCAGCGGGCTGTGGCGCCGGGTCAGCAGCGTCTGGGCCAGCTGCGTCGTCACCAGCGCAGTCAATCCCATTGTCGCCGTGCGCCGTTCGGTACCGGGAGTCCAACGCCCGATAGCCCAGGCCGCGGTGGCTCCCGCCGCCGTGACGGCGCCACGGGTGACGATCTGGCGCATCAGCGGAGCGTCGAGCGAAGGTGTCGGCGCGGTGAGCACCGATCGCTGGTAGGCACGCCGGGCCTCGTCGGCCTCTTCCTCGGTTTCGTATTCGTCGGCCTCGGGTTCGTCGAACTGCGGGGTGACGGCGACCGCGAGCGCGGGGAACATGTCGGTCAGTAGGTTCACCAGCAGCAGCTGACGGGTGCCCACCGGCGCTCGTCCACTGCCCAAGGCCGTGCCGATTATGGTGAACAGCACCTCGCCGACATTGCCGCCGACCAGGATGGTCACCGCATCCCGCACGCCGGCCCACATGCTGCGGCCCTCGACCAATGCGTCGAGCAGCACGCCCAGGTCGTCCTCCGTCAACACGATGTCGGCGGCGCCGCGGGCGGCTGAGGACCCTCGACCGCTCACCCCGATGCCCACGTCGGCCATCCGGATCGCGGCGGCGTCATTGGCGCCGTCGCCGACCATTGCCGTCACTCGTCCGCAACGCCCCAGCGCCGCGACGATCTGCACCTTTTGTTCCGGGCTGACGCGGGCGAAGACCTGGACGTCGGCGACGAGTTTGGCGGACGCGTCCTCGTCGAGCCCGGCCAGCTCGGCGCCGGTGATCACCCGGGCATCCGGCGGCAGACCCAGTTGGCGGGCTATCGCCCGGGCGGTCACCGGGTGGTCGCCGGTGATCAGCACGACGTTGCGGTCGGCGTCCACCAGCGCTTCGATCAGCGGGCGCGCCGATGGTCGTGCGGTGTCCGCCAAACCGACGTAGCCGATCAGCTCGAGATCGTGCGCGGCAGCGTCGACCGCGTCGGCATCGGTGTCGTCGTCGTCTTCGGTTTCGTGTAGCCAGCTGCGCTGCGCGACCGCCAGCACCCGCAAGCCCTGCTCGGCAAGGCTGTGCACCAACGACTCGGCATGGTCCTGGTCGGCCTGCGGATTGGCGAAGCGGCAGCGCGGCAGCACGACCTCCGGAGCGCCCTTCAGCATCAGCACCGGGGCTTTCGGATCGGTGCTCAGGGTGCCGATCGCCGCGGCGAAGCCACGGCTGGACTCAAACGGTACCTCCGCGATCAGGTTCCACTCCGAATCACCGTCGCTGGTAAGCGAATCCGCCGCTTTGAGAATCGCCTCGTCGGTGGCGTGGGCGTGCCCCCGCCCCTCCTCTGGCTGGGTGGATGCCCAACCGGCAGCCCGCAAGACGTGGGCGGCTTGCGGGTCGGCGACGTCGGGGAAGGGGCCTCGCGACTTCGTCGCTGCAGGCACCGAACGCACGACGCGCAGCCGGTTTTCGGTGAGCGTGCCGGTCTTGTCGAAGCACACGGTGTCCACGCGGCCCAGCGCCTCGATGGTGCGGGGAGCTCGAACCAGCACACCGCGCGCCGACAGTCGTTGAGCGGCGGCGAGCTGGGACAAGGTGGCCACCAGTGGCAGGCCCTCCGGGACGGCAGCGACAGCGATGGCGACGCCGTCGGCGACGGCCTGACGCAGCGTCGCGCGGCGCAGCATCGCCAGACCCGTCACCGCGGCACCACCCGCGAGCGTCAGCGGAAGGACCTTGGCGGTCAGTTCCCGCAGCCGCGCCTGCACGCCGGCCGACGATTCGACATCGATGACCGCCGAGATCGCGCGGTGCGCGGCGGTGCCCACACCCGTGGCCACCACGATCGCCCGGGCATGCCCGGCGACGATCGTGCTGCCCTCGAACAGCATGCTGGCCCGTTCGGTGTCGGTGGCGCCGACCGGGTCCACCTGCTTGTCGACCGGCAGCGACTCCCCGGTGAGCAAGGATTCGTCGACCTCGAGGTCTTCGGCCACCAACAGACGCGCGTCGGCGGGTACCACGTCCGGGGCGACCAGGTCGATGACGTCGCCGGGCCGCAGCGCGCTCGCTGAAACCGTGACCGTGCGCTCGGTGGTTCGAGCCGCCTCCAGCCGCCGTCGTGTCGTCGCCACCGTCGGGACAACGACGCGACGGGCCACTTGATCCTGTTCGGCGAACAGCTCTGCGGCCGCCGCATCGGCCCGCAACCGCTGCGCCCCCCCGGTGAGCGCGTTGACGGCCATCACGCCCCCGACCAGGAGCGCGTCGACGTTGCTGCCGACGATCGCCGACGCCGCTGCTCCCACCGCCAGGATCGGGGTGAGCGGGTCGCGGAGCTCGTAGCGGGTCGCATCCAGCAGCCGCCCCGCCTGACGTGCCGGCCCCCGCAGTGGGGCCAACATTGGGCTGTAGGACAGATCCTCGAGAGCGCGGCGCCAGGCCGGCGCCAGCGGCTCGACGGTCAGCGGCCGAGCCCGGCCGGCCAGCCGCGAGTAGACGATTTCCGGATCCAACGCGTGCCAAGCGGTCAGCGGCTGCGGGGTGGGATCGGGTTGCCGAAGCACCCTGTTGGCCGAAAAGGCTCCAGACACCATGGCGCTGGCGGCGGCCGCGTTGACGGGGTTGAGCCAGCGGCGCAGCGCCAGGGGGTTAGTGCTTGTGCGTGGATCACCGGTAACCAGCAGCAGCCCGGCCAGCGTGGTGCCGCCCTTGGCGAGGTTCACCGCCGATTCGCTGGCTTTTCGCGCCGCGGGCAGCGCCGAGAGGATCCGCACGGCGGCGGCCAGGTCGGTGCCGGTGATGATGTCCGCGGACCATGGTGTCGCCGCGCGGGGATCGTCGAGCGCCACTCCGACGTCGGCGATGGCCAGCGCTGCCAGTGTGTCGGTCGATGCGAAGTCGCGGTGCAAGGCGGTGATCAGCAGCACCGGTCCCCGGTCCGCCCGCAGATCACGCACGAGCTTCAGCAGCGGCGTGCCGCTCGGATGACTGGCGGCGACGCTGGCGGTCAGGTCCTGGGTGCCGGCCACATGCCGCAGTACCACCCGGGCTCCGGTGCGGTTTGCGATCTGCAGCAGCGGAATCGCGAACGGGTCGACCTCCCAGCCGACTTCGACGTGGCCCACCGTCTCGCCGTCCACCACCAGGTCGGCGTGCTCAAGGCCCTGGGCGGGGGTGGCCGACGGCCCCTGCGCGCGAACCCAGCTCAGCCGTGCGCCGGTGGCAGGCAACTCGTCGGGGTCGGGCTCGGGCGCCTCTTCACCGTGCAGCAGGGCGTCGGCGACCTCATAGACCCGGTCTTCATCCCAGCCTGGAACGTCTCCGCGGGCATGCAACACGGCGCGGTGATCGCCGCGCAACGCCGCGCCGTCGATGACCACCACTTTGACGCGGTCCAGGCGACGCAGAGCGCCCGGATCGAGGATCATCTGCCCGTCCTCGGCGAGTCCGCGGCCCAGCACCGCGGCGAAGGACTGACGGCCCATGTGCGCCGCCTTCGGTATACCGGCCAGCACCGCACCGGCCGCGTCTTCCGGGCCGCCGCCGGCCACCAACGCACTCGCCGCGGCGATCAGCGAACCGTTGGCCGCCTGATTGACGTAGTCCTCCACCGGCCCGGCCATCGATCCCTTCGCGGTGTCGATGGCGGCGTCGATGGCTCCGTCGACCACGACGTGCGACGCCTCGCCGGCCGCGGCGGCCGCCCAATTATGCCGTGGCGCCTGCGATTTGGCGCCCGCTGAGGAGATGATCGGCACCACCGGGGCCTGCGGCCGCTCGGGTGAGGCCAGCTGCGCCTCGCGGTCTCGCCAGCGGCGGCGATGCGCCTCGGCTTCGGAGATCTGCAGGACTCGCTGCGCCAGATTCAACAGCGGAGTGCCAACCGCTTGGGTCAACCCATTGGCTGCCGCTGTCGACGCGCTGAGCGCGAGATCGGTGCCCACTCGGCCCAGTCGCGACTCGAGTACTGAGACCATTCGCGGTTGGTTGTTGAGCAGGGCGGCCGCCGCTCTGGTGGTACGCGGTGCTGCGGGCAGTCTGATGACCCAGCCGGTGACTGCGGCGCCGATTGCAACCGCGTCGAAGGCCGCCGCGGTCAGCGGCACCAGGATCGCTAACGGATTGCCCGGGTCGGCGAACGGCGCGGTGCGGATCTCGGGTTCCGGCCCGGCGGCGGCCAAGTCGGCCGCCGCGGACGCCACCACGTCACGAATCCGGTCCAACACAGCGTCGCCGTCGACATCGTCTTCGAGCTCGATCACCAATCGGCCCAACGAACCCTCGACGTGGGCGGTGGCCACGCCTGGAATCTTGCGGACCGGCTCTTCGACTATCGCCGCGTGCTCGTGCCAGCGGGGGAACGGCAACAGCGGATCAAGGTCCAGGTGCACCCGCCGCCCGCTTTGCCAACGCACGGTCGCCGCGGCGCCGTCCGGCTTGCCGTCAGACGAACTGCCCGTCCCCAGCACCCGGGCGGTCGATTGACTCACCGAATTCACCACCGGGCCGGCCAGCGTCTGCATGGCGCCCGCGGTGTTCGCCACACCCTCCACGCCGGCTTGCAACATCTGTACTGCTCCACCGGTTATCCCGCCGACAACGGCGGCTACGCCCGGAACCTTCATTCCTCACCCTTCAACCACTTATGACGTCTGGCGGCGATTGACGACGGCAACCCGCCCGACACGGATCACCGGGTTG
>DATFYT010000183.1:0-21383 GCA_035314925.1 Mycobacterium sp. | reverse complement strand
AGTAGCTCGGCCCCATCTCGAAGATCACGACGTCCCAGCCGGCCTCGGCGAGTTCCATCGCCATCACCGACCCCCCCGGTCCCGAGCCGACGATGATCGCTTTAGGCATTGACGCCGCCTTTTCCGCCCATCTTGGCGACGGCCTGCGTCCACCCTCCGCGGACCAGCAAACCGATGATTCCGCTCATCGCCGCCATGTCGCCTGCGGACCCCTCGACCTCGGCGTCGGTGTAGCCCCGCGGCTGGATGTCCCCTGGCCACTTGATGTCCTGCCAGCCGACGAGATTCGCGTTGCCCCCGTACTCCGGCACGGAGTACATCCCCTCGATGGTGTGACCGAACAGCAACTGGGTGAAGGTCACTGCCTGACCGGTTGTCAAGATGCTGTCCTGTTTCGCCGTCGACACCGAGGTGAAGTCGCCGCCGGCCAGCTGGTCAAGTAGCGCGATGCCGGTGGTGTATTGGCTGCGAAGGTTGCCGATCCGCTGTTGCCACGCGTAGTTCTGGGCGCGATCGAGCGGAACGAAGTTGGCCATGAAGTCCTCGGAGCCACCCGCGCGGTTGCTCCACGGCCCGCCCGCGTGCACCTTGGCCGGCGAGAATGCGAACGCCGACAGCATGATGTCCAGGTAGCGGACCACGTTTGCTTCGTGCGCCCCCGGGGTGGTTTCCTGCGAGCTGTCTTCTGGCCCGGGGACCAGGCGGCGGGTGGCGGCGTCGAGCACGGCGGCCTGGTGTGGAGAGAGGTACAGGTACGGCGTGTCGGCGGCATCGGCAACAACGGGGGGATCGGCGGAAGCGGCCAGGGGGACGCCGTTTACGGCGACCAGCGGCAGCAGGCTTAGCCCGCCAAGCACCGTGCGCCGGGACACCGGCGCCGACAGACCGTATTTGCGGGCTGGCCCGTCGCTGGCCACCGCCAGAGTATGACGTGAAGTCGGCGCCGACCTGGGGAATGCCTGTGTCCGGCGTGTCGGATCCACTATCCAGTTTCGTGGTAGCGGTCCGCGGCGTTGCACCGAAGATCTTCCGGCGGAACGTAGATCGCCTCAACGATGTGACCGAACAGCGCACTGGCGAAAGGCGCGACCCGAGCGTGGGACAGGACGAGGTGCTGAGACAGTCGCGGCACCGCGGTGAAGTCGCCGCCGGCCAGCTGGTCGAGCAGCGCGATGCCATTCGCGTACTGGTCGCGAAGATCGGCAACGCGCACCCGGCGCGCGGAGGTCTGGGCGTCGAACTGCGACAGCAGCCGATCGATGTAAGCGACCACGTGAACCGGCGGCTCGGGAACCAAGCGACGGATCGCGTCGTCGAGCACCGCGGCTTGGTGTGGCGACAGGAATCGGTGAACAACGGGCACCTGGCGCCGGGACATCGGCGCCAATGGGCCGTCAGACCGGGCAGCCTCATTGCTGGCCACGTGTTGAGTATGACGCTGTTATAGGGCTGACCTGGGGATGCGCCCGCGGCGGCGTGTCGGAATCAGGCCGATCCGGGTTCGCGGTAGCTAAGCCTTTTCGGCGTAGGCCGACCACTCCACCTGTGATGCGGTCAGGTCGCGACCGGTCGGCTCGACGTAACGCTGCACGATCTCCTCGGGCCCAAGCTGCTCCGCCAGCCGCCAGCCGTATCCGTCCAGGAACGCCGCAACCTCCTCGGGCTGCAACCCGAAGCGCCACAGCTGTTGCCGCTGCCGAAACCTCCGATACAGCTGCTCGGCGCCGTAGAAGTTGACGCCGTCGATGAAATCGCGCCGGACATAGGTGAACACCAGACGGCTGCCGGTCGCTGCCGGCCGCAGGCTTTCGAGTGTCGCGTGCACGGCGTCGGCGGTCAGGTACTGGGTCACTGCTTCCCAGACGAAGAAGGTGCGGTAGTCGGCGCGGTAACCCAGGCCGGTCAAAGTAGCGAGCACGTCGTCGCGCTCAAAGTCCAACGGCACCAACCGAACCGAGGCCGGCAGCTCGCCCAGCACGCGTCGCACGGCTTTGGCTTTGCGTTCGACGTTCACTGGTTGGTCGACTTCGAAGATAGGGATGCGGGTTTGTCGCGCCAATCGGTAAGCGAGAGTGTCCAATCCGGCGCCCAGGACCACCACTGCGTCGATGTCGCCGAGAGCTTCGATGACCTTGTCGGTGACATAGCGCTTGCGGCAGGTCATGGTGGCCCATAGCCCGGGGCCGTCGCGGTCCATTGCGGCCATCATCAGCCGTCGCATCAGCTTTGGGGGTGTCGCGGTGACCAGCCACCGGGTCGGCGCCGGCAGGAACCGAGCCGCCAAGTCGTCGTCCACCAGCCGCCGCCCCGGTGGCTCGCTTTGTTCCAGGGCGGCCAGCATCATCGGGCCAAAAGCGGTCTGCGCCGTCGGGTTTCGAGGCACGAGTTACTTGTTGAGAAAGCCTGCGTCGACAGGCAGGGTGACGCCGGTGATGTAGCGAGCCTGGTCGGACACCAGCCACGCCACGGCGTTGGCGATGTCCTCGGGTTGTAGGACCTCCACCGGCAAAGCATTGCCCAGCGTGCCCGGGTTGTCGACCGCGGCGGCCATCTGGGCCAGCCATCCCCGGGTGAAGTCGTTGTCGATCATCGGGGTTTCGACGCCCGTCGGGTGGATGGAGTTGACCCGGATATTCTGTCTGGCAAGCAGATTCGCGTACACGCGCATCAGCCCGACCACGCCGTGTTTGGCGGCGGCGTAGCCGACCGAACCGGCGTCCGGGCTGCCGACGCCGGCGAGGCCGGCGGCTGAGCTGATCAGCACGATCGATCCGCCGGTGTCTTGCTTGACCAGGGTCGGTATCGCGACCTTGATGGTGTTGTAAACGCCGGTGAGGTTGACGTCGATGACGTCGTGCCAGCCGTCATCACCGGACTGCATGGGTGCGATGCCGGCGTTGGCCACGACGATGTCGAGGCGGCCGAACTCGTCCAGGCCCGCCTGCAGGGCAGAAGACAGCGATGCCCGGTCGCGGACGTCGCCGCGAGCAGCCACGATGCGAGATCCGGTGTCCTCGACCAATTTGACCGTGGCCGCCAGGTCGTCCGGGGTGGCCAATGGATACGGGACGCTGGCGATCTGGTCGCACAGGTCGACGGCGATGATGTCCGCGCCGTCGGTGGCCAGCCGCACGGCGTGCGCGCGCCCCTGGCCGCGCGCCGCGCCGGTGATGAAGGCAACCTTCCCGTTCAGAGGGCCGTCCATCAGGCGCGTAACTGGCCCTTGTCGGGATCGCCCGCCGGGACGGGCTTCAGCATCTTGATGTCCGGCGCCCCAACCAGGTGCTCGCCGGCGGCGCTGAACATCTTGCCGACCGCCGGCGCGGTGCTGTGGGTCTTGAGCGCCTCTTCGTCGGCCCACTGCTCGACGAAGACGAAGGTTTCGCCCGACTCGTGCACCGAATACAACTGGCAGCCCGGTTCGTGGTGCACCTCCTCGGCCGCGCTGGTGAGGATGTCGCGGACGGTGTCGACTGATTCGGGTTTGACGGTCAAGGTGGCGACAACGACGACGGGCATGCTGGCCTCCTGGGAGCTTTGGGGTGACGGCTGTCACCCTACCCAGCTGTTTTCGTGACCAAGCCGCGACATCGCGCTAACCAGTGTGGCGGATGGTGCAGATGGTGCATTTGCGATTAGGCTTGCCTGCATGGCTAGCAAGACTGTCGCACGGTCCGGCGCTCGAACGAGCAGGTCAAAGGCTGGTTCGCGAGGAGGATCCGGGTCGGCGCAGTCCCGGCCGAGGCATGGTAGAAGGCCCGTCAAGCCGCCGCGCAGGCCCGCCAGGCGCCGCAATCACTCGGTGGTCACCAGCGCCGGGCTGACCTGCGGGCGGGCCGTCCGCGCGACCTGGCTGCTGCTGGCCAAGGGGACCGGCAGCACGGCGCGGTCGGTCGGCCGGGCCCGCGACATCGACCCGGGCCACCGCCGGGACGGGATTGCCCTGGCTCTGTTGGGCCTTGCCGTCGTTGTCGCCGCCAGTTCGTGGTTTGACGCCGCCCGCCCGATCGGCGCCTGGGTCGACTCGGTGCTGCGGATCTTCGTCGGCTCGTCGGTCGTTCTGCTGCCGCTGGTCACCGCGGCCATAGCGGTGCTGTTGATGCGCACCGAGCCCAATCCGGAGGCGCGGCCGCGGCTCGTTTTGGGTGCGGCGATGGTCGCGCTGCCGGTGCTGGGCCTTTGGCATTTGTGGGCCGGCTCGCCGGGCAGTCCGGTCGGGCGCGCGAACGCGGCGGGATTCATCGGATTCGCGATCGGGGGACCGCTTTCGGAGGGGTTGACCGCGTGGATTTGCGCACCGCTGCTGTTCATCGGTGCGCTGTTCGGAGTGCTGTTGTTGAGCGGCACCACGATCCGTGAGGTGCCCGACACGCTGCGATCGCTGTTCGGCACCCGGATGTTCGATTACCGCGAACCCGAGAGCGACGCCTACGACGCCGACCCCGCCATGGAAAATAGTGCGGGCGAGGACTTTTCCGACGGTTATTACGACGACCCATCGGCCTACGCCGACGACGAAGCGCAGGCGTGGCCCACTGCCGTCGGGGCGGACGACAGCCCGACAGTGCCGGAGCCCGCCGTCGCGCGCAGTCGCCGTCGCGGCGCCAAATCCGCCGGCAAGCAGGACACCGTGGTGCTCGACCGGGTCGTCGAGGGGCCCTACACACTGCCGCCGATGAACCTGCTGGTGGCCGGTGATCCGCCCAAGAAACGCAGTGCCGCCAATGATCAAATGGCCGAAGCGATTACGTCGGTGCTAGAACAGTTCAAGGTCGACGCCGCGGTCACCGGCTGCACCCGCGGGCCGACGGTCACCCGCTACGAGGTGGAGCTGGGCCCCGGCGTCAAGGTGGAGAAAATCACCGCGCTGCAGAAGAACATCGCCTACGCGGTGGCCACCGAGAGCGTCCGGATGCTGGCGCCGATCCCGGGCAAGTCCGCCGTCGGCATCGAGGTGCCCAACACCGATCGCGAGATGGTGCGGCTGGCCGACGTGCTGACCGCGCCGTCGACGCGACGCGACCACGATCCGCTGGTCATCGCGCTGGGCAAAGATATTGAGGGCGAATATATTTCGTGGAACCTGGCCAAGATGCCACATCTGCTGGTGGCCGGTTCGACCGGATCCGGCAAGTCCAGCTTCGTCAACTCCATGCTGGTGTCGCTGCTGGCGCGGGCCACCCCGGAAGAGGTCAGGATGATCCTGATCGACCCGAAGATGGTGGAACTGACGCCGTATGAAGGCATTCCGCATCTGATCACGCCGATCATCACCCAGCCGAAGAAGGCCGCCGCCGCGCTGGCCTGGCTGGTTGAGGAGATGGAACAGCGCTACCAGGACATGCAGGCGTCGCGGGTGCGTCATATCGACGACTTCAACGACAAGGTGCGATCCGGCGCCATCACCGCGCCACTGGGCAGCCAGCGCGAATACCGGCCCTACCCTTACGTTGTCGCCGTCGTCGACGAGCTGGCCGACCTGATGATGACCGCGCCGCGCGACGTCGAGGACGCCGTCGTGCGGATCACCCAGAAGGCCCGCGCCGCCGGCATCCACCTGGTGTTGGCCACCCAGCGGCCGTCGGTCGACGTGGTCACCGGCCTGATCAAGACCAATGTGCCGTCCCGGCTGGCCTTTGCGACGTCGTCGCTGACCGACAGCAGGGTGATCCTGGACCAGGCGGGCGCCGAGAAGCTGATCGGCATGGGCGACGGCCTGTTCCTGCCGATGGGCGCCAGTAAACCGATCCGCCTGCAGGGCGCCTACATCACCGACGAGGAGATCCACGCCGTCGTCGCCGCCTGCAAAGAACAGGCCGAACCCCAGTACACCGACGGCGTCACCACAGCCAAGCCCACCGGCGAACGCACCGATGTCGACCCCGATATCGGCGACGACATGGACGTCTTCCTGCAAGCCGTGGAGCTGGTGGTCTCCAGCCAGTTCGGCTCCACATCGATGCTGCAGCGCAAACTTCGGGTCGGGTTCGCCAAAGCCGGCCGGCTGATGGACCTGATGGAAACCCGCGGGATCGTCGGCCCCAGTGAAGGATCCAAGGCCCGCGACGTGCTGGTCAAGCCCGACGAGCTGGCCGCCACGCTGGCATCGATCCGCGGTGTGGACGGGGGCGCCGACAACGACGGCGAAATGGACTGAGCCTCGGGCCGGTTGACCGTTAGTCGAGCCGAGACGCCTGATAGTAGGCGATGCTCCAGCCGTCGTCGTTGTGCTTGACCACCACGCCGAGGAACACGCTGACTTGGCGCCCGTCGGGAAATGCGAAGTCGGCGTGGACGTATCCAAGCACCTGGTCCTGGGCCAGCCGCCGGGTCTGAAGGATCTGGTAATCGACTGTCAGGCCCACCGGTCGGCTCGCGTAGTAGTCGATGACTCCTTGGCGGCCAACGCTGTAAGGGCGCAAACCCTGAAAGATGGCGTCCTCGGTGAATACCTCGGAGACCCGTTCGGGTTCGTGTGCGTCGATGCCGGCCTTCCACCGCTCCAGGGCGTCGCGCAGGGCGTCAGTGTCCGGCAATTTGACCACCGTCCGATCCGTTGTTCGGGAATCCACCGTCCTCAGAGCACTAACAACATCCGCGAGTTGCCCAGGATGTTCGGCTTGACGTAGCTCAGGTCGAGGAACTCGGCGACACCGATGTCGTACGAGCGGCACATCTCCTCGAACACCTCGGCGGTGACGGGCGTCCCCTCGATCTCGGTGAACCCGTGCCGGGTGAAGAATTCGGTCTCGAAGGTCAACACGAACAACCGCTGCAGCTGCAATTCCCGCGCGACGTTGAGAAGTTTGTCGACGACGGCATGGCCGATGCCCCGGCCGGTCATCGAGGGGGCGACGGCCACGGTGCGCACCTCGCCCAGATCGGCCCACAGCACGTGCAACGCGCCGCAGCCGATCACCTGGCCCCGATACTCGGCTACCCAGAATTCCTGGACGGCTTCATACAGCGTCACCAGGTTCTTTTCCAGCAGGATCTTGCCGGCGTAGGTGTCGACCAGCTGCTTGATCGCCGGCACGTCAGAGGTTCGCGCGCGCCGGATCACCGGCCAGTCGGCCGCCGGATCGCCCGCTGCGCCCACGGGTGCACAGTATCGGCTTCCGCCCTTCTGCTCGACAACCGATATTCTGTTGCGGTGTCGGGGCAACCTCATACCGGTCCGGTAGTCCCACGCGTGCGCGTCACCAACCTCGCCAACGTGCTCACGCTGCTGCGGCTGGTGCTGGTTCCGGTGTTTCTGCTCGTGCTGTTCGCCGGTAACGGCCACGAAACCGTCAGCCGCATCGCCGCTTTCGTGGTTTTCGCGGTTGCCGTCATCACCGACAAAGTCGACGGCGCGCTGGCGCGTAATTACGGCATGGTGACCGAATTCGGCACGATGGCAGACCCGATCGCGGACAAGACGCTCATCGGCGCGGCGTTGATCGGGTTGTCGATGCTCGGTGACCTGCCGTGGTGGGTGACGGCGGTGATTCTGGCTCGCGAGGTCGGGATCACCGTGTTGCGGTTCGTCGTGCTGCGCCGCGGGGTCATCCCGGCCAGTCGCGGCGGCAAACTCAAAACCCTCGTGCAGGCGGTGGCGATCGGATTGTTCGTGCTGCCGCTGTCGGGATCGTGGCTGGTGGTGGCGTCGGCCGTGATGGCGGTCGCGATCGTGTTGACCCTGGTCACAGGCGTGGATTACGTCGTGTCCACCGCAAGGGATGTCCGTGGACGACCCGCTGCTGACTGACGACGCCCGCGGGCTGGTAGCGGATCTGACGGTCCGCAACCAAAGCATCGCCACCGCCGAGTCGCTGACCGCAGGACTGCTCGCCGCCACCATCGCGGGGGTGGCCGGCGCCAGCGAGGTGCTGCGCGGCGGGCTGATCACCTACACCGAACACACCAAGGTGCTGCTGGCCGGAGTTGCGCCGGAGATTCTCGACGAGGTCGGCCCGGTGGCCGCCCCGACCGCCCGGGCGCTGGCCGTCGGCGCGCGCCAACGCTGCGAGGCCACCTGGGGCGTCGGCTTGACCGGCGTGGCCGGACCCGTGCCGCACGGCGGGCATGAGGTGGGCACGGTGTTCATGGGCCTGGCCGGGCCCGACGACCACTCTGTCACCGAGGTGGTCGAGCTGCAGTTCAGCGGGACACGCTGGGATATCCGCATCGCGGCGGTGCGCGAGTCGATCAGCAGGCTGCGCGCGCTGGTCGCGGCCGCGTGACCGCCCGGCGACGATGCAGGCCGCGAAGCGGCCCGAGGTGGGGGCACCTCCCAGCCGCGAAGCGGCTAGGGGGCGAGCCGGGCAATCAGATCCCGCAATCAGATCCCGCCGGGAACCAATGGCGGCGCGGCGGGCGTTGACCTAAAGAACAATCTCAGCTGAGCGGACTGAAGGAGAGCGCGATGCCGTCATTGCTGCGCGAGGTCCTCGGCGACGTACTGCGTCGCGCGCGAACCAAACAAGGCCGCACCTTGCGTGAAGTATCAGATGCTGCGCGGGTCAGCCTGGGGTATCTGTCCGAGGTGGAGCGCGGTCGCAAGGAGGCATCCAGCGAGCTGCTGAGCGCGATCTGCGCCGCGTTGGATGTGCCCCTGTCACAGCTGCTTGTCGAGGCCGGTGAGCAACTGGCGCGTCGCGAGCACGCGCTCGTTCCGGCCAGCGCGGCCAACATCGACGCCAGCACGAAGGTCGTCATTCGACCGGTTGTCTCGCTGGCAATCGCCTAGCCGCGAGGCAAGGGTGTGGCAATCGGCGTGGAACCGATAAATTGAGCCCTAGGACGAGTGCAGGCATCGACACACGAAGGCGGAGCTAATCCATGGCCAATCCGTTCGTCAAAGCGTGGAAGTACGTCATGGCGCTGTTCAACGCGAAGATCGACGAGCACGCCGACCCCAAAGTGCAGATCCAGCAGGCGATCGAGGAAGCGCAGCGTCAACACCAGGCGCTGACCCAGCAAGCCGCGCAAGTGATCGGCAACCAGCGCCAACTCGAGATGCGGCTCAACCGGCAGCTGGCTGACATCGAAAAGCTTCAGGTGAACGTGCGGCAGGCGGTGACCCTGGCCGACCAGGCCACTGCGGCGGGAGACACCGCCAAGACCACCGAGTACAACAACGCCGCCGAGGCTTTTGCGGCGCAGTTGGTGACCGCCGAGCAGAGCGTGGAAGATCTCAAGGGGTTGCACGACCAGGCGCTTGGCGCGGCGGCGCAGGCCAAGAAGGCCGTCGAGCAAAACGCGATGGTGCTGCAGCAAAAGATCGCCGAGCGCACCAAGCTGCTCAGCCAGCTCGAGCAGGCCAAGATGCAAGAGCAGGTCAGCCAGTCGCTTCGGTCGATGAGCGAGATCGCCGCTCCGGGAACCACCCCGAGCCTCGACGAGGTGCGCGACAAGATCGAACGCCGCTACGCCAACGCGATGGGTGAGGCCGAGTTGGCGCAGAACTCGGTTCAGGGCCGCATGCTCGAGGTCCAGCAGGCCACCGTGGAGATGGCCGGCCACTCGCGGCTGGAGCAGATCCGCGCATCGATGCGCGGCGCGGCTTTGCCGGCCGGGGGAGCGGCGGGCACCCCGGCGGCCGCGCCTACGACCGCCCCGACCGCCTCGCCTAACGCCGTCCCGACCGAGAAGCCCATCGGCCAGCAGTAGGCGAGCGGAGCGAAATGGCGGTTCAGTCCGGTCGCAGTGGGGTGTGGCGGACATTGCTGCTGCGCGGTCTCGACACGGCCAGCGACTTTTCCGAGTTGGTGGCGCAGAAGATCAGCGCTGCCATCGATCCGCGGGAAAGGCTGCTGCGCCGACGCCGCCGTGCGCTGCGGTGGGGCCTGGTATTCAGCGCCGGCTGTGTGTTCTGGGGTGTGGTGACGGCCATCCTGGCGGCATGGGGCTGGTTCGCACTGTTGCTGGAGATCACCGGCGGGGTCGCGGTGGTGCAGGCGATGATCGCGACGCTGCTGCTGATTCGCTATCGGTGGCTGCGAGCAGAACCGCTGCCGGCGCAGCGGCCGACCAACAGCCGACGACTGCCACCGCCGAGTTCGGCGGCACGATCGGCGATGTTCGCGCTGGGAGCCTCCGAGCGAGGATTTTTCTCGCTGCTCGGGGTCATGGAGCGAGGCAACATGTTGCCCGCCACCGAGATTCGTGATCTGACGGCGGCGGCCAACAAGAGCTCGGCTGCCATGGCGACAACAGCCGCCGAGGTGGTGTCGATGGAGCGCACGGCCAACGGCACCCCGGAGTCACGGTCGTACCTGGTGCCCACCATCAACGCGTTCACTGCGCAGTTGAGTGCCGGCGTACGTCAGTACAACGAAATGGTGACTGCCGCAGCGCAATTGGTCTCTTCGGCGAACGGGGATGGTGGCGCCGCGCTGGTGGCCTCACGGCAGCGCTACCGCGACGAATTGGCCGGCGCGACCGATCGTCTGGTCGGCTGGTCGCAGGCTTTCGACGAGCTCGGCGGGCTACCCCGGGCCTAGACGTCGGGGCCGCGTAGCGGATCCGAGTCTGATCGCGGGCCGTAGCGTTCGATATAGGCGTCATGGATATGGGCATCGCGCTGGCGGCGGCGTTCGTCGACCAGGTCGGGGTCGAGGCCGTGGACCTGCAGCATGTGGCGGCGCCACACCTTGTTGAGCGCGTGCGAGAAGTACACGAACGGGATCAGGATCGGCAGCGTCATGCTCAGGTGCACGTCCAGCGCCGCCGGGAACAGCCAGAACGGGGCAAGTACCAGCACCGCCGGAACAGCGACGCGGCGCATCATCCGGCCCGTCGCCCCCTTGCCGGCCAGATCGTTGCGCACCCAGTCCCGCATCGAGTCGGGCAGCCGCCCTCCGCAGCAGTAGCGAATGAACTGAAACGCGTTAGGTCGCGCGACGTTGTCGCTCATCGTGGTCAGAACGACGCCTTCAGCGACGGCACCAGCAACCCGGCCAGGCCCCGTAGCGTCGCCTTGAACATGTCGAAGAAGTCGAAATAGTCGCGCCATAGCGTGATCTCGCCGTCATGGACCTCGAACACGCCGCAGACCCAGAACTGCAGCCGGAGCGGGCCGAAGATGAGCGCGTCGGTGCGTTCGGTGAGCACAGCGGCGCCGTCGGCGGCGATCCGATGGACCTTCACCTCGAACGCGCTGGAACCGCCCAGCGAGCTGAACAGCTTCATCGCCCTCTTGCGGCCATGGATCGTCGGTAAGCCGACGTTCTGGTACACCAGATCCTCGGCCAGTAGTGGGCCGGCCGCGTCGAGGTCTGAGTCCTGCAGTGCATAGAGGAACCGTTCGACCGTGTGGGCGTTCTCAACCGTTGTCTGCTCGCTCATACAGCCCAGAGTAGAACTTCCCGGCTGTGGCAGGGTAGGGCGATGCGCGTCGCCGTGGTCGCCGGACCAGACCCCGGACACTCGTTTCCGGCCATCGCGCTGTGCCGGCTTTTCTCGGCAGCCGGCGACACGCCGACCCTGCTCACGGGCACCGAATGGCTCGACACCGCCCGCGCCGCCGGCGTCGACGCCGTCGAACTAGAGGGGCTCGACCCCACGGCGGATGACGACGACCGTGACGCCGGCGCCAAGATCCACCGGCGCGCCGCGCGGATGGCCGTGCTCAACCTTCCGCGGTTACGGGAGCTGGCGCCCGACCTCGTGGTGTCGGATGTCATCACGGCCTGCGGCGGGATGTCCGCCGAGCTGCTGGGCATCCCGTGGATCGAACTGAACCCGCATCCGCTGTACCTGCCGTCAAAAGGCCTGCCGCCCGTGGGTAGCGGGCTCGCGCCCGGCACCGGCGTCAAGGGCCGGTTGCGAGACGCCGCGATGCGGGCGCTGACCGCGCGATCCTGGCGCGCCGGTATGCGTCAGCGTGCGGAGGTCCGCGTCGAAATCAGTTTGCCTGCAACTGATCCCGGTCCGCTGCGCCGACTGATCGCCACGCTGCCCGCCCTGGAGGTCCCGCGGCCGGACTGGCCGGCCGAGGCCGTCCTGGTGGGTCCGCTGCATTTCGAGCCGACTGAGCAACGGCTGCCGATCCCACCGGGTTCCGGGCCGGTCGTGGTTGTCGCGCCGTCGACGGCGTTGACCGGGACGCAGGGGATGGCCCAGACCGCCCTGGACTGCCTGGTACCCGGAACCGGTTTGCCCGTCGGCGCACGGGTGGTGGTGTCGCGCCTGAACGGTCCGGATCTGACGGTGCCGTCGTGGGCGGTGGCCGGGCTGGGACGCCAAGACGAACTGCTGACGGATGCCGATCTGGTGATCTGCGGCGGCGGGCACGGAATGGTGGCCAAGACGCTGCTGGCCGGTGTGCCGCTGGTGATGGTTCCCGGCGGCGGGGATCAGTGGGAGATCGCCAACCGGGTGGTGCGCCAGGGCAGCGGGCGGCTGATTCGGCCGTTGACGGCCGAGGCACTGGTCAGGGCTGTCGGTGAGGTGCTCTCTACGCCGACCTACCGCCAGGCTGCCCAGCATGCCGCGGCCGGCGTCACCGATGTCGCCGACCCGGTACGGGTGTGCCACGACGCGCTCGCGCATGCTGGGTAACTTGGTCGGCGTGCGCCTGACGGAGTTTCACGAGCGAGTCACCCTGCGTTTCGGCGCCACCTACGGCGCCTCGGTGCTGTCCGATCACGTGCTGACCGGCTTCGACGGCCGCACCGGCGCGCACGCGATCGAGGACGGCGCAGACCCGCGCGACGTGTGGCGGGCGCTGTGTGTCGACTTCGACGTCCCCCGCGAACAGTGGTGAATCGACCGAGTCGGTGCGGGCCCGAAGCTGCCCAGCGGCCACATCCTGTGCGCGAACTTTTTATACGTGTATTACGTGTATGAGGTACTCAATGGTGTGCAACCGAATGCGGAGGCTGGCATGAATGCTGCGACTTTTCGTTTTCGAGCGATCCTGGCGGCTGTGCTGGCAGTGGTGGGCCTCGCCGCGACGGTGTTCCTCGTTCGATCTCCCGTGATGCCGCCCGCGAGCGCGGCGAGCGCAATTCCGGCACCTGCGGTCGACGAACCGGCGACGGGGCGCCCCAAGGCTGAGACCGCGGTCCTGGCCGGTGGCTGTTTCTGGGGTGTGCAGGGCGTTTACCAGCACGTCAAAGGGGTGAACGCGGCCGAGTCCGGGTACGCGGGAGGCGACGCGGCGACAGCTAATTACGAGGCAGTCACCACCGAGACCACCGGGCACGCCGAGTCCGTGCGTATCAGCTATGACCCGACTCAGATTACCTACGGCCAGCTGTTGCAGATCTTTTTCGCCGTCGTGCATGATCCGACCGAACTCAACCGTCAGGGACCCGACGTGGGTCCTTCCTATCGTTCGGTGATCTTTGCTCAGGACGGGACCCAACGGAACATTGCGGATTCCTACATTGCCCAGCTGAACCAGGCGGGCGCGTTCCCCGCGCCGATCGTCACCAGCGTGTCATCGGCGGCCCCGTTCTTCCCCGCGGAGGCCTACCACCAGAACTTCTTCGATTTGAATCCGAACAATCCCTATATCGTTCAAAACGACTTGCCCAAGTTGGACGCGCTCCGGTCGACGTTCCCCAACCTATACCGCGGCTAGCCGGCACTGCTTCTCGCCGGACAACACGGCGCGCCTCCTTGTCATCGAACACATGTTCGCTAATGTGGTCGGTGTTCGACGGTCAGATGCTGGTCAGGGCGCTTGTCAGACCCTGCCTCTAGCGTCACGGCCAACCGACCGATACCGGTCGAGCGGAACACCGACTACACCGAGAGGTAGCACCATGACGCAAGCCCCTGACCGCGAGAAGGCTCTAGAACTGGCGATGGCCCAGATCGAGAAGAGTCACGGCAAAGGTGCGGTGATGCGCCTCGGCGACGAGGTGCGCCAACCCATCTCGGTCATCCCGACCGGGTCGATCGCACTGGATGTCGCCCTGGGCATCGGCGGCCTGCCCCGCGGCCGCGTCGTGGAGATCTATGGCCCGGAGTCCTCGGGTAAGACCACCGTCGCCCTGCACGCGGTGGCCAACGCCCAGGCCGCCGGCGGCATCGCGGCGTTCATTGACGCCGAGCACGCGCTCGACCCCGAGTACGCCAAGAATCTGGGCGTCGACACCGATTCGCTGCTGGTGTCCCAGCCCGATACCGGTGAGCAGGCACTGGAGATCGCCGACATGCTGATCCGCTCCGGCGCGCTGGACGTTCTGGTCATCGACTCGGTGGCCGCACTTGTGCCGCGGGCGGAAATCGAAGGTGAGATGGGCGACAGCCACGTCGGCCTGCAGGCCCGGCTGATGAGCCAGGCGCTGCGGAAAATAACTGGCGCACTGAGTAATTCGGGCACCACCGCAATCTTCATCAATCAGCTGCGCGAGAAGATCGGAGTCATGTTCGGATCACCCGAAACGACAACAGGCGGAAAGGCTTTGAAGTTCTACGCCTCCGTCCGACTGGATGTGCGCCGCATCGAAACGCTCAAGGACGGCACCGACGCGGTGGGCAACCGCACCCGGGTCAAGGTCGTCAAGAACAAGGTGTCACCGCCGTTCAAGCAGGCCGAGTTCGACATCCTCTACGGCAAGGGCATCAGCAAGGAAGGCTCGCTGATCGACATGGGCGTGGACCAGGGCTTCATCCGCAAGTCCGGGTCCTGGTTCACTTACGAGGGCGAGCAGCTGGGCCAGGGCAAGGAGAACGCGCGCAACTTCTTGCTGGAGAACGCCGACGTGGCCAACGAGATCGAGAAGAAGATCAAGGAAAAGCTCGGCATTGGCGCGGTGGTGACCGACGGCTTGACCGATGACAACGTCTTGCCCGCCCCCGTCGATTTCTGAGCCGTCTCGCGAGGAGCTGGCGCGGGCGTTGTGCCTGCGCCTGCTCACCGCGCGGGCACGCACTCGCGCCGAGCTGGCCGGCCAGCTGGCAAAGCGCGGTTATCCCGATGACCTCAGCGCTCGGGTGCTGGACCGGCTGACCGAGGTCGGGTTGCTCGACGACGCCGACTTCGCCGAACAGTGGGTGCACTCCCGTCGGGCGAACGCGGGAAAAGGCAAGCGCGCATTGGCCGCTGAGTTGCGCACCAAGGGAGTCCACAACGACGTGATCACCGCGGTGTTGAGTGGTATCGACGCCGGCGCCGAGCGCGATCGCGCCGAGCAGTTGGTGCAGACCAAGCTACGCCGCGAGAACCTCGACGATGATGCGAAGGTGAGCCGCAGGCTGGTGGCGATGCTGGCCCGCCGCGGCTACAGCCAAACGATGGCCTATGAGGTGGTCAGTGTCGAGCTCGCCGCCGAACGGGAGCGCCGGCGCGTCTAGGCGCGCAGCAGACTGTCGAGGGCATTGCTGATGACGTCGCGTCGAGAGCGGCCATGGTGTTGGGCGGTGATCAGATTGCTGCCAACGAACAGCGAGAATGCGAGAAAGCTGCGCGCCTCGGCATCGTCGTGATCACAGCCGATCTGCCGAAAAAGCTTACGCAGATACGCCATTCGCCGGTTATCGACACGGTTGAGTCGCTTCTTGACAGCGGAGTCGCGCCGGGCCCAGTCGCGAACCGCTAACTCGATCGCAAGCTCGCGTCCGGCGCGGACGTGACGGCCCGCCAGATAGAACAGGTGGCGCAACTTGGTGTGCGCGTCGTCTTCGGCGTTCTCGATCCGGCGGATGACGTCGTCGACCACCGCCTGCTCCCAGGTGTCGAGCATCCGTTCCACCAGCACGTCGCGATCGGCGAATTCCCCATAGAAGCCGCCCTTAGTGACGCCAAGCGATGCGGCGAGCACCTCGACCCGGATGGCATCAGGGCCGCCCTCGGCCAGGGCGGCCAGTGCCGCATCGACCCAGGCCTCCGGCGGCGTCTTTCTAGCAGGCACAACATCGCATTATACGGCGGCGTATTGCTAAATCGGGCCAGCTCTGAGAGGCTTTATACGGTCGCGTATAAAGGAGGTATCGTGAGGATCCCGAACGAGGTGCAGCTGTCGCAGCCATGGCGTATCCACAGTGTCGTCGAGGACTTCACCCTTGAGGATGTCTGGAGACTTCCCGCCGTCAGCGGGACGAAGGACGATTTTGACAGCGTGATCGACCTGGTCACCCGCTCCGATCCTGGCGCCACGAGTTCAGCGCCCACGCGATTTTTGTGGAATGTGCGGGACCGCCTGGGGGACTGGGTCGATCTGGGTCGGGTATCGACCACCGCAGGTGCCGAGAACCGGTTGCCCATCCCCGGAACGCGGCAATTCAGCCTCGCTGATCGCTTACCCAACGATCTGCGGGGCTCTGCGGACGACGTGCATTTCGACCATCTGCCGTTTGTGCCGCTGTACCGCACCGAGGACGAGTTCGCCGCCGAGATCTCTAATCAGACAGTCCATGGGGTGATGCACGTCGCGTGGGTCAACCGCGGTAGCGACGACGGCCACGAGGCGCAGATGGCCGTCTATGTGAAACCACGCGGCCGGTTCGGTCAGGCATACATGGCCTTCATTAAGCCTTTTCGGTACTTGATCGTCTATCCGGCACTCGAGCGCCAAGTCGCCCGGACGTGGAGTCGTCGCCGGGCTGTGCCGTAATCTACGCGATCGCGGCGGTTGCCCGAAGCGCAGGCGCGTCCAGGCTTGACGTGAATCCGCCGTACCATGGCCCCGTGACTTCGACGGTGGTTTCTGACGCGGCGGCGCAGCGCTCGCTGTTGCCGTCGTGCCGCACCTACGAGGTCCGCACCTATGGATGCCAGATGAACGTCCACGACTCGGAGCGGTTGGCGGGCCTGTTGGAAGCGGCCGGTTACCGGCGCGCTCCGGACGGCGCCGACGCCGATGTCGTGGTCTTCAACACCTGCGCGGTGCGAGAGAACGCCGACAACAAGCTCTACGGCAACCTCAGCCATCTGGCCCCGCGTAAGCGCAGCGACCCAAACATGCAGATCGCGGTGGGCGGCTGCCTGGCCCAAAAAGACAAGGACACGGTGCTGCGCAAGGCGCCGTGGGTCGACGTCGTGTTCGGCACCCACAACATCGGTTCGTTGCCTGCGCTGCTCGACCGGGCCCGTCACAACCAGGTTGCCCAAGTCGAAATCGCCGAGGCGCTGCGGGAGTTTCCGTCGGCGCTGCCCGCTGCCCGCGAATCTGCCTACGCCGCTTGGGTTTCCATCTCGGTTGGCTGCAACAACAGCTGCACTTTCTGCATCGTGCCGTCGTTGCGGGGCAAGGAGGTCGACCGCAGCCCGAAGGACATCTTGGCCGAGGTGCGATCGCTGGTGGACACCGGCGTGCTGGAAATCACGCTGCTGGGGCAGAACGTCAACGCATACGGGGTCTCGTTCGCCGACCCGCAGTTGCCGCGCAATCGTGGCGCCTTCGCCGAACTGCTGACCGAATGCGGACGCATCGACGGATTGGAGCGGGTGCGGTTCACCTCACCGCATCCGGCCGAGTTCACCGACGACGTCATCGATGCGATGGCGCAGACGCCCAACGTCTGCCCCGCCCTGCACATGCCGCTGCAATCCGGGTCCGACCGGATGTTGCGCGCGATGCGGCGGTCGTATCGTGCCGAGCGTTATCTCGGCATCATCGACCGGGTGCGGGCGGTGATGCCGCACGCCGCCATCACCACCGACCTGATCGTCGGCTTCCCCGGTGAGACCGAGGAGGACTTCGCCGCGACGTTGGATGTCGTTCGGCGGGCCCGGTTCTTAGCTGCATTCACCTTCCAGTACTCCAAGCGCCCCGGTACTCCCGCCGCCGACCTGGACGGTCAGCTGTCCAAAGCCGTCGTTCAGGAACGTTATGACCGACTGGTGGCGCTGCAAGAGCAGATCTCGCTGGAGGAGAACCGCGAACAGATCGGACGGACCGTCGAGTTATTGGTGGCCACCGGGGAAGGCCGCAAGGACAGCCGCACCGCCCGCATGAGCGGACGCGCGCGAGACGGCCGCCTAGTGCATTTCACGCCGGGCATCGAGCAGGTGCGCCCGGGCGACATCGTGACGACGATCGTCACCGGCGCCGCGCCGCACCACCTCATCGCCGACGGCGACGTCATTACCCACCGCCGCACCCGCGCCGGTGATGCGTCCGCGTCCGGGCAGCGTCCCAGCGGCGTCGGTCCGCCTGGCGACGATACGGACGAGGGACGAGTCCGAGGAGGAGCCGGGCCATTAAGCCTCGGCATGCCGGGCGTCGGGCAACCGGGCGCGACGGCGGAACCGTCGGGGTGCGCGCAATGAGCGAAAACGAGCGTAAGCAAGGCGAGTTCGACGCCTTCCGCGACGATATCGAAGCGGCGGAACATCGTATCGCTCGCGAAATCGAGCCGGGTGCGAGGGCTTTGGTTGTTGCCATCCTGGTGTTCGTGCTGATCGGGTCGTTCATTTTGCCGCATACCGGCAACGTCCGCGGCTGGGATGTGCTGTTTTCCACCCACGGTTCCGGAGCGGCCGCGGTGGCGCTGCCGTCACGGGTGTTCGGTTGGCTGGCTTTGGTTTTCGGCGTCGGCTTTTCGATGCTGGCGTTGTTGACCCGGCTGTGGGCGTTGGCCTGGATCGCCTTGGCGGGTTCGGCGGTGGCCAGCGTTGCCGGGTTGCTGGCCATTTGGTCGCGGCAGACGGTGGCCGCCGGTCATCCGGGCCCCGGTGTGGGTCTGGTCGTGGCCTGGATCGCCATCATCCTGTTGACGTTTCACTGGGCGCGCGTCGTGTGGTCACGCACGATCGTGCAACTTGCCGCCGAGGAGCAACGCCGTCGCGCCGCCGCGCTGCAGCAGTCCCGAACGCTGCTGGAAACCCTCGACGACGCCGACGGCACCCAGCAGCCAGACCAGGGTTAGGTCTTGCGGGTCAGCGCATCCGCGGCGGCGTCAGCCCATTGCCGCCACTGCTCCGCGTTGGCCTTGGCCTCTTCGGCTTCCTTGCTGCGTCCTGCCGCTTCGGCCTTCTGGGCCTGGCGTTCGAACTGCTCGGCGCGCGCCTGGAACTGCTCGGCGCGGGCCTGAGCCTGCGGGTCGGACCAATCCGACTCGCCGGCGTCGCGCACCCTCTTCTCGACCGCGCGCAGTCGCCGCTCGAGCTCGGCGGACCGTTCCCGGGGCACCTTGCCGATCGCGTCCCACTTGTCGGCGATCGAGCGCAGCGCCGACCGGGCGGCCTCGTGATTGCTGGTGTCGAGCTTTTCCGCCTCGGCCAGCAGCGCCTCCTTAGCGGTGACGTTGGCGTTCACCCCGGCGTCTCGTTCGGCGGTCGCGGCGTTACGTGCCTTGAAAAAGGTGTCCTGGGCACCCTTGAACCGGCGCCACAGCGCGTCGTCGACGTCCCGGGCCGCACGCCCGGCGGCCTTCCACTCGGTGAGTAGCTTGCGGAACTCGGCGCTGGTGGCACCCCAGTCCGTCGAGTCGACGAGTTCTTCGGCCTTGACGCACAGCTGCTCCTTGGCCTCGCGGGCACCGGCGTGCTCCCGGTCCAACTCCGCGAAATGCGATCCGCGGCGCCGGTTGAAGGTCTCCCGCGCAGCTGAGTAGCGCTTCCACAGCGCATCGTCGGTCTTGCGGTCCAAACCGCTGATCGTCTTCCATTCGTCGAGGATGGCCCGCAGCCGGTCGCCGGCGGCTTTCCACTGCGTCGCGGTGTTGGCCAGTTCTTCCGCTTCGGCGGCCAGGGCCTCTTTGCGGGCGGTTTGGGTCGCGCGCTGCTCGTCGCGGCGGGACCGATCTTCGGCGGCGACGGCTTCGGCCCGCTCACCAATGCCGGCGAGCCGTGCGGCCAGGGCGTCGACATCGCCGAGCACATGTGCGTCCGGCAGCGTTTCGGCCAGCCCGGCGGCGGCGGCTTTGATCTTGCGCGCCTCGCCCGTGCCCGAGGCCAGCCGCTCCTCCATCAGCGTGACCTCGGTGGCCAGGTCGTCGAATCGCCTGCCGAAATGGGCGAATGCGGCTTCGGTGTCGCCGGCCTGCCAGGACCCGATACTCCGTTCGCCGGCCGCGGTGATCAGCCATACCGTCCCGTCGGCGTCGACGCGTCCGAATCGATGTGGATCGCTGGCGGGAGGCGCCGAAATTGGATGAGGGTGCTGAGAGTGTGGACGGGGTGTTGGTTTGGGCCCGGGCCGCGGTCCCGGCCGCGGGATGGGCCGGGGGTCGTTGTGTGCCTCGTCAGGCGTCATGAGCTGCCGTCACCTACCCTTCGCGCGGCTATTGTCCGCGCACCTGCCGCGCATTGCGGCGCCTGCACTCGCGGGGAGTCATCTGGGTACTCCCGTGTGGATCTCCCCAGTATTGAAGCAGCTTGTCGGTCGGCGCGTTCCGAGTTGGCACTGCAGGCGCTGAAGCGTAGAGATTTTTCGGTGTCACCTCGGGCCGTGGCGTTAACCGGAATTACCCCTTGTTTATGAAACGATTTTTCACCTGGTGTGTGCATACAACGGCATTCCGGCCGGGCTGGACGAGGGGGTATCGCTATAGCGACGGTCAATATCGCCGCGTTACTCGCGTTGGTCGCGGCGTTGATATCCGGAGTTGGCGACGTGATCCGCCAGCGCTCGGCGCAGGAGATCACCGACGAACAGGTCGGTCACTTCGAGCTGTTCCGCCTGTCTTTACGTGACATCCGCTGGTGGTGGGGCGGCCTGGCGGCGGCAGTCAGCTTCGGGCTGCAGGCCATCGCGCTGGTGCTGGGGTCGGTGGTGCTCGTGCAGGCGCTGCAGGTGACGGCGCTGCTGTTCGCATTGCCGACCAACGCGCGTCTAACGCGCCACTCGGTGACCCGACGAGAGTGGCTGTGGGCGGTTTTGCTGGCCGCGGCGGTGGCGGTGTTCATTACCGTCGGCGACCCGGCGGCCGGCTACCAGCGCGGCTCGCTGAAGGTCTGGATGGTCGTGGCCGTTGTGATGGGACCGGCACTGGTGTTGTGTGTGCTGGGCGCGCGGATCTGGTCGGGAGCTGTCGCCGCGGTGTTGCTGGCGGTGGTGTCGGCGTCATCGTGGGCGCTGTTCGCGGTACTGACCAAGGGCGTCATCGAGGTGGTCCGGGACGGCCCGGGCGCGTTGCTGCGAGCGGCCGAACTGTATGCCTGGATACTGGCGGCGCTGGTAGGGACCGTGTTTCAGCAGTCGGCGTTCCGTGCCAGCACGCTGACCGCATCGCTGCCGGCGATGACGGTCGCCGAGCCGGTGGTGGCCTCGGTGCTGGGTGTCACCGTGCTCGGCGAGACATTGGACACCCCCGGGCCGCAGATGTTCGTCCTGGTGGCGGCGGTGGTCGCGGTGGTTGTCGCGACGACGGCCCTGGCCCGCGGCGAAGCGGCCAGCATGGCCGCTGACGTCGATGGCCAGATGGCGTTCCCCGACGGCGACCTGGAGCCGGTGCTTCTGCCGTGAGCGCCGCGCACCGCTAGCGCCATAGGCTGTTCG